>CAZCRO010000010.1:0-35116 GCA_964501115.1 uncultured Oscillospiraceae bacterium
CAACGACACGCGGATTTTCAGTCCGCTGCTCTACCTACTGAGCTACAGAGGCATGCCGCTCAGGTAAGAACCTGAGCAGATGCATAAGAAAAATGGCGACCCGGAACGGACTCGAACCGTCGACCTCCAGCGTGACAGGCTGGCGTGCTAACCGACTGCACCACCGGGCCAGATGGTGGGAACAATAGGGCTCGAACCTATGACCTCCTGCTTGTAAGGCAGATGCTCTCCCAGCTGAGCTATGCTCCCATGACCATTTTTCTTGTTTGCCGTTGGGCAGTGACCCAAGCGACATGACACATTATACACGGGAATCCCACTTTTGTCAAGCATTATTTTTCATTTTTTGCAAAAAACTTTTCCATACCGGAAACCCAGGTATTCTACCGGGTTTCCGGTATATTTTACAACTTCTGGATCAGTTCTCCAATTTCCTCCGGGGTGAAGGTGTAAATTGTATCGCAGAACTGGCACTCCACCGGGAAGACTTTTCCCTCTTGGCGGATCTCCTCCAGCTCCTTCTTTCCAAGGCTGATCAGAGCCTGCTCAACCCGCTCCCGGCTGCAGTAGCACTTGTACTCCACTTCCACGGTTTCCATGAATACCACGCCCAAA
Source organism: uncultured Oscillospiraceae bacterium (assembly GCA_964501115.1). GTDB lineage: Bacteria > Bacillota > Clostridia > Oscillospirales > Oscillospiraceae > Faecousia. The sequence continues at coordinate 616 of CAZCRO010000010.1, forward strand.
TCGCCGCACACCTGCCCCAGAATATCTTCCGGGGTCATACCGGCCTCCAGCATGGGGGTGATGGCTCCGGCCTTGCGGATGCCCTCTTCCAGAGTATCGATCACTTCCTCAGGGGCACCGGGTAGCAGCTGGATCAGATAACCTCCGGCTACCTTAACACTGGTATCCCGATCCACCAGCACGCCCAGAGCGCAGGCTGTGGGAATCTGCTCACTCTGAGCAAAGTAGGCGGTAATATCGTCTCCGATTTCGCCGGTCACCATTTGGATGGAACCGATATAAGGCTCCTTCATTTGCAGATCCCGGATAACTGTCAGAGTGCCCTCTGTGCCCACCGTAGCGCCAACATCCAGTTTCCCGGGGTATTTCTCAACCAGAGGCACATTGGGCTCTGTAACGCAGCCACGGACGTTACCGGTGGCATCCGACACAACTGTAATAGTGCCAATGGGGCCGCCGCCCCGTACCTGGAGGGTCATGGAGCCGTTTTCCACCTTCTGCATATTGCCCATCATGGAGGCGGCAGTAAGCACACGGCCAAAGGCCGCTGTGGCATTGGGTGCCGTCTTCTGGATTTGTGCGCCCCGGCGCACCAGCTCCGTGGAACGAATGGCGACTACTTTTACAAAACCATCCATGGACATGCCACGAACCAGATAATCTTTCATTTTCTCTTACCCTTTCTTGCTTTTATGTATATTCTCTGTTCTCCGGCCTCCGGCGGACGGAGGCTGCGATCGGCATATACGCCGATGGAGGTAAATCCCGCTTCCCTGAGGTATCCAACCAGCTGCCGGGCAGAATAGGCATATTCCCGGTGCTCTTCAAAGGAGCGGTACCAGGCATTTCCATGGCGCTGGAAAAGATCCATACCATAGGAGCAGATATTGCTCTGCTCGTCAAACTCTCCCCGCCAGACGCAGTAAACATCCTCATCTTCATCCAAAAACACCTGTCCGTCCATAGCCCGGAGCTTCTCCGGCGTGTTCACATCGAAAATGAAGATTCCACCCGGATTCAGCGCCCGATAAACCCGCTGAACAGCCTGGCGGCAATCCTCCGGACAAGTGATATAATCCAGACTGTCCAGTGCGCACACGGCAAGATCCACCCCCCGTGCCAGATGGAGCTTTTCCAGACTCTGGCAAACAAACATCGGCATGGGTGTCAGCCCGGCGCACTTCTGCTGCGCCTGCGTCAGCATATCCTCGGACATATCCACGCCGATGGTGACAATGCCCATCTGTGCCAGCAGCGCTGTGACGGATCCTGTGCCACAGGCAAGGTCTACCGCGGTGCGGGGGTGCACCCCCTCCGCTTCCAGAATCTGCCGGTAAAACGCCACCACAGCCTCGTAATCCACATCATTTGTCAAGCGGTCGTAACTGGCGGCCAAATTCTTATAGGCGTCCATAATTCCTCCAAACAAAAAATCTGCCACCACAAGCCAGCCCAACCACCCGGCAGCTCCATCCCGCCAGGCACACACCCCGGATGTATCACAACACAGGGGCAAGCCGCGGGGGATCGCCACGCCGGGGACACGGGCTGGCTTGTAATGACAGTCTTATCTCAACACTCGCAAACTCCCCCAGGGGAAGAGATTATCTCTTGAAAATGCTGAAGATCTCGTCAATATCGCTGATGTCTGCGGGCTTTACAGGCTTCTGAGTGCCGGCCAGAGGCGCGCCAATATCATCGGCAGGAGAAACCGCCGCATTTGCTCTGGAGGCAAAGCCGGCACCGGCACTCTCGAAACCGGTAGCAATAACGGTGACACGCATTTCATCCTGGCAGGAATCGGAACAGGTTGCACCAAAGATGATGTTGGCATCCGGATTGGCAGCCTCCTGCACGATACCGGCAGCAGTTTCCACATCATCCAGGGTCATCTCGGCAGAGCCGGTGATGTTAATCAGCACACCGGTAGCACCATTGATAGAAGTCTCCAGCAGGGGGCTGGAAACGGCGGCGGTAGCGGCCTGCTCGGCCTTCTCCCGGCCGGAAGCGGTACCAACACCCATATGGGCACGGCCGGCAGCCTTCATAACGGCGGAAACGTCTGCAAAGTCCAGGTTGATGATTACATTCTGAGAGAAGCCAACCAGCTCGGAAATGGAAGTAACTGCCTGCTTGAGGACATCATCGGCAATTCCGAAGGCATTGGCAAACGTGATCTTCTGGTCGGTCACGTATTTCAGCCGGTCGTTGGGAATGATGATCAGGGAATCCACCTTGTCCTTCAGGTCGCTGATGCCCTGCTCTGCCTGACGCATCCGGTTTGCGCCCTCAAACTTGAAGGGCTTGGTAACCACGCCAACGGTGAGGATACCGGCCTCATGCGCCAATTCCGCAACCACGGGAGCCGCACCGGTACCGGTACCGCCGCCCATACCGGCGGTGATAAACACCATGTCCGTCCCCTCCAGGATCTGCGCCAGAGCCGCACGGCTCTCCTCGGCAGACTTCTTGCCCACCTCGGGCTTGGAACCGGCACCCATACCGCCGGTAAGCTTTTCGCCGATCTGAACCTTGTTCTTGCAAACAGACTTGTTCAAATCCTGCTTATCTGTATTCACGGCAACAAAATCCACGCCGCTGACACCGGAATCGATCATCCGGTTGATAACATTATTGCCTGCGCCGCCGACGCCGACCACCTTGATCTTGACAACGCGATCCTGAATGGTTTCAGACATACAATCTTTCCTCCTATGTATCTTTTCGCAGTTAGAGCCAGACCGCTTTTGCTTCTGTTTCTGCTTCTGCATAATTCGTTAATCGTACCTTTCTATTTTAGATTGAAATTTGCGATTAGTCAATAGAAATTCTCTGATTCCAAGAAAAAATATCCTCTTTTTTCTGAATTTCTTTCATTCGAACCAAGCCAAGCCGGTCATTGACCCGCCGACAATCAGTCGAAGGGGGTCAAAACCACCTGATTTTCCCGGATGGTGAAGCTGACATCCAGGATGCCCGTCTGATAGTCACTCATCTGCAGCACCGCGTCATACATGCAGGCAACCTTGTAGGACAGATTGGTAATGTCGCCAAAATTCACCTGATAGCGGCTGCCATACCACAGAACAATGTCTTCGGTATTGCTTACATCCACACTGACCGCGTCACCTACAATATCGTTTTCTTCCAGCGCTTTCAGAATTTCCTGTGCCGCAGCAAGGCGCTGGGCACCGGATACCACGATTGCCTGGACTGTAGGCATGGTCTGAGCATCCTCTTCCACAGCATCATCCGTCTGTGCCTGGGTAAGTTCCGTCGCCACACCGGTATCGCCTATCTTGGGTGCACTCAATGTCACGCCAAGCACCTTGGTATAGTTTCCGGCCACATTGGCATTGACCATCTCTGTCACCTTGGCATCAGAGTTCATCAGCCACCAGGTTCCCTGGTCATCCTGAATGGCATAGACCACATCGCTTTCCACTACCTCAATATTAACCGTATCCGGTAGTTTTATTCCAATTCTTACACTTTTTACATAGGGTAAATTGGCTCTGATCTGGCTGGCCGCACGTGCCCGGCTAAAAGTAAGCAGGTTGTCTCCCTTGGAGATTCCGGATGCCTCCACAATCGACCAGCCCTGATATACATCATTGCCGGCAACAGCAATCCGCTCTACCTTGAAGAACAGAGACAGGCACATCATCAGTGCAACGACCACTGTGAGCAGAGAAATCATCTGCACAATCAGCTTGTCCCGGTTGAAGGCCGCAGGCTGGGTATAGATAACTGCCGGAGTCTGGAAACGATTTTGCCGCTTGCGGCGCTTCTCTTCCTCCTCTGCCCGCTGCTGCCGACGCTGCTTTGCCAAATCCGAAGTTTCGGCAAAAGTATCCTTGCTGTAGCGAACCTTTTCAAACCACTTCAAAACCGGATTTTCGGAAGAGAAGAAATTGCGCAGATTCACAGACCGCTGAGCCTTGCGTTTGGCATTTGCTTTTCTGTAAGGCTGATACCCGGCATCGGATCCGGATTTTTTCTTCTGCACCGGCTTTTTCCCTGCCTGGGCAGGCTGTGGGCGGCGCTGGGGCGGCTTCCGGTTGCCGGAAGGGACAACAGTTCGGTTCTCCTGTCTCTCCGGACGCTGCGCCTCCTGAGACGAACGTCCGGCCGCCTGGGTATTTCTTGCGGAAGGCTGCCGGGCAGCGGAAGATTCCGGACGCTTTTTCCGGGGTGCTTCACCGGATCTTGTTCCCTTGCCCTGCTCCGGACGATCCGGCCGGCGGGGTCTGCCTCCGGCACTAACAGCATCCATGGCAGGTGCTTTCTTTTTTACCGTTGCTTGCCCGGCTTCCTCCTGGGGGATATGGGTACCCTTCGGTGTTTCATTTGTATCCATGGTTTATTCCTCCTGAGAAACCGTTTATTTCTTGGACAGCTCCTCAACAATGTCGCAAATCCGCTGGGTAGAATCCAGGCGAACCATGCCACGCAGTGTTTTGCTCATTGCCTCCCGGCGGGGGGCATCCCGCAGCAGTTCCCGGAGTTCATCCATAATCCGCTGCGCTGTGCAATCCTTCTCCAAAATCGTGATGGCAGCATCCTTGTCCGACAGAACCCGGGCATTATGCTCCTGGTGATTGTTCGTCACATTGGGAGACGGAATCAATATGCTGGGTGTACCGGAAGCCGCAATCTCATTGCAGGTTGCCGCACCGGAACGGCTGATTACAACATCTGCAGCCGCCATTTCCAGAGGCATATCATAAATATATTCCCGCATATCGATGCTGGGGGTATGGGGCAGATCCAGACCATCCTTCTTCACCAGATCCGGCATCCACTCCCAGCCAAAGCTGCCCGTTGCATGGATGTGGTGGAAGGGATAGCCCTGCTCCTTTTCCATGCAGAACAGTTCTTCCACGATTTCGTTCATATGCTTGGCACCCAGGCTGCCAAAAGCGGAAAGAACCACATATTCTTCTTTCTCCAGACCAAGCTGCTTCCGGGCAGCCTGTTTATCGGCATAGATAAAGCCCTGCTGCACAGGCATACCCACCACTTCCACCTTCTCCGGCTGGGCATAGTGGCTGACGCTTTCCTCAAAGGCCACCAGAACCCGGCTGGCACGCCTGGCAATCAGCTTGGTGGTTACACCGGGCACGGCATTGCTCTCGTGGACACAGGTAGGAATACCCATCTGGCTTCCGGCAAACAGTGCGGGGAAACTGGCATAGCCGCCGGTACCGATAATGCAGTCCGGGCGGAATTCCTTAAAAATCTTTTTGCATTCCTTCACCGCACCCAGCACGCAACGCACGGCATAGATATTCTTTTTGATGCCCGCAAAATTCAGCTTCCGGCTCAATCCGGAACCCGGCAGAATACGCAGGTCATAGCCCGCCTGAGGCACCAGCTTTTCTTCCATATGTCCTACGGCACCGATAAACAGCACCTTGCAGTCCGGATACCGGCTGCGCATCTCATTGGCAATGGCAATTGCGGGATTGATATGCCCCGCAGTACCGCCACAGGTAAATACCAAATTCAACGTTTATATCCTCCTGGTTTTATTCCCGTTCCGGGATATATGCAACACGATCCCCATCTCCCCCAGATTCACCGCCAAAGCTGTACCGCCATAGGAAAACAGAGGCAGCGCAATACCGGTGGAGGGCAGCAGATTCGTGACAACACACAAATTTAAGATAGTCTGCACCGCAATCAAGGTGACAAGACCGGCTGCAAACACTGTGGAAAACCGGTTTTCTGCCTTCCTGGCAATTCGGTATCCCCGCAGAATCAGCAGCGAAAAGAGAAGCATAATCCCCAAGGCTCCCAAAAGCCCCAGCTCTTCACAGCAAATTGCAAAAATGTAATCGTTATACTGAAATGGCAAATACAAGTATTTTTGCTTGCTTTTGCCAAAGCCCAGACCCAATATGCCACCGGAACCGATGGCATACAGCGACTGCAAAATTTGATACCCCGTATCACCGGGGTCAAGCTCCGGGTGGCGCCAGGCCGTAATCCGGTCTCCGGCGTAGCCCATGATCCGAACGTAAACAATCAGAAACAGCACGGCGCCTCCGGCACCCAGCATAAGCCAGCGTACCTTCGTCCCGGCAACAAACATCATAACCACTGCCACCATGCCCATAAGCATAATGGCGCTCAGGTGCTTCTCCAGCGCCAGAGGGAGCAAAATCCCCAGAAGCGCCACCCCAAAGCCCAATACACCATAGCGGAAGCTTCCGCTTTTCTCTCCAAAATTTACCGTCAGCCTGGCAAAAAGCAAAATCATGGTAAATTTCGCAATCTCCGACGGCTGAAACTGGAGCCCGGCAATGCTGATCCAGCGTTTGGCTCCATTGACCTGCTGGCCTATGACCAGCACACTGAGCAACAGTACAATGCTCAAAGCATACAAAGGCCAGGCCAGGCGGTACCACACCGCCACCGGAACCCGACTGAAGACATACATAGCCGCCAGCCCCAGGACAGCGCAGACCGCCTGCTTTTGCAGATACCGGGTAGTCAGCTCGTAGCCTGTATCGTAAGCACTCTGGGCGGAGCTGGCAGAATAAAGCACCGCCAGCCCCGTGCCCAGTAACAAAAGCGTTAAAATCAAAAAAGGAATATCCACCGTTGCGCCGCTTCCTCGAGGAAGGCGACGGTTCTCTTTGGCAGGCAGGTTTCTTTCCGCCGCCATAAGCTCTCCTTTCCTGCTCAGCCCACCAGCGAAGAAATGCTGAACCAGGCCACCAGGCACATCAAAGCGGACACCGCCGCAAATGTCAGAACGATCTTTTCTTCCTTCCAGCCACACATTTCAAAATGATGGTGGATAGGTGCCATCTTGAACAGTCTCTTACCGTGGGTTGCTTTGAAATAGCCCACCTGCAGAATATCGGACATAGTCTCCACGATGTACACGAAGCCGGCAAAAATCAGAACCAGGGGCATGTCCAGCGCAAAGGCCAGGCCGCACACAATGCCACCCATGAACAGCGAGCCGGTATCTCCCATAAACGCCTTGGCAGGATGCCAGTTGAAATACAGGAAGGCAATCAGGCCGCCAAGCATCGCCGCAGGCAATACTGCCAGATCCAGCCGCTCCATCGCTACACTTGCCGCAACAAAGAATACCATAACAGGGATGGTTACAGAACTGCTGAGGCCGTCCACACCGTCCGTCAGGTTGACCGCATTGACACAGCCCACAATGACAAACATAGCGAACAGAATGTAAAGAACCGGGTGAATATAAATTCTTACCCCGACAAAGGGAATGTACAAATCACAGGTCATGCTGCCGCTGACATACAGGACATACAGAAACACAGCAGACACGGCCATTTGCAGCAGCGCTTTCTGAATTGCGGTAAGCCCGATGCCCTTGCGCTTTTTCACCTTGCAATAGTCATCCAGGATACCGATGAGGCCAAAGCAAAACGCCAGCGCAAACACGTAAAATGGGGTAAAATCCCGGGTAAAGGGAATATTTCCCAGCAGGCACACCAGTGTGCCGCCAATAAACATCAGTCCCATCATCAAAGGTGTACCCACCTTGTCATTGTGCCAGGTGGGGCCAAGCTCGTGGATGGACTGCCCTGCTTTGAGTGCCCGCAGTACCGGCAGCAGCACATATCCCAGTGCCCCGGAGACCAGCAGGCCGCACAGGCAGGTAACAAACAAACGAATCATTGGGTATTTCCTCCGTTCAGGTCTTTCTCGTATTTCAGGAACGCTTCCAGAATTTTTTCCATATGCATACCATGGCTGCCCTTGAAGAGCATCACGTCGCCGGGACGGGCCATGCGCTGCAGCTCACACACCAGCGCCGTCTGATCCACAAAGGCAATTGCCCGGTTTTGAGCCATACCGCCCGTCAGGCAACCACCGATCAGCTTATCGGCACTAGGGCCATAGGCCAGCACCCAGTCTACCCGCTCTGCGGCAATGCGGCCAATACGGTAGTGCTCCGCAGCGGAACGGTCACCCAATTCCAGCATATCTCCCAAAATTGCCACCTTGCGTCCGGGCTTGTTTCCCAGAACACACAGCGCCGCCTCCATAGACTCCGGCCCTGCGTTATAGCAATCCTTGATAAAGGTAAACCCATACTCCTGGAAGATCTCCTGCCGCCCGGCCAGGTTCCGGAACTCAAACAGACTCTGGCGGATTTTTTCCGGGGGGACTCCCAGCTCAAGGCCCGTGGCAATGGCAGCCATGGCATCGCTGACAAAATGATACCCTTCCAGGTGCATCTCCACCGGGAAGCACTGGGTATCGGACTCCACCTGGAAGCACAGCAACCCCTCATCATTGCGGGTATGGGTACAGCGCACGGAGCACTGCTCCCCCATTCCAAAGTAGGTAATATTCTGCACAGGTTTTCTGTCCAGGTTCCACAGCATCACATCGTCACCATTGAGCAGTAGCTTTCCTTCCGGCTCCATGCCTTCCAGAATCTCCATTTTGGCCCGGCGAATACCCGCAACCGTGCCCAGAAACTCAATATGCGCCGTACCGATATTGATAATCACAGACAGATCCGGCTTTGCGATACTGGACAGGTATGCCATTTCCCGAAAATGGTTCATGCCCATTTCCAGCACGGCCACCTGGGTATCAGCCGGCATGGACAAAATGGCCATGGGCATGCCAATGTCATTGTTGTGGTTGACGGGGGTCTTTGCCGTGCGGAATGTACTCTCCAAAACCGCGGCAATCATTTCCTTGGTTGTGCTCTTGCCCACCGAGCCGGTAACACCCACCACCTTCATTCCCAGGCGGCGGCGCTCCTCGGCAGCGATTTTTCCCAGAGCAATTCTCGTATCCTCCACCACTATGGCAGGATAATCTCCCACCACACGGCTGCACAGCACGGCAGCGGCACCCTTTGCCATCGCATCGGGAATAAAATCGTTGCCGTCTCTTGCGCCTTGCAGCGCAACAAACAATTGCCCCGGCTGCAGGGTACGGGTATCGTTATTGGCACCCAAAAACGATACATCGGCATATTTCTCCTCTACAGTGCCGCCACACCAGGCAGCGGCCTGCTTCAGGGTTATCTCACTCATGTTGTTCCCTCAATTCCAGCAGGTGATCCCGAACCTCTTCCCGTTCATCCAGGTGGTTCTTATGGCCACAGACCTCCTGATAGGTTTCGTGACCCTTTCCTGCCAGTACTATTATATCATCTTTTTTGCCAATGTCCATAGCATATCTGATGGCTTTGCGCCGGTCTTCTATAACAGTGTATTGTCCCATTGTGCTCTCTATCCCGGCCAAAATGTCCCGGATAATGGCCATCGGCTCCTCGGTTCTGGGATTATCCGAGGTTATGACCGCATAATCCGACAGTTCCACGCCGATTCTGCCCATAACAGGACGCTTAATGGGATCCCGGTCGCCGCCGCAGCCAAATACAACGATCACTCTACCCTTGCAGAAATCCCGCACGGAACGCAGTACATTTTCCAGGCCGTCCGGGGTATGGGCATAGTCTACCAGCACGGTATATGGCATACCCGGGGTAGGCACCACCTCGATGCGACCCTTTACACCCTGGGCATTTTTCAATGCCTGAGCGCTTTGGCTCAGAGAGATACCCAAACATTTGGCAACGCCCAGAACAGTAAGAGCATTATAAACAGTAAACCGGCCGGGAATCGGCAGGTGAACCAGTGCCTGCTCATCTTCACAGGAGGCAAGAAAATCAATACTGTCCGCGTTCAGCCGCACCTGCTCCGCCATCAGAGCTGCCTGTCCATTTTCCGACACTGTAAGAACCGGACAGGTTGCCGCCTCCAGCATATGACCGGCATAGGCATCATCTACATTGATGACCGCCTTATCACAACGGCTGAACAGTTGCGCTTTGGTCTGGCAATATGCCTCCATCGTTTTGTGCAGATCCAGGTGGTCTTCCGTCAGGTTTGTAAAGGCTGCCACATCATAGTGTACACCGCCAATCCGGTCCAGCGCAATGGCATGGCTGGAAACCTCCATCACCACATACTGGCACCCAGCATCCCGCATCCGGGCAAACAGTTCCTGAAGTTCCAGACTGTCCGGCGTAGTCCGGTCTGACGCAACAGCCTCCTGACCAATAAGGTTTCCCATGGTACCCACCAGGCCGACCTTTGCCCCCAGCACCTGCTCCAGCAGAGATTTCAGCAGCATGGTCACAGAGGTTTTGCCGTTGGTACCGGTAATACCGATCAATTTCATACTCTTTGCAGGATTCCCATAGAAATTGCAGGCCATCTGTGCCATTGCCAGCCGGTCGTTTTCCACCAGGATATAGGGAATATCCTGTTTTGGTCTTTGGGCTGTGACCACTGCCACAGCCCCTTTTTCCTGAGCCATTGGAATATACGTATTGCCATCCGCCGCAAAGCCGGAAATTGCTACAAACAAACCGCCAGGCTGCACTTTTCTGGAATCGTATGCCAGGGATGCTATATCCAGTTCCCTGTCCGCATGGCATTCCAAAACGCAAACCTGATCCAAAAGTTGACTGAGTTTCATTCTATTTTCCTCCTGTTATCCTAATCCACAGCGGACGGATCTGCAAATCTTATACGTATCGTACTCCCCACGTTGACCGACGTGCCCGGGGAATGTTCCTGCCCCACCGCCAGAGCGGAAAGGGCATCATTGCCGTCCGGCAAAATATACAGCCCCAGCTTTCCCGCCAGTTCAGCACACTGCTGCCGGTTCTTTCCTGAAAAATCCGGCACCTCGACCTGGCGTATTTCCGGCTCCTGCCCCAGGTAAAGCAGCACCTGGCTTCCCTGCGCAAGTACTTGCCCGCTTTCCGGCAATTGCGCCGTTATATATTCGCCGTTTCCTGCGTATCTCGCCAACAGCCCCGCCTGTTTCAGCTTCTTTTCCGCTTCCTTGGGTGCAAGGCCGGTATATGCCTCCACCGTGGCTTCTCCTCCGGAGGGGGATGTCTTCTCCACTCCCAGGTAGGGCAAAATATCTGCCAGCACAGCGCCTACCGTCGGCGCTGCCATAACACCACCGGATATATAAATCCCGGTTGCCCGGGAGGGCGTGTCCAAAGCCGCCATTACAATATACTCCGGATCGTCCATGGGCGCAACCCCCACAAAGGAAACAATTTTATCTTGAACACGCTGGCCATTCTCGTCAAAAACGTCAATTTTCTCACTGGTTCCGGTTTTCCCCCCTATGGAAAACCCCGCTACGGCAGCATTTTTTGCCGTCCCCTCCGTAACAACGGACAAAATCAGCTCCCGCATTATATCCGATGTTTCCGGGCGGATGGTCTGCCTTGTCACCGTGGGTTGCTGATAAAGCAGCGTCTGTCCACTGCTGTTTACCACCTCGGAAACCAGATACGGCTCCAAAAGGTATCCTCCGTTGACCACAGAGGAAATGGCTCTGACCAGCTGCAAGGGCGTGATTTTAAAGGTCTGGCCAAAGGAACCGGAGGTCAGGGAAGCTGTACCCCATTTCTCTGTATTGGTGATGTGCGCTTTGTCGAAGAAAATACCCTTACTCTCTCCGGCCAGGTCGATTCCCGTTTTTTCCAAAATGCCAAAGCGCTCTATATAATCATAAAACCGGTCGCCGCCCAATTTGAGGGCAATGTGCGCAAACGCCAGATTGCAGGAGTTTTGCAGCGCCTGTGGCGTTTTTTCCGCACCGTGCCCCGCAGAGCGCCAGCAGTGCAGCAGCTGGGAGCGCCCGGGAATCTGCTCTGCCCCACGGCAATAAAAATCTGTATTCAAATCAATGGCTCCACAGTCCAGTGCCGCTGCCATTGTCAGCACCTTAAACGTTGATCCGGGCTCGTATCCATCAGACAGCACCCGGTTGCGCCACTGTTTCAGGCGGGCTTCCTGCAATCTGGTCTGATAAGTTTGTTTTCCCTGCAAGTATTGGTCGCTGTCCCGGGGGTATTGCTGATACACTTGCTCCAGCTCTTCCAGCTCCCGGGCAACAGAGTCATCCTGAATCTGCTGATAGTGATTGGGATCGAAACCGCCCAAAGTGGCCATCGCAAGGATTTCTCCTGTTTTGCAATTCATAACCAAGCCAAAGGCTCCCTGCTGCACATCGTAGCGGGAAATGGCCTCCTGCAGGCGGTTTTCCAAACAGGCCTGTACAGTCGCATCCAGCGTAAGCACCACATCGCAGGCCCCATCCACCCCCGCCAGACTTTCATAGGAATAGGGCATATCCATCTCGTTATTGCCCTTTGTGGTGATCACCCTGCCTGGGGAACCGGAAAGGAACGCATCGTAGGCCGCTTCAATTCCTTCGCTCCCCTCTCCGGAAAGATTGGTAAAACCAATCACCTGGCTGGCCAGAGTGCCAAAGGGATAACTGCGCCGGGAGCTTGGTTCCAGATGGATTCCGGAAACACCAGACTGCTGTATAAACTGCCGGATGCTCTGAGCCGTCTGCTGCTCTACAAGAGAGCCTACCTGCTTATACCTCCGGCGGGTATCGCTGGCCTGTTCCAGAATCCACTGAGCATCCTTATCCAAAGCAGATGCCAAAAAAGAGGCGACGGATTCCAAATCCGCTTTGGATTGCCTGAGTTCCTGGGGATTCAGGTAAACATTTTCCACCCCAGTGGAGCACGCCAGAATATTCATATTCCGGTCATAGACTGTGCCACGGCTAAGCAGAACCGTGGTGCTCCTGGTTTGATTCTTCAGTGCCTTGGCGGCATAGTAATCATAATCGATTACCATCAGCTGCACCAGCCTGGCGGCAATCGGCACAAAGGCCAGCACCCCAAGCACCAGCGCCCCAAGACGGATGCGGATATGCTGGCGTGTATCCATCCTTACCCGGCGATACCCGTGTGACTCCGGCTGTCCCATTGCCCCGGCTCCTTCCGGCAGCCAAATGTCAGCAATGGGCAGCAAGGGAATCCCTCGCCGCCCATTCGCAGCTGCCACTAAAGTGTATGTCCGGGAGGTAACGCATTATTCCTGAACGGGATCTTCCCAGTCGGTAAAAACCTCGTTTACCTGGCTCTCGTCCAGATCTCCCAGCAAATTGGAGACAAACCATATAAAATTATCCCAGGCAGACGGTGTTTCCGCTGCCTCCGGCACCGATACCCGAATGTTCCGGTGCTGCACTTCCTCCGCACTCACCATACCCAGCGCTTCCGCTCTGGAGCGAACTTGCTCCAAGTCCAGCGCTGTACGGTACCGGTGCTCCAGGCGGGCATTCTCCCGCTTTACTTCGGCCAGCACCTGTGCCTGCTCCTGGTAGGTTTGCATGGCACCACGCAGCTGAATCGCACCCGCAAGCAGCACCACCAAAATGACCACAGCCGCGACAATGCCGCACACCGCCACAGGATCCACATAGACTTTCCGCTCCCTGGCCTCTTTTCGGCGAGGCATCGCCACAGCCTGCTTCGGCAGCTTCTTGGGAGCCTGTACTTCACTTCCGTAAACGTAGAACTGGCCGACATATTGAATTACTGGTTTTTGTTCCACCGTATATCCCTCCGGCAATGATTCATCGTTTCTGACAAATACGCAGCTTGGCGCTTCTGGCTCTGGGATTTTCCTCCAATTCCCGGGCACCGGATACAATCGGCTTGCGGGTAAGTACATCCACCTTCGGCTTTTTTCCGCATACACACACCGGGAACTCCGGCGGACAGGTACATCCCTTTGCCCCGGAGGCCATTGCATTTTTTACAATCCGGTCTTCCAGAGAGTGGAAGGTTATAACGCACAATCTTCCCCCTGGATTCAGCTTGGGAATGGCCGCATCCATGGCCTTTGCCACGGAATTCAGCTCATCGTTCACCGCAATGCGTATGGCCTGGAAGCTGCGCTTGGCCGGATGCTGCTTCTCCCGCAAAGCGGCGGGAGGCATCGCCGAACGGATCACATCCACCAGTTCCAAAGTGGTACGGATGGGCGTCACTTCCCGTTTGCGCACAATTGCCGAGGCAATGGCCGGGGCGTAGCGCTCCTCGCCATAGTCATAGAGGATTTTTTTCAGTTCTTCATAAGACCAGGTGTTCACCACCGTGTCTGCACTCAATACATCGCCCCCGTCCATACGCATGTCCAGGGGGGCATCTGCCATATAGGAAAAACCCCGGTCTCCGTCATCCAGCTGGGGAGAAGAGACACCCAGATCCAGAAGGATCCCGTCTACCCCCTCTATTCCCAAATCGTCCAGGACATGATCCATTTCGCAGAAGTTGGAATGCACCAGCGTAACCCGATCCCCGAAAGGAGCCAGACGCTGTGCGGCTGCTTTCAGCGCCACAGGGTCCCGGTCAATTCCAATCAGCCGCCCGGTGGTCAGCTGTGCGGCAATCCGGCTGGAGTGCCCCGCACCACCCAGGGTACCATCTACATAAATACCGTCCGGCCGGATGTTCAGCCCCTGGATACACTCCTCCAGAAGCACCGATACATGATGAAATTCGCTCATAGTCCAATTGCCTCCAACGATGCCAACAGCTTTTCCGGGGTGAGATTTTCTTCTTCGAATTTGCGGAACTCTTCACAGTCCCATACTTCCGCCTGACCGGCACGACCTACGATCATAACCTCCCGGTCGATTCCGGCGTAGTCCTGCAGGAATGGTGTGAGGGAAAAGCGGAACTGCTTATCCGGCGTACACTGCGCCGCATTCATAAAAATCAGGCTGGTTGCGCCGGAACGCTGGGAAATGCTCAGGCTGTTGTAATTCTCGCTGAGTTTCTCCCACTCCGCCGAGGTATACACCGTGAGACAGCGATGGCCACAGTTAACACCCAGCGTCACATAAAAGCTCTCTCCCAGCTCCTGCCGGAGCTTGGCCGGAACGATCAAACGATTCTTCTCGTCCAATCTGGCCGGATACTTGCCGATCATTGTCTCACCCCTTTCCCTTTTCCTCCACTTTACATCCACTTTGCTCCATTTTTGTACAGTATACTTCTTCTCTCGAAAAAAATCAATCTTTTTTTGCGGATTTCTCCGGAAGAAGCCGGTTTTTTCCGGAAAAACCGTTATTTTCAAACGTTTGTTTTACTAAAATCCTGTTTTCGACTTTCTTCTCTCCCGGTGTCAGCAGCTGAGCACTACCTGTCCCGCTTCTATACGCAACCGGATTTTTCCGGGCTTGCGCCCGCTGCGCAGCAAAAGCATGGCAATTGGATCCTCCAGCTCCTGCTGGATCATCTGCCGAAGCTGCCGGGCACCGCTCTTGCCTTTGCATCGCCCGGCAAGATTGGTTGCCAGACCCTGGGGAAGCACCAGCTGCACCCCCAGAGTTGCCGTGCGCTGCTGCAGCTGGTACAGATACTTCTGCGCAATAGCCTCCATGGCGCCGCTGCCCAAGGGCTGGAAACAAATCAGGCCATCCAGCCTCCCCAAAAACTCCGGCGTAAAACACTGGCGAAGCGCTTCCTCCACCAGTGCCTTTTTTCCTTCTCCGCAAAAACCCAAGCCCTCCCCCCGGGCATCGCCGCCGGCATTGGAGGTCATAACCACAATGGTATTTTTAAAGCTGATCCTTCTCCCCGTGGAATCTGTAAGAACCCCTTCTTCCATAATTTGCAGCAGCAGACCCAACACTTCCGGGTGGGCTTTTTCCAGCTCATCCAGCAGCACCAGGCTGTAAGGGCGGCGGCGTACTGCTTCTGTCAGCTTTCCGCCCTCTTCATAGCCGATATACCCGGGAGGAGCACCGATGAGACGGGACACAGAATGCTTCTCCATATATTCCGTCATATCCAGCCGAAGCATCGCTTCCTTACTGCCATATACCTCTGTTGCCAGCGCCCGGCACAGCTCTGTCTTACCCACACCGGTGGGCCCGGCAAAAAGCAGACAGGCAATGGGTCGTCCGGGATCCCGGATTCCCGCATACCCACGGCGCACCGCCTCCGCCACGGCATGCACAGCCCGCTCCTGCCCCATAACATGACTGGACAGCAGCTCCTCCAAGCGCAGCAGGCGCTCCCGTTCCCCGGCAGTCAAACGTCCAACCGGAATGCCCGTACGGGCAGAAACCACCCAGGCAATATCACCCGCCGTAACTGCCCGGGCACGTTTTCCGTCCGGAGCACGCTCCATAAGATCCTGCACCCTGTCCCGCAGCTCTGCTGCCTTCTCAAACCGGCGCTCCCGCACAGCCTCGTGCAGTTCCTCCTCCAGCGCCTTTCTTGCCGTAGATCCACGGGCAGAGCTGGTCTCCTCCATTTTCGCCCGGGCTGCGCCCTCATCCAGCAAATCAATCGCTTTATCCGGAAGATAGAGATCCGGAAGGTAACGCACCGACAGCCGCACTGCCTCCTGCATAGCATCCTCCGTAATGCGCAAATGGTGATGCCGCTCCAACCCCGGTTTGAGCGCCTTTAAGATGCCCAGCGTCACCTCCGGCTCCGGTTCCTCCACACTGACGGGGCGAAACCGCCGCTCCAATGCTGCATCCTTTTCAATGTATCTTCGGTATTCCTCCCGGGTAGTCGCACCGACCATTTGCAGCTCCCCCCGTCCCAGGGCAGGCTTTAAAATATTCGCTGCATCGATTGCCCCTTCTGCCGCACCGGCACCTACAATGGTGTGCATCTCGTCCACAAACAGAATCACATCTCCACTGCGTCGGATTTCTCCCAGAACATCCCGCAGGCGCTCTTCAAATTCTCCCCGGTATTTGGTTCCCGCCACCAGGCTGGCCATATTCAGGCTGTACAGCCGTTTCTCTTTCAGCTGCGGCGGCACATTGCCCAGCGCCATCCGTTGCGCCAGCCCCTCTGCAATCGCCGTTTTTCCCACTCCCGGCTCCCCGATCAGGGCAGGATTGTTTTTGCTCTTCCGGCACAGGATGCCCACTACCATATCAATCTCCCGATCTCTGCCGATCACCGGCTCCATTGAGACCGCTTTCTGCACCAGATCCTCTGCAAACTGTTCCAATAATTTCAAAGGAACGCCCTCCTTCTTCCGGCTCCTGCCCTGTACAGGAGCAAAGCGCAAATATTCCAATGTATGTGTAAACAACGTATCGGCCTCTATGCCGTAAGTGCGCAGCATTTCTCCCGCCGCACATTCCGGGTTGCGGGCCATTGCCAGCAAAATATGCTCCGGACACAGCTGGCTGCACTGCTGGTTTTTTGCCTCCCGGACAGCCAGGCGCAGCAAACGTCTCGCCTGACGGGTAAACCCCTGGGGCAGGGGCAGCGCCGGATCCCCAACACCATACAGCAGTGCCGCCAGCGCCTGAACCCCTTCCCAATCCAGCCCCAGACTCCGCAGGAGCTGACCGGCGGGCTCCTCCTCCATAGCCAGGAGCAGATGCACAGAACCAACATAACCATGCCCCATCTGCTGTGCCAACACCGCACACCGGCGGATAAGCCCCTGAGACTGGGTACTATAACGCATATATACGCCCCCTTTGGTTGTTCAGTTTGGTCATACCGCCGGGGAAATATACCGCTTTGCCAACAAAATCAGAAAGAAACAAAAATTTCAGAAAAAAGGAATTGCTTTTTTCCAAATCCATGTTAGAATAAAGGTGCATTTAGATAAATGCACACGAAAGAATTATAGGAGGTGTTTTCCATGGCTTACAACATTACCGATGCTTGCGTGAAGTGCGGTTCCTGCGCTGATCAGTGCCCCGTCGAAGCTATCTCCGAGGGTGACGAGAAGTTCGTTATCGATGCCGATGTCTGCGTCAGCTGCGGCTCCTGCGCCGAGCAGTGCCCCGTCGAGGCTATCGAGGAAGGCTGATTCTCCGGAATCACTGGTCGGCCTGCGCAATAAACTGCGCAGGCCGACTTTATGCAATCAAGGAGGAACCATGGAAACTCTGTTCAATGGCTATACCCTGGAAATTCCCAAGGGAGCCTTTCCTTTAAGCACCGATTCCATGGTGCTTGCCCATTTTGTCCGTCTGCCTAAAAACGCCCGGGTTCTGGATCTCGGATCCGGCTGCGGAACTCTGGGCATACTGCTCTGCGCCAGGGATTCCAGGTGTACGGTAACCGGCGTGGAGCTGACAGAACTCTCTCACCAGGCCGCGCTGGAGAATATTTCCCGAAACGCACTGCAAACCCGTATGGAAAGTATATGCGCGGACCTGGCAGAAATTCCAAAAATGATCTCTCCCGGGAGTTTTCCCTGCTGTGTCAGCAATCCCCCCTATTACTCCGGCTGCCCCACCAGCAGCAAAACCCCGCTGGCCAGGCAAGGCAACGGCTGCACACCGGAAGTGCTGCTGCAAAGTGCTGCCTGGGCGCTGAAATATGGCGGTGATTTTTTTCTGGTACATAAGCCGGAGCGACTGGGAGAGATTCTTGGGCTTGCCCCCAAATTCCACCTGGAAGCCAAACGGTTGGCTCTGGTGCGCCACCGGGCAGACTCCGGCGTGGATCTGATTCTGCTGCAGCTGCGCAAAGGCGCAAAGCCGGGACTAATCTGGGAAGATCTGATTCTATATGACGAAAACGGTACCCCCACCCGGGAATACCGAGAAATATATCACATACTTTAAGAATTTAGGAGATTACTATGGCCGGAATGCTGTATCTTGTTCCCACCCCCATCGGGAATCTGGGAGATATTTCCAAACGTGCCCGGGAAACTCTGGAAAACGCTGATTTTATCGCCGCGGAGGATACACGGGTAACGCTGAAACTGCTGAATCATCTGGAACTGAAAAAACCGCTGGTCAGCTACTACGAGCATAACAAATCCTTCAAAGGCGAAAAAATACTCGACAGGATTCTCGCCGGCGAAACCTGTGCTCTGGTATCCGATGCCGGAAGCCCTGCCATCTCTGACCCGGGAGAGGATCTTGTAAAGCAGTGTGCCGCTGCCGGAATTGTGGTATGCGCCATTCCTGGCCCCTGCGCCGCCATCACTGCCCTGAGTATCTCCGGCCAGTCCACTGGGCGCTTCTGCTTCGAAGGCTTCCTCTCCACTGCAAAAAAGAGCCGCCGGGAGCATCTGGAAGCACTGAAAGGCGAACAGCGCACTATGATTTTCTATGAGGCTCCCCACAAGCTGGTCTCTACACTGGAGGATATGGCGGAAGCCTTTGGCCAGGAGCGCCCCATCAGTCTGTGCCGGGAGCTGACCAAACTCCATGAAGAAGTGATCCGCACCACCCTGTCCGGTGCCCTGGCGTATTACCGGGACAACGCCCCCAAGGGTGAATTCGTCCTGATTCTGGCTGGTGCCCCGGACATCCCCAAGGAGGAGGCCACCCCTGCCGACGCCGCCAGCCGGGTAAAAACCCTGATGGAGCAGGGGCTGAGCCGGAAGGACGCGGTAAAGCAAACCGCCCAGGAACTGAACCTGCCGAAAAACACCGTGTACGCCGCGGCGCTGGACGAATAAAGATTCCATATCCAATCAGCTCAAATATCCGTTCCAATCGTACCGGCGCATTTGCTCCGGCGAGATTTGTAACAGATGTGCAAACTAAAGCAACAAAAACCTGCCGCCGGCATGGAGCTTTCCGTACCGGCAGCAGGTTTTTTATTTCCCGGCACAGGCGGGAAATTACGAACATTTCAATCTAAAATTCATAAAATGAAACAACCAGTACCGCATGTGGCTCTGCTCAACACAAGGTACCGGTTGTAAATATTCCAGGATGTTGCCTCCGGCCAAGCCGGAAGCAAAGCTCTGTTTTTTAGGGGTCAAAGTCCACTGCCCCGTAGTTCCACGATCTGATCCCGGAGGACAGCAGCATATTCGTATTCCATCATACGGGCAGCTTCCTTCATCTGCTTTTCCAGACGGGCAATTTCTTTTTCCTTCTCCGCCTTGGTCATCTTGATGCCGCTGCGACCCTTCCGCTCAGCAGTGGGCGAGGAGATTTCGATCAAGTCTCTCACAGATTTTATAACGGTTTTCGGTACAATCCCGTGAGCCTTGTTATAGTCATCCTGAATCTGACGGCGGCGGGCGGTTTCATCCATTGCCACACGCATGGCATGGGTCACTGTATCGGCATACATAATGACTTTACCCTGGGCATTTCTCGCCGCACGACCCATCGTCTGGATCAAGCTGGTCTCGGAACGGAGGAACCCCTCCTTGTCCGCATCCAGAATTGCCACCAGGCTGACCTCCGGCAAATCCAAGCCCTCCCGGAGCAGATTGATGCCGATCAGGACATCAAACTTTGCCAGGCGCAAATCCCGGATAATCTCCATACGCTCCATGGCACCGATGTCCGAATGCATATAGCGCACCTTGATTCCAACTTTTTGCAGGTAAACCGTAAGGTCTTCTGCCATTTTTTTGGTAAGGGTGGTGATGAGCACCCGCTCCTGCTTCTGAATGCGCAATTGGATTTCTCCAATCAGGTCATCGATCTGCCCTTCGATGGGCCGCACCTCTACCTGAGGATCCAGCAAGCCGGTAGGACGGATCACCTGCTCCACCGTCTGACCGGAACGGGTACGCTCATACTCACCAGGCGTGGCGGAGACATAGATCACCTGATTGATCTTTTTATCAAACTCGCCAAAATTCAGTGGCCGGTTGTCATAGGCAGAAGGAAGGCGGAATCCATAGTTCACCAGGGCATCTTTTCTGCTCCGGTCACCGGCGTACATCGCCCGGCACTGGGGCAGGGTAACGTGACTCTCGTCGATAAACATCAGAAAATCTTCCGGGAAATAATCCAGCAGCGTGGTAGGCGGAGTTCCGGGAGCTCTTCCCTGGATGACCCGGGAATAGTTTTCAATGCCATTGCAGAAGCCGATCTCCGTCATCATTTCCAGGTCGTAAGCCGTCCGCTGGGCAATGCGCTGGGCTTCGATCAGCTTATTCTCTGCCTTAAACTTTTCTACCTGGGCGTCGCACTCCTTCTGGATTTCCAGCATGGCACGCTGAAGCTTCTCCCGGGAAGCCACATAATGGCTGGCCGGGTAAATGGCAACATGATCCAGATACCGCTCTGCCAGGCCGGAGACAGCATTGATTTCACTGATGCGGTCTATTTCATCGCCGAAAAATTCCACCCGAATGGCCTTTCCCGACCAATAAGCAGGATACACTTCCAGCGTATCTCCCCGGACACGGAACTTGTTTCTGGAAAAGTCTATGTCGTTGCGCTCGTAGCGGATCTCTGTCAGCTTTTTCAGGATTTCATCCATCGGACGCTCCTGACCTACCCGCAGGGAAATGACCATGCTCTTGTAATCAATCGGGTCTCCCAGACCATAGAGGCAGCTGACAGATGCCACAATAATCACATCCCGCCGCTCGAACAGGGAGGATGTGGCAGAGTGGCGCAAGCGGTCGATCTCCTCATTGACCGAGGCATCCTTTTCGATATAGGTATCCGTATGGGCAATGTATGCCTCCGGCTGGTAGTAATCGTAATAGGATATAAAATACTCCACCACATTGTTTGGAAAAAACTCCCGGAATTCGCTGCACAGCTGGGCAGCCAGGGTTTTGTTATGGGCAAGCACCAGAGTCGGCCGGTTGAGCCGGGCAATGACAGAGGCCATGGTGAACGTTTTGCCTGAACCGGTGACCCCCAGAAGCGTCTGCTCCCGCAAACCCCAATTGACACCGTTGGCCAGCGCCTCAATTGCCTCCGGCTGGTCACCGGAGGGACGATATTCAGAAACCAGTTCAAAATGATCCATACGAACTCCTTATATTACAGCAAGCAATCCTGGAAGCGGGCATCCGACATAGCAATGGATACATAATCGTCATCCGCTACCACAATGTGATCCACCAGTGTTATCTCCACCGCTTTCAGAGCCTGGGCAATTCTGCGGGTGGTTTGAATATCCTGCGCCGAAGGCACGGCCAGGCCGCTGGGATGGTTGTGTGCCAGCACCACAGTGGAGGCATTGACACCCAGCGCGGTTTCTACCACCCTGCGGATGGAAATGCCTGTGGAGTTGGTCTCTCCCTGACCAAGCTCCTTGCAGCAAAGCACCTTACACTTGGCATCCAGACACAGGAGAAACACCGTTTCCACCTTTCTGCCAAAGAAACGGGGCATCAGGTACTGGGCGCACTGATCCAGGGTAGTAAGCACCGTAGCCTGGCCAGAACGATTGACCAGGTAATAGCGTCCCATCTGTGGAATCAGGGTTAAAAACAGGGCTGCATTCTCCCCAATGCCTTCCACTTTACAAAGCTCCTCTATACTGGCTTCCAGCACCTGGGAAAGACTGCCAAAATAGCTGAGCAGCCTGTGGGCGATGGGATTGGTATCCGCCCGGGGAATGACATAGTACAAAAGCAGCTCCAAAACCTGAACATCCGAAAAATGATCCAGCCCCTCTTCCCTGGCCCGCTGCCTGACCCGCTGCCTGTGGCCTTCGTGCATATGACACACTCCCTTTGAATAAAAAAGTTGTCCTTGCTATTTTGCAAAGAATTCGCTAAAATAAAGGCGAAAGTCGCCGGGAAAGTTTTTTCCAAATCTGCACATGCTATCGCTGTCAGGAGGACGCTCATGGAAAACAAGACGCTGAACATAGATATGATGAAACTGATTCTGGCTCCCTGCTTTTGTGTCAAAAACGGAATCATCATAGCAAGAAACAAAGCTGCCCAAGATCTGCTCATTCCCCAGGACACGGCTGTAGAGTCCCTGCTGGACACCGGAAAAGAGGAATATGCCTGCTTTACCGGCGGCAGCCTGTACCTGACCATAAACCACGGCGGCGTTTTATTCGGCGCTGCCGTAGAGCGAATGGACGGAATCGACTATTTTCTGCTGGAATCTCCTGGTGACGAAGATGTGCTGTGTGCCCTGGCTCTGGCTGCCCGGGAGCTGCGTGCGCCTTTGTGCGCCATTATGGCCTCAATGGAGCTGATGGATCAGGAAATGCGCCAGTCTCCCAAAGGAAAGCTTCTGGCAGGCAGGATGTCCCACAGTTTATTTCAGATGCAGCGCATCGTCAGCAATATGTCTACCAGCAGCAGCGTCAGCCACCCGGAAATGGTGGATATAGATGCTGCCTTGCAGGAAATTATGGAAAGCGCCGCCTATCGGCTGGAAGCGACCGGCGTTCAGCTGCGCTACCAGGGACTTGATGAGCCCCTGTATACCCTGGCCGACAGCCAGGAGCTGGAACGTGCCATATTGAATCTGCTGGCCAATGCCGTCAAATTCAGCCCCCAGGGCAGTCCCATATCCGCCAGCCTGACCCGCCAGGGAAAGATGCTGCGGCTGTGCATCCAGGACGGGGGCAGCGGCATCCCGGACGGCATCCGGGGCAGTGTATTTCGCCGGTATCTGCGCCAACCCACCATAGAGGACAGCCGCCACGGCATTGGCCTGGGGCTGGTGATCGTACGCAGCGCCGCCTGCAACCACGGCGGAACCGTGCTGATTGACCATCCCGCCCAAGGCGGCACACGGGTGAGCATGACCCTGGCCATCCGCCAGGATGACACCGGCATGCTGCAAAGTCCACGGCTGCGCATAGACTACGCCGGAGAGCAGGATCACACCCTGATTGAGCTGGCGGAAGTACTGGGATCCGAGGCATACACCAAAGAGTAAGCGTATATTTGTTCGTTTTGACCATTATACTGTACAAAAGAGAAAAAAGCAAGGGGGCTGTAAAGCGCCCCTGCCACGAAAACAATGCCAAACTATTTTCCGGAAGAGGGGTGCGTTTTTGCACTGCCTCTTCCCTTTTTATACCCAGCCGTGTTTCCACAAAATTCCTCTAATTCTCCCGCCGAAGGCACACTGCCACTGGTATTTTTTCCGGCTGTGTGCTATGATAGACACAGAATATTTACAAATCACATAGCAAGGAGTGTGTTTATGAAAACATTGCCCAAAAGCAAGCTCTACCGATACTGTCTGGCGGATATTGCCAAAGGACTGTTCAACGGAATGATCGGTAACTATTTGCTGTATTTCTTTCAGCCTACGGCCAAAAGCGGACTGCCTGCCCTGCTTCCACAGAACAAGCTATTGGGATATTTGACCATCATGGCGCTGATCACAGCCATCGGAAAAATCGTGGACGCTGTTACCGACCCGCTGGTTGCCAACCTATCGGACAAATGTACACACCGTGACGGGCGGCGGATGCCCTTCATGAAATATGCAGCCCTCCCCTATGCGCTGTCTGTTCTGCTTATTTTCTACGCCCCGTTCCCCTATGGTTCCCCAGCCAATGCCCTTTGGGTTGGCTTCTTCCTTGTGGCGTATTACACCGCTTATACATTTTACTTTATTCCCAGAAATGCCCTGGTGCCGGAAATCATTCCGGATGCCAAAGCCCGTGTGGGGTACTACGGCATCAGCACCGCGTTTTTCATGGGTTCCAGCTCTTTCATGTACGCCGCCACACTGTTTGTGGATCTGCTGAAGCAGGCGGGGCTTTCTCCCCTGTGGGCATGGCGTGTGGTATTCCTTGTATTTTCTGCCATTGGATTGCTGTGCGTATGGCTCAGTGCCACCGCATTCCGGGAAAAGGATTACGTGGAGGCAAACACCAAGCCTACAGAATCCCTCCTGCGCTCCTTCGGCCAGGTGCTGAAAAACCGGAGCTTTGTCCTGTATGGACTGGGTGATCTGTTCAGCGGTGTATCCATGGCCTTCTTCCAGACTGCCATGCTGTACTACATCACCATGCTGCTGAACGTACCGGAATCACAGTCCTTCCTGGTTATGCTGTGCGCCATTGCTGTGGCACTGTGCCTGTTCCCCTTCATCGTTTCCTTCAGCCGGAAGTACAGCAAGAAATTACTGCTGGTCGCAGCCAGCGTTGTATTCACCATTGTATACGCTTTCATTTATGTAGGCGACCAAATTGCTGCCTTGGCTCCCGGAAAGGAGCTGTACATCGGCCTGGCCATGGGACTGGTTGTAGCATTTCCTTTTGCGGCAATCAACATTCTGCCCCAATCCATGCTCTCCGACATTATACAAAAAGACAGCCTGGAAAACGGCATCAACCGGGAAGGTTTCTTCTCCGCCACCAAAACATTCATTGAGAAAATCGCCTCTGCCGTTGCGATGATGGTTGTGTCCAGCGTGCTGGCCATCGGTGCCCAGGGTACGGAGGCTGTAGGTCTGGAGGGTGTAAAGCTGACCGGTGTTTACGCTGGTATTTTCAGCCTGCTGTCGCTGATTTTCTTCCTGATGTACGACGAGAAAAAAGTAACCGCCTATATAGATACCCACACAAAGGATGAACACAAATGAGAAAAAAAGAACCGTCCCCTTCCACTCAACGCAAGCAGGTTGACACCCAGAAGCTAAACGCTTACGCAGGCACCTTAAAAAGAATGATCGACTGCCAAACCGTCTTTACCCCGGAAGGGCATTACCAGGCGGAATTTGACCGGTTTTATCAGGTTCTTGCAGATTCCTTCCCCAATCTGCATAAAAAAGCAACACGCTTTACTTTTGGCAGCGGTTGCTTCGTATATGTGATAGAAGGCCGCAATGCCGACAAAAACATCATGCTTATGTCCCACCACGATGTGGTAGAGGGCGCAGAAGGCTGGGATACCCCTCCATTTGACGCCGTTCTGAAGGATGGGGCACTGTACGGCCGGGGTACCATTGACACAAAAACACCCTTGTTCGCCCAGCTGCAGGCCTGCGAAGAGCTGCTTGCAGAAGGATATGATTTTCCCGGTATACGCCTGTATATCGGCTCATCCAACAATGAAGAGACCTGCGGAGACGGCATGGTGGAAGCTACCAAATTCTTCCGGCAGCAGGGAATCCGCTTTGCTGCTGTACTGGATGAAGGCGGTGCCATCACCACCGGAATGATCCCCGGTGTCAGCCAAAAAAGCGCTATGATTGCCGTACATGAAAAAAGCCGCCACCTGTACCGCTGCGTTGCCCGCCAGACAGCCAAAGGTCACGGAGGCCTGAATCCCAGCACAGACAATGCGCTGCACCGCATGAGCGCCTTTATAACGGAGGTCACCGAAAAGAAAATCTACAAAAGCAGCTTTTCCCCGGAGGTTAAGGCCACGTTCACGACGCATGCCCCATATATGAAATTCCCGCTGAATATACTGTTTGGAAACTGGACGCTGTTTTCTCCCCTGATTCGGAAAATCATGGCCGGCATTCCCCAGACAAGCGCCATGCTGTCTACACAGATCAGCTTCACCTCTGTAGCTGCCGGCGACCCGGACAATGCCCAGGTGAAAGCAAAAAGCGCCCAGGCAACCATGTTCCTGCGATGCGTGCGGGAGGATGACCTTCTGCACGGTTTGGAAAAAATCCGGAAAATCGGAGACAAGTACGGTGTCACCATAGAGCCGGTTCTCCGGGATTACTGCGAACCAACCGATCACCAGGGGCAGGCATACCAGATACTGCGCCAGGTGCTGGCGGAAGACTTCCCGGATGTCATTGCCGCGCCCTTCCTGCTCACTGCCGGAACAGACGCCAGACATTTTACCGGTATTGCCGACAGCATTCTCCGCTTTGCTCCCATTGACCTGGACAAGGCGCAGTATGCTTCCATCCACGGAGCAAATGAGCATATTTACATAGAAAATGTCGGCCAATGTGTATGCTTCTACAAAGACTTTATAAAGAAAACAGGAGGAGAACAACAATGAGCAAGGTAAAAAACGAGCCCAAATATCGCAACGCGCTGCTGCAGGCCATCCGTGCCCAGCTGGAGCACCGGGCCTTCTGGCTGTATCTGCTGTGCGATGAAGCAAAGAAGCGGGGGCTGGATCCCAAAGATTTCGGCAGTGCCGCCGTAAAGCGCTGCGGCCTGTCCCAGGGTGCGGATCTGGTAAAAAAGGGGAAAACGGACAGCCTGAAGGGACTGAAGAAGACCCTGTTTACCAAGCCTGCACAGCTGGTATTTGAAATGAACATCCTGGAAAGCACAGACGATAAGCTGTCCATCGACTTCCACTACTGCCCGCTGGTAAAAGCCTGGCAGAATGCAGGATGCAGCGACGAAGAGATTGCCACCCTTTGTGACATTGCCATGTGTGGTGACCATGGCATCGGACAGTGCTACGGAAGTGTTTTAGACCTGCCAAAATGCATCGCCAAGGGCGATGACCACTGCGCCCTGCGCTACCGGAAAGTCAGCAAACCATAATATGTCCCCTGCAAGGAAGACTTCCGCCTTCTTTGCAGGGATTTTTCTGCTTTGGAGGCAGAGAAACGGCATGCTGTGTCCCGGGACAGGCACAATGCAAAAAATCTGCCGCAGCTTTTCGCCGCAGGCAGAGTTTTTTACGCTATTTTTTCAGTTTTTCCAATTTTTTGCGCCATTTTCCCGTAAGCATAGAATCTACCAACTGCTCAACCTCTGTTTTTTCTCCGTTCAGGATCCGCTTAATATCCGACTTTTGCTCCGCAGTGGCCTTGCGGTATAGCTGGATGATTTTTTTCTCCTCCCCGGAGAGTTTCATCGTGCCACTCTGAGCTTTTGGCTCCTTTGTGACAGGCTTTTCCGCATTCACCAGGGATGTTTGCGTAACACCGGTTGCTTTGGCAATGGCTCGCAGAGCCGATTGGGAAAGTTCCAGTTCCCCCCGCTCAGCCTTACTGATGTCTCCGGCAGAAAGCGCCGTTGCCTTTGCCAATTGCCCCTGGGTCATTTTTGCCGCGGTACGCGCCTGACGGATCCGATCTCCTGTAATTTTTCCCATATTCTGCTTCTCCCCGTGAAAAAACCTTCTTCTAACAGCCTTGCAAGCTCTTGCTTCTTATGTATCCTGTCCCTATTATAACGCCCAAACGGAATTCGTGCAACAGAAAATCCCCGGAAGCAGAAGCTTCCGGGGAGGACTTTACCAGTTATTAGCCGTTGGCACGCATCTGAGCGAAGCACTCGCTGCAGAAAACGGGACGGTCGGACTTGGGCTGGAAGGGCACCTTGGCCTCGCCGCCGCAACGTGCGCAAGTAGCGGTGAAAAACTCACGGGGACCACGGGCGTTGTTCTTGCGAGCATCACGGCAGGCCTTGCAACGCTGGGGCTCGTTCTGGAAGCCACGCTCTGCGTAGAACTCCTGCTCACCGGCAGTGAACACGAACTCGTTGCCGCAATCTTTGCAAACTAAAGTCTTATCTTCGTACATTTGGAAATACCTCTCTTCGGTTTTTTGCCCCCGTGAAAATCTACCATCAATGGTTGTAACGCAGGGTAATAAAATGGTGCGGCATTCAAACACCGCATGTTGGATTATACACAAAGAAGTGCATTTTGTCAATCCTTTATGAAAATTTTTCTCCCAAAATTTGAGATTTATGCAATATTTCCATAAGTAAGCAATGGATTTTGGTAAAAAGAACCAGACCTGATCCTATACCCCAAAGCTGGTCTGCCCCTGGAAGGGAATATGCAGATGCTCATAGACAAGGCTGGTAACACAGCGTCCTCTCGGAGTACGGGTAAGGAAGCCCAGCTGCATCAAATACGGCTCATAAACATCTTCCAGCGTAACCGCCTCTTCTCCAATGGTAGCCGCCAGGGTTTCCAGGCCAACAGGACCACCGCCATAATTCTGAATGATGGCAGTAAGCATACGACGGTCGATATTATCCAGTCCCAGATGGTCCACTTCCAGCCTCTGCAGCGCCAAATCTGCCGCCGCCTTCGTAATGGTGCCATCCCCCATGACCTCGGCAAAATCCCGCACACGGCGCAGGAAACGGTTGGCAATTCGGGGCGTTCCCCGGCTGCGGGAAGCGATCTCCATAGCACCGGCAGGATCAATAGGCATACCCAAAATGGTTGCGGAGCGGGTGACAATCTTCGCCAATTCCTCCGGGGTATACAGCTCCAGGCGCAAATTCACGCCGAACCGATCCCGCAGGGGGGCAGACAGCTGACCGGCACGGGTGGTTGCGCCGACCAGGGTAAACTTGGGCAGATCCAGCCGAATGGAATTGGCGCTGGGACCTTTGCCCACAATAATATCAATGGCAAAATCCTCCATCGCCGGATAAAGGATCTCCTCCACCACCCGGTTCAGCCGATGGATTTCATCGATAAAGAGAATATCTCCCGGATTCAGATTGGTCAAAAGTGCCGCCAGATCCCCGGGCTTTTCAATTGCGGGGCCGGATGTGACCCGGATACCGGCTCCCATCTCGTTGGCTATGACCCCGGCAAGGGTGGTTTTGCCCAAACCCGGAGGGCCATACAGAAGGGTATGATCCAGAGGCTCATTGCGCCGCCGGGCTGCCTCAATATAAACCTGCAGATTTCCTTTTGCTTTCTCCTGGCCGGTGTAATCCGCCAGAAGCTTCGGCCGCAGGCCAATCTCCCCTGCATCCTGGGGTGTAAAGGTAGGCAGAACCAGCGCATTCTCCGGTTCCTGAGAAAATTCCAAGCTCATGTACTATCCTCCTGTCAACCCTTCATAACCATTGCCCGCAGGGCATGGCGCACCATATCCTCTGTAGTCGCATTGGGGTCTACCCCCTTCAGCGCTGCCGTTATTTCCGCAGGAGAATAGCCCAGCTCCTGCAGCGCCGCATGGGCAAGCGCCGCTGTATTGCCTGTCTGCTGCACAGGTGCCGCAACACTGCCGCCGGAGAAATCCAGCTCCATTGCACTGCCGCCGATTTTATCCCGCAGCTCCAATATGATCCGCTGGGCAATTTTTTTGCCCACACCCTGAGCAGCCGTCAGCATTTTTTCGTCCCCGGTCATAACAGCCAGGGTAAAATTCTGCGGGCCTCCGGAGGAAAGAATCGCAAGCGCAGCCTTGGGGCCAACCCCATTGACAGAGGTCAGCAACTCGTAGCAGCGCTGTTCTTCCCTGGAAATAAATCCGTAGAGATCAAATACATCCTCTTTGATAGATTCCGTAATATACAGCCGTGCTGTCTGGTTCAGCTTCAGCTGGGAAGCGGTATGGGCTGTGACCCGACAGCCATAGCCAACGCCGGCGCAATCGATCACAGCAAGCCCCGGCTCCAACACCGTCACGGTACCGGAAACATAATATAGCATGGTTTACAATCCTCTCTTTTGTGCCTGGGCAAGCAGGGATGTACTGGAACGGGCATGGCACAGCGCAATGGCCACCGCATCCGCCGCATCGTCCGGCTTGGGCACTGCCGCCAGGTGCAAAATCCGTTTGGTCATATCCATCACCTG
Organism: uncultured Oscillospiraceae bacterium; assembly: GCA_964501115.1. Taxonomy (GTDB): domain Bacteria; phylum Bacillota; class Clostridia; order Oscillospirales; family Oscillospiraceae; genus Faecousia. Next base: position 30,663 of record CAZCRO010000010.1, read on the forward strand.
GTGCTTCGTGGCATTGCCATAGCCAACCACTGCCTGCTTAACCTGCATAGGCTTATATTCATATACCGGAATTCCGGCCTGCTGGATTGCCAGCAGAATCACGCCACGCGCCTGGGCAACTTTGATGCCGGTCGTGACATTATTACCGAAAAACAGCTCTTCAATGGCAACCGCTTCCGGCTTGGCAAGCTGCAAAAGCTCTGTCATATTGTTATAGATTTCCCCCAAGCGCCAGGAAAAATCCGTATTGGGCGGTGTGGTTATGGCCCCACATTTCAAAAGTGTGCATATCCCCCGCTGGGCTTCTATCAGGCCGAACCCTGTGATGCCATAGCCGGGGTCAATCCCCAATATCCGCATTACAGGCCACCATTGGCAATGGCAAGCAGCTGGTAGATCACAAAGAGGATCATCAGTACAAGACCCACTCTGGCTCCCCAAACCTGCCAGGCCGGGCGGGGCTGCCCGGAAGTATCCGGCGTTTGCTTCTGTTCCATTTTTTTCACCTCACATCTATCATAACACACAATGAGCAAAAAACCAACTGGAATTTTTCAAACGAAAGTTCAAGGATCCCCCCGGTATAATTCCGGTGTTTTCGGAAAAACTGTCTTGGAAAAGGCGGTATGGCAATGGAAGTTTTTCAGTGCAAAACAAAAATCTTGTTCGGTTCCGGGGCGTTGCAGGCACTGGCAAATTACGGTGCCCAGCGTCTGCTTGTGGTGACGGATACGGCACATACCGCCCTGGCCCACGCCGCGGCGGAAGCCACCCGGGCACCCTGCAGCTCTTATTTTACCATAGAAGATCAAGACCCTGCCGCAGAGCTGGCTGCCCTGGGAACCAAACGGCTGACCTCTTTCCGGCCGGATCTTCTGATTGCCGCCGGGGGCAGCGGCGCACTGGACTGCGGCAAAGCCATGGCGTATTTTTACAGCGATCCACTCCCGCTGGTTGCCATTCCCGGAAGCAGCGGCTCCGGCACAGAGGTGACAGACTTTGTGACCCTGTCCTACGGGAAACGGCACTACACCCTTTCCGACAAAGGCATTCAGCCGGAAATGGCCATTCTGGATACAGGTTATCCCATCGGTTCTCCCCAGCGGATTGCGGACGCCGGGTTTGAAATTTTGACGCTGAGTGTGGAAGCTTTTACTTCCACAAAAGCGGGAACCATTACAGACTTGTATGCACAGGAAGCCTTCCGGGTTGCTTACGCCTCTCTTCCAGCCTGGTATGCCGGGCAAAAATCAGAAGGGAAGCTGCAAATGGCCGCCTGTATGGCCGGCCTGAGCGTATGCAGAGCCGGGACAGGCCTATGCCAAAGTTTATCCCGGGCACTGGGGGCCAGATTCTCCATCCCTCACAGCAGGCTCAATGCCGCGCTGCTGCCGGTAGTCATCGGAAGCAGCGCCCAGGCATGCAGCAAAAAATATGCCCAGCTCGCCAGAGCCGCGGGCATAGGAGGCAGCACCGATGCCATTGCCCTGCACAACCTGAAGCTGGGGCTGATCCGGCTTCGCAGAGAGCTGAATCTTCCCCAGACACTGTCACAAGCCGGAATCTCCCCGGGACAGCTCTGGAATGCCATGGAGCAAATCGTCCAGACTGTTCTGGCTGACCCCAGCTGTCAAGGCAGCCCTGTACTGGTGGAAGATTTCAGCATCCGCAGGATCCTGGAAGAAGTCGCCGGAGGGATCTGACCGCAAACCGTAAAGGGAGGAAACAATATGAAGCTTGGTAGTGTAATCCGCACATTGCAAACAAAAAGTGCCGTACCATTTCTGGATAGGCAGCAGCTGCTGTTGATCCGCTGCGAAAAAGACGAGCTGGTTGCCATTGACCCAATCGGCGCTGCCGCCGGAGAACAGGTACTGCTGGTAACCGGGACTGTGGCAGAAAAATACTGCCTGGGTACCCCCGCCGATGCAGTTGCCGTTGCCATTTTGAATTCATAGAGAACAGCCGGTAAAAAGCAGCAATTTATCGGTAAATTCCCGGTTTTCTGTTTTTTTCCTTGACAAAACACCCAACATGCCGTTATAATGAACGGGTATCAGCTGTGAAGAGAAGAGTATGCCGCAAAAATCGGACAGAGAGCCCCGGGTGGTGGAAAGGGGTACGCAGTTTTCGGCAGAACATGGTCTTGGAGCTGGGAAGTCGATAGGTAGGCTCCCCCGGGTACGCCCGTTAGCGCGTGTTGAGGCAGAAATTTTTCTGCAAATCAAGGTGGTACCGCGTCAATTTTTTGTCGCCCTTGGGTTTCCCGGGGGCGATTTGTTTTTATTCAAGGAGGATTTGATTATGTGTAATGCCTGCAAAGAAAAATATTACATTACCACACCCATTTATTATCCCTCTGCCAAACTCCACATTGGCCACGCCTACTGCACCGTAGCCACCGACACCATGGCACGCTACAAGCGGCTGCGGGGCTACGATGTGCTGTTCCTTACCGGAACTGATGAACATGGCCAGAAAATTGAAGACAAGGCAAAGGAAGCCGGAATTACCCCCCAGCAGTTCGTTGACAACATTGTACAGGGCGAAAAGGGTGTTCTGGATCTGTGGAAACTGATGAACATTTCCTATGACCGCTTCATCCGCACCACCGATGACTACCATGTTGCCGCAATCCAGAAAATCTTCAAGAAGATGTATGAAAACGGGGACATCTACAAGGGCAAATACACCGGTAAGTACTGCAAGCCCTGCGAAAGCTTCTGGACGGAAAGCCAGCTGGTGGACGGCAAGTGCCCCGACTGCGGCAGAGAAGTACAGGATGCCGAAGAAGAGGCTTATTTCTTCCGGCTGAGCAAGTATGCCGACCGGGTACAGGATCTGCTGGAAAACACCGATTTTCTGGAGCCCCGCAGCCGTGTCAATGAAATGGTGAATAACTTCATCAAGCCCGGTCTGGAAGACCTGTGCGTTTCCCGTACCAGTTTCACATGGGGTGTCCCTGTTGATTTTGACCCCGGCCATGTGGTATATGTATGGATTGATGCGCTGTTCAACTACATGACTGCCCTGGGCTTCGAAAACGACAAGTATAACGATCTGGACAAATTCTGGCCGGCAGATGTTCACTTCGTCGGCAAGGAAATTGTCCGCTTCCATTCCATCATCTGGCCCGCCATGCTGATGAGTCTGAATCTGCCCCTGCCCAAGAAGGTTTACGGCCACGGCTGGCTGCTGCTGGACGGTGGCAAGATGAGCAAGTCCAAGGGCAATGTGGTAGATCCCTACGTACTTTCCGAACACTTCGGTGTGGATGCCCTGCGTTTCTTCCTGCTACGCACCTTCCCCTTCGGCTCCGACGGCAATTTCTCCAATGAGATGCTGATCTCCACCATCAATACCGACCTTGCCAATACCCTGGGCAACCTGGTATCCCGTACCACTGCCATGAGCCAGAAATACTTTGAAGGCAATCTGGCCGAAGGCGGTGAATATGCTGAAATTGACCAGCAGTTGAAGGCGCTGGCGGAAGAAGTGGTTGCCGACTATGCAAAGCATATGGATGCCTTCCAGTTCTCCGTTGCTCTGAACGATGTATTCCGCCTGCTGGATCGGGCCAACAAGTATATTGACGAGACCACTCCCTGGATTCTGGCAAAGAGCGAAGAAACCAAGTCCAGACTGCTCACTGTTATGAAGAATCTGTGCGAGTGCATCCGCATCAGCGCAGTGCTGATCTGCCCCTTCATGCCGGAATCCTCCGCAAAGATTCTGGATCTGCTGAACGTAAGCCAGACCGGCCGCTGCTGGGATAGCCTGAACTACCGGGATATGGCTGCCGCCTCCTGGACAACTCAGGTTGGCACTCCCCTGTTCCCCAGAATTGATATGGAGAAGGAGCTGGCTGCTCTGGAAGAGCTGAATAAGCCCCAGCTGCCTGCCACGGAGATTGAGCCCTACAGCGAAGAAAGCGTAGATTTTGACACCTTCTGCAAGAATGAACTGCGAGCCGTGAAGGTTAAGGACTGCAAGAATGTGAAAAAGAGCGACAAGCTCCTGCAGTTCACTCTGGACGATGGCACCGGAACTGACCGGCAGATTCTGTCCGGCATTGCCAAGTACTACAAGCCGGAAGATCTGATTGGCAAGACCCTGGTTGCCATCACCAATCTGCCTCCCAGAAAGATGATGGGCAGAGAATCCTGCGGTATGCTGCTGTCCGCCGTTCACAAGGAGCAGGGCGACGAGAAGCTGAACCTGGTGATGCTCTCCGATGCCATTCCCGCCGGCGCAAAGCTGTGCTGATTCTTTGCTTTAAAGAAAAGGGTTCTCTGTCAATAGTTGGGGTAGAGCCAAAATGAAATATCTGAAGATCGTGTCGGGGCGAAAGTTCCGGCACGATTTTTATGTATTGCAGAAGAGGATTCTCTTTCTGAAATTGATAAGGTACAATAAATTGCGCAAATTGAAAATGGCAAAAAAGTAGACACGGC
>CAZCRO010000011.1:0-34860 GCA_964501115.1 uncultured Oscillospiraceae bacterium
TACAACCGTACCAACGGCAAGCCCATCGTCAACTCCGCTGACGCCGGCTCCCGTATCTCCTACATCGACCTGGCCGCTGCCAATGACGCTATCTGTATCGCTCTGTGCTCCGCTGACGGTATCGCCAAGGACAACGACGAGCGTATGGTTCACTGCGACAACATGCTGGAGCGTGGTATGAGCCTGGGTATGTCCTCCGACGACCTGTGGTTCGACCCCCTGTTCCTGGTTGTCAAGGGCATGCAGGACAAGCAGATGGAAGTTCTGGAAGCCATCAAGATGTTCGCCGACAAGGGCCTGAAGTCCACCGGTGGTCTGTCCAACAACTCCAACGGCGCTCCCAAGAACGTCCGTCCCATCATGGACTCCGCTCTGGTTGCCATGGCTATGATGCAGGGTCTGACCTCCGCTATCGTCAACCCCAACGACCTGCGCCTGATGGAAACCATCAAGTCCTGCGACATCTTCAAGAACCACGTTCTGTACTCCGACTCCTACCTGGATCTGTAATTCAGAATTGGTTTAAGCAAAACTTTCCCGGCAGGGAGGGATCCTCCCTCCCTGCCTTTTTGCATTCCACCGATGGTGGTGGGGACAGCAAACAAGATACGCTGTGCAAATACTTTGCTGCCCCCACTGTTATCGCTCTGCGGAACAGAAAAAGCGCCTTCCGCGCTTTCAAAAATTAGGAGGGAATCAATTATGAGTGTACTAACCGACCTGATCTACGGTGGCTCCAACGCAGTCGCCGGGTTGACAGAGAATGCTGTCAACGCTGCCATCGCCAAGCATGGCGCAGATAAGGAAATTGCCTTCCCCGATACTGCTTATTTCTTCCCCACGATTTATGCAGCTACCGGTGTCAAGGTCAAGACTTTGGGCGACCTGCCCGCCTGCGTAGGCGTTTTGAAGAGCCTGATCACCAACCAGGAGGATCTGGGGCAGGCACTGAACGCCGGTCTTGCCACTGCTGTAGGCGCTGAGATCATCGAAGGCCTGAAATACGTGGACAGCGCCAATCCCTATGAAAATGACTCCGGCATCGGCTTTGTCCCCGACCCCATCATCCGTTCTCTGGGCGTGCCCCTGGTTACCGGCGATATTCCCGGTGTAGCCGTTGTTCTGGGCAAGGCCGACGATGCCGCTGATGTTGTCAAGGTTGTCAAGGATTATCAGTCCAAGGGCATTATGACCTTCCTGGTAGGCGATTGCATCGAGCAGTGTGCCGAAGGCGGCGTAAAGATGGGTCTGGAGCTGCGTGTCATTCCTCTGGGTCACGACGTCACCTCCGTAATCCACGTAGTAACCGTCGCCATCCGTGCCGCTCTGATCTTCGGTAATGTACAGCCCGGCAACCTGGCTGGCCTTCTGGAGTACACCAAGGAGCGTGTGCCCGCATTTGTCAACACCTTCGGTGCCATCGACTCCGTGGTTGTTTCCGCCGGTGCCGGTGCCATTGCCCTGGGCTTCCCCGTCGTTGTTGACATCGATCTGGGCGAAAACCAGGTTCCCGGTGCTCTGGAATCCGTGACCGATCACAACAATACCGTGAAGAAGTCCCTGGAGCTGCGGAACATCAAGATCAAGGTCAAGGAGCTGCCCATTCCCGTTGCCTTTGCCGCTGCCTTCGAAGGTGAGATCATCCGTAAGGCCGACATGCACAATGAGTGCTGGTCCGCCAAGAATCCCACCGCTGAGCTGGTTGTCATGCGGGAATTGGACGAGATTGAAGACCACAAGATCAATATTGTCGGCCCCGATCTGGACGAAGCCAAGGATCTGGCTCTGGCTACCTATGTGGAAGTTGCCGGCAAGAAGATGCAGGCTGACTTTGAATCCGTTATCGAGCGGAAGTTCCATGCCTGGTTCAACTACATGGAAGGTGTCATGCACACCGGCCAGCGTAATCAGGTACGTGTCCGTGTCAGCAACGCTGCCTTTGAGGCCGGCCTGCGGCTGAAGGACTTCGCCGAAGTTCTGTACGTAATGATCATGGACGAATTCGATGCCGTTGTGGACAAGTGCCAGATCACCCTGATCACCGATCCTGCCGAGGCCGGTAAGTTCCGTGACGAGCTGGCTATGCCCCGCTACAACCAGAGAGACGACCGTCTGGCTTCCATGACTGACGAGGCTGTGGATCGTTACTACACCTGCATCCTGTGCCAGTCCTTCGCCCCCGCCCACTGCTGCGTGGTTACCCCCGAGCGTCTGGGTCTGTGCGGTGCCGTTAGCTGGCTGGACGCAAAGGCCACCAATGAGCTCAACCCCAATGGCCCCTGCCAGCCCATCTTCAAGGAGGGCTGCACAGATGAGCGCACCGGCCGGTACGACTCCGTAAACAAGGCCATTGCCGAAGCCACCCACGGTGCCGTAGAAAACGTAACCCTGTACTCCCTGCTGGAAGATCCCATGACTTCCTGCGGCTGCTTCGAGTGCATTTGCGGTATCGAACCCATGAGCAACGGTGTCATCGTTGTCAACCGGGAATACAAGGGCATGACCCCCGCCGGCATGACCTTCGGTGAGCTGGCATCCTGCACCGGCGGCGGTGTACAGACCCCCGGTTACATGGGTCACGGCCGTCACTTCATCTCCTCCAAGAAGTTCGTCTCCGCCGAGGGCGGCCTGGAGCGCATTGTCTGGATGCCCAAGGAGCTGAAGGATGATGTTGCCGAGCGCCTGAACAAGACCGCCAAGGAAATGTACGGCATTGACAACTTCACCGATATGGTTGCCGACGAAACCATCACCACCGATTGCGAAGAGCTGCTGAACTGGCTGACCGAGAAGGAACACCCTGTGCTGGGTCTGGAGCCTCTGATGTAATCCCTTTCCCCGCAAAAAACACTGTATAATCAACAGCCGGGGGATCGCCGCATGCGAGCCTGCTTGCAGACGGCGATCCCCCGCATCTCTTAAAAATTGATCCGGAGAATCGTTTTTATGCCTTTGAAACGCCCTGAGAAAAGCCATTCCCTTTTTCACCTGGAAAACTGCGTCTATCTTTTTGTATTTTTGTTCATGCTGGCCTGCAATCTGCTGACGCCTTTCATCGTGGACGACTACCAGTATCTTTACAGCTTCTACGATCAGACCCGCCTTACATCCCTGTGGGATATTTTCCCTTCTTTGTGGGCACATGCCAGCCAGATGAACGGCAGACTGGTCACCCATTTTTTTGTGCAGCTTTTTGCCCTTCTCCCCACCTGGGTATTTGATATTGTAAACAGCGGCCTGTATACTCTGCTGGTTTACCTCATCTGCCATATGGAATCCAGGGAGCACAGAATCAATCCTCTGCTTACGCTGAGCATTGCCTGTGGAATCTGGGTATTTGAGCCTGTATTCGGCCAGGTAAACCTGTGGCAGGATGGTGCTGTAAACTATCTGTGGAGTCTTCTGTTTGCCCTGTGGTTTCTGCGTCCTTTTGTACGTGCCTTTTTCCAGGAGGATTATGAAGTATCCGGAAAGTGGTTCCGCTTTTTGCTGGCGTTTTGCGCAGGTGCCTATTCCGAAACCGTATCTGCCGCAGTAATCTTCATGGCTTCCATTTTGGTTGCCCTGCGCTGGTTGTTCTGCAACAGTAAACCAAAAAAACTGCACATCCTACTGATTCTTACCGCTTTTGCCGGATATATCAGTATCTACCTGGCTCCCGCTCAATGGATGAACAAAAGTGTGGAAGTATCCGCTTCCGGATTGAAGGATTCCATATTTGAGGCGGTGACCATTTACAAAAGCTTCCTGCCCCTGCTGATCGCCCTGCTGGTGCTGCTGATTTACAATCTGGCGGCGAATACCGACAAAAAGAAGCTTCTCCTGGCAGGAACTTTCCTGGCCGGTTCTCTGGCCTCCAACTTTATTATGATTTTCGCCCGGTACTATGCCCCCCGTTCCGCTGCGGGTGCCTGCATTCTGCTGCTGTGCGCCGTTGCCACCCTGGCAGAACCTATGCTGCACAGCTGGAAGCGGGAACCCTTTATCAGCAGTGTGCTGACCGTGTTCTGCCTGTATGCCTTGACCACCGTGCCGGATGGCTTCCTGGATATTCAGGACAGCTACCGGAAGCTGCAAAACAGCGCCGCCTGCATTCAGGAGCTGAAAGCCCAGGGGCAGACCCGGCTGGAAGTATCGGTTGTAAAAGCCGCTACCCCATACAGCGCGATTTACGAGCTGAAATACCTGGATACAGAAACCCCGGATACCTGGCCCAATGTAGCAATGGCTCAGTACTACGGTGTGGAATCCATTATCGGTATTTCTGCCGATTCCCCCTCCCAAAATTGAGCATCCATATGACCATCCCCTACTATATGCACAGAAGAAAGCGAGGACCTGTCTATGCCTAAGGTTACATTTCAAATTGAAGGCGGTAAGCCTGTCGTTGCCGAATGCAACGTAGGCGACAACCTGCTGGAGCTGGCCCGCCGCTCCAACGTGGCCATCGATGCCCCCTGCTCTGGCAACGGATCCTGCGGTAAATGCCGCGTAAAACTGGAGGAAGGCCAGGTAGAGAGCCTGCCCTCCCGCCACATTTCCGATGAAGAATACGCCGCCGGCTGGCGTTTAAGCTGCAACTCCAAGGTGATTGGCGACTGCACGGTACTGGTGCCGGATATTGCCTCTGCTTACCAATCCCGGATGAAGACCGCTGACCTGTCTTCTCCCAAGGAAGTTGCCATTTTTGAAAAAGCACAGACCGATTTGCGTGCCAGCGGCCTGCATTTTACCAATTCCTACCGCACCGTGACTGTCACCGTGGCTGAGCCGACCCTGGACGACACCATGCCGGACAACGAGCGGCTCACCTGGGCGCTGGAGGAAGCGCTGGGTGTTTCCCAGGTTCTGATCCCCCACACGGTCATGGTTCGCCTGGCCTCCACTCTGCGGGAATGCGGCTTTACCGTATGCGTAAAGGGACGGCTGGAAGGAGACTGCTTCCGCTGCATGGAAATTTGTGCCCCCACGGACACTGCCATCGTCGGCTGCGCCATTGATATTGGTACCACCACCGTAACCATGGTTCTGACTGCCCTGGAAAGCGGCAAGCTGCTGGCAAAGGGTTCCTCCGGCAACGGACAGATCCGCTACGGTGCGGATGTCATCAACCGAATCATTGAGCAGGGCAAGCCCGGCGGCAAGAAGAAGCTGCAGGATGCCATCATCAAGGAAACCCTTACCCCCATTCTGTCCGGCCTGTGCAAATCCATTTCCCTGAATCCCCGGAATATCCTGCGGCTGTGCATCGGTGCCAACACCACCATGAACCACCTGTTTGTCGGCGTGGATGCCCAGTCCGTGCGTATGGAGCCCTATATCCCCAGCTTCTTCAGCTGGGACGGCCTGCTGGCCGGAGATGTGAAGCTCCCTGCCAACCCCCTGGCGGAAGTGCTCATTGCCCCCAACATTGGCTCCTATGTCGGCGGTGACATTACCGCCGGTACCCTGGCCGCCGGATTCTGGGACAAGGAGGAAATGAGCCTGTTTATCGACCTGGGTACCAATGGTGAACTTGTATTCGGCAACCGGGACTTCCTGATGAGCTGCGCCTGCTCCGCCGGCCCCGCTTTCGAAGGCGGCGATATTTCCTGTGGTATGCGTGCCACCGACGGCGCTGTGGAAGCCTGTACCATCGACAAGGACACCATGGAGCCGACCCTGGAAATCGTAGGTGACCCCGATCAGAAGCCGGTGGGCATCTGCGGCAGCGGCATCATTGATATTATTTCCGAGCTGTTCCGCTGCGGCATCATTAACGCCAAGGGTCTGTTTGTCCGGGAGGGCAGCCGGGTACGCCGGGATGCCCACGGCATGGGGCGCTATGTACTTGCCGACAATCAGGAAAGCGAAACCGGCCGGGAAATCTCTATCAACGAAGTGGATATTGACAATTTCATCCGTGCCAAGGGTGCCATTTTCTCCGCCATTGATACCCTGCTTGCCAGCGTGGATATGACGGTTGACATGATCGATACCGTATACGTTGCCGGTGGCATCGGCTCCGGTATCAATATGCGCAACGCCGTGAACATCGGCATGTTCCCGGATGTGGATCTGGAGAAATTCCACTATATCGGAAACTCCTCCCTCACCGGCGCTTACGCCATGGTTATGAGCGACGAGGCTAACGCAAAAACCGCCGAAGTTGCCGCCAACATGACCTATCTGGAACTTTCCACCTATCCCGGCTATATGGACTCCTTCGTAGCCGCCTGCTTCATTCCCCACACCGATTCCCGCCTGTTCCCCAACAGCATTCAGGAGGCTTGACCCTGCCAAACCGGTACCTGCCCCGCAGGATATGACACCGGCTCATCCCCCAAAGGATTTCCCCCTGAAATCACTTGAATAACGAGGTATCCCATGCAAGTTGAAAACCACAAAGAAGAAGTCCCCTTTGCCCATTACGAAGCCCTGTTCCGCCAGCTGAATCCCCAGGAGGTGGTAAGCCGCCTGCCGGATGTACGCTTTGAGCAGGATGCTTTCCGGCTGGTACTGCTGGGAAGAGCATTCACCATTTCCTTCCCCGACTGCACCTTCGCCGCAGAGGATGGCGGTGCGCTGCCTCCGCTGCCCACCCGCACCTTCCTGCTGCGCTACCTGCTGGAAAGCAAGCACGTTGCCTCCACCGGCACCTGGAAAACCTTCCGGGAAATGCCCTGGGGAGAAATGTACATCCAGCCCTATACCGGCCGGGTGCTTACCCGTTCCGCCTTCACCTTCGGCACCCGGGTAAAAGCCTTTGCCGCCGCCAGCGAGAAAATGGGGGCTCTGCCCCTGCCCCACGGAGACGCGGGCTTCCAGTATGACCTGATTGGAAATTACCGGATGCAGCTGCTGGTGTGGGAAGGGGATGACGAGTTCCCCCCCAACGCCCAGGTGCTCTATTCCGATAATTTTGCCGAAGGCTTCGCTCCGGAAGACCGGGTAGTTGCCGGCGATATTCTGATCAGCACCATCAAAGCCAATATGTAAAGCCAATGGGGCGTTGCGTTTTTGCAACGCCCCACAATGTCAAAATACCCTTTTACACCGCAACCCCCGAAAAGGATTTTTTGCCAAATTCAAAACAGGAAAGGTGAGTACCCATGCAATATGAATCCCTCCCCCAGGCGCTGGAAGCCCTGGAAAAGTTGCAGCGTACGCTGGCTGCCTACTCCCACGCCATGGGCGTGCTGAATCTGGACGCAACCACCGCCGCACCCGCCGGCTCCCAGGAAGGCCGGGGCAAAACCATGGAAATTCTCTCCCAGGTGATCTATGATCTGACCGTAGGCCCGCAAAATGGTGCGCTGTTTGATTACCTGAGCCAGCACATACAGGAGCTGACCCCTGTGCAGTCCAGACAGCTGGAAGTACTGCGTAAAGACTACGACCGCACCCGCCGGATTCCGGCAGAGGAATACGTTGGCTACAACGTGCTGCTCAATGATGCAGACGCGGTATGGCACAGGGCAAAGCTGGAAAATGACTTTGCTTCCTTCGCCCCTTACCTTGAAAAAATCGTCCACTACAACCGCAAATTTGCCGGGTATTACAATCCGGAGCTGCCCGCCTACGATGCCCTGCTGAATGAATACGAGGAGGGAATGAACACCCAGATTCTGGATGCCTTCTTTGCGCAAATGCGGCAGACCATTGTGCCCCTGATTGCCAAAATTCAGCAGCAGCCCCAGGTGGATGACAGCTTCCTCCACCTGCACTATGACATAAACGCCCAGCGGGAATTTTCCCAATATCTCATGGATGTAATGGGTCTGGACAAAACCTACTGCGCCATTGCCGAAACCGAGCATCCTTTTACCGAGAACTTTAGCAACCACGATGTTCGCATCGCTACCCACTACCACGAAGACGATTTAGCTTCCTCCATGTACTCCGTAATTCACGAAGGTGGCCACGCCCTTTATGAGCTGGGCGCGGATGATTGCTACAACTACACCGTGCTGTCCGGCGGTGTTTCCATGGGGATTCACGAAAGCCAGAGCCGGTTCTACGAGAATATCATCGGCCGCAGCCCGGCCTTCATCGGTTTGATTTTCCCTTATCTCCAGGAAAAGTTTCCCCAGCAGCTGGCAAACATCACCCAGGATCAGTTCTGCCGGGCCGTAAACACGGCACAGCCCAGCCTTATCCGCACAGAGGCGGACGAGCTGACCTACTGCCTGCACATCATGGTGCGCTATGAACTGGAAAAGCAGCTGATTGCCGGAACGCTGGAAGTAAATGACCTGCCTGAAGCATGGAACGGGCTGTACCGGCAGTACCTGGGCATTTGCCCGCCCAACGATACCATGGGCTGCCTGCAGGATTCCCACTGGGCCATGGGCGCCATCGGTTATTTCCCCAGCTACGCCCTGGGCAGCGCATACGGTGCCCAGTTCCTGGCACGCATGGAAGAGGACTTGGGCAGTGTCGCCCAGCTGGTAGCCCAGGGGCAACTCTCCCGGGTCACCGCCTGGCTGCGGGAGCATATCCATCGCCACGCCAGCTTCTATAAACCCGGTGTCCTTTTCCGGCAGGTTTGCGGCACGTTCGATGCCAGGTATTACACCAATTACCTGACCGCAAAATACACACAGCTGTACGGCCTGTAACCGGGAACGCCTATGGAAAAAGAGCTGCTTGCTTATCTGCCCCCACGCGACCCCTGTGCCCACAAGGGTGACTTCGGCAAGCTGCTGCTTCTTTGCGGCAGCCGGGGATATACCGGTGCGGCTTACTTCGCTGCTATGGGTGCCCTGCGGGTAGGTGCCGGGCTGGTGTATTTGGGCGTTCCCGAGAGCATTTATGCCATAGAGGCCGTGAAGCTCAATGAGCCGGTGGTGTTTCCCCTCCCGGAGGAAGAGGGGCATCTGAGTGAAGATGCCCTTGCTCCCATACTGGAAAAACTCCCCCGTATGGACGCCGTGCTGATCGGCCCGGGGCTGGGCATCAGCCCCCAGACCTTCCGGGTGCTCCGGGAAGTACTGCTTCATGCTTCCTGCCCCGTTGTTGTGGACGCGGACGGCATATCCCTGCTTGCCGGGCATATGGATATACTGCGTGGAAGAACCGCTCCCACCATTCTGACCCCACACGACGGAGAATTCCGCCGCCTGTTTGGCTCCCTGGGAGAAAACCGGATGGGTTGCGCCCAGAACGCAGCCCGGCAGAGCCATGCCGTTGTCCTGCTGAAAGGCCACCGCACCTGCGTCACAGACGGACACCGTAGCTATGTCAACCATACCGGAAACCCCGGTATGGCCGTAGGTGGCTGCGGAGACATTCTGGCCGGTATGCTGGCCGGTCTTTTGGGGCAAGGCATTGCCCCTCTGGAAGCCGCCTGCCTGGGTGCGTATCTTCATGGACAAGCCGGAGACCTGTGCGCCCGGCAGCTGGGAGAATACGGTATGCTCCCCAGCGACCTACTGGACGCTCTTCCACAGCTTCTGAAATAAGGCGGGATGTCACCTTGCGCAAAGCCACACTGCTTCTACTGCTCCTTCTTTTTTCCGGCTGTGCCTCCAAAGAAACAGACCCGGGGCTTACCCTGCGGCAATCGCTGCTGGAAGCCCCGGGTTGCTGCTTCCAGGCAGAAATCACCGCCGACTATGGAGACACACTCTCCCGGTTCACCCTGGACTGTAACGGAGATGCCCAGGGCGGTATCCGGTTCCGGGTCACCGCACCGGAAAGCGTTTCCGGCATCACCGGTACACTGTCCGCCGGAAAAGGGGCGCTCACCTTCGACGAAACACTCTTGAGCTTTCCCCTGCTGGCCGATGGGGAACTAAGCCCCATCAGCGCCCCCTGGGTTGTACTGCGTGCCCTGCGCAGCGGCTATCTCACCTCCTGGGGACAGGATGGAGCGCTCATATACCTGACCATAAATGACAGCTTCCGGGACGATGCCCTGCAAGTGGACATCTGGCTGGACGAGCTCACCCCCATCCGGGCAGAAATTCTCCACAAGGGCAGGAAAATCCTGTCGATAAATCTCCTGGATTTTCGAACTTTGGAGGAAAACGGCGCATAAGATGGCATACCCAGGATGTATAAAAATCACCCCGCCGTGGGACAATAGGCTCAGCCGCGTTACATAGCCCTTTCGTAGCGCAGCCCAATACAAGCACGGAGTGTGAAGCGATATGGACAGCACAGTGAAACGCGGGGATATTTTCTATGCGGATTTGTCCCCAGTGGTGGGCAGTGAGCAGGGCGGTACCCGCCCGGTATTGATCGTACAAAATGACACCGGCAACCGCCACTCCCCCACGGTGATTGCCGCTGCCATCACCAGCCAAACCGGCAAAGCCCGCCTGCCGACCCACATCAACATTGCCGGTGGCAGCGTAGGCCTTTCCAGGGATTCCGTCATCCTGCTGGAGCAAATCCGCACCATCGACAAGCGGCGGCTGCGGGAGCACATGGGGCGGCTGGATGACAAGCAGATGTCTATGGTGGACGATGCCATCGCCGTGAGTTTTGGCCTTCCGGAAAGCCGCAGTTAATTGCCCGATATTTACAAAATTTTTGTTTTTTCCCCTTTACACAGCTCCTTTCTTCCGCTATAATATCTTTATATATTCTTTGAAAAGGAGCTGAAGACCATGACGGATCAGGATACTTTAACCTTTAACGTCCCCGATGACAAAGAGAGCATGCGACTAATTCTCCGGAGTGTGTTCGATGCCCTGACCCAAAAGGGTTACAACCCCATCAACCAGATTGTAGGCTACCTGCTTACCGAAGACCCCACTTACATTACCAACTATGGCAATGCCAGAAGCATGATCTGCAAGATCGACCGGGATGAGCTGATGCAGGCTCTGGTGCGGGAATACCTGTTTGACCACAAATAAGCCAGCATTTCCCTTTGCTCGCGGCAAAGTATCGACCCGGGCAAAGGGAAATGTTTTGTTTTCGGCTTGACTGCGCTCTGGGGTTGTGTTACAATTTGATAGAGTATTTTTATGGATGATTGCAGGAGGTTTATTCTAATGGCTGAAGAAAAAGTTCTTATGTACAAGGGTCACCCGCTGATGCGGAAGGACAACCTGATTTACTACGGCTCCATGGCCGACACTTATATCGTGATGCTCCAGGTTCTGGAAACCAAGAAAGTCGGAGATACCGACATGGCTACCCGTGTGTCTGTCCAGCTCCAGCTGACAGATCCCAATGCCAGAGGCCGGGATCGGGTCGTGAAGAAAAGTGAAAAAGACGGCCTGTATACCGCCCTGGACGTGGGCTGCGTCTGGCTGGAACGGGCTCTGGCCGGTAAGTAATGCGCCGGTACAGACCATTCACCCTGGCATTTTGTGCAATGCTCCTGTGTGTCCTGCTGGCTGCCCCGGCCTGTGCCGAGGCAGCCCCGGAACCCAGGGGCATTGCTTTTGTCCGGAATGAGACTCTCCCCATTTGGGCTTCCCCCGATACCGGCGGAGAAATTTTGTTTGAAGCGGCTCAGGGAGAGGTTCTGATTCTGCTGGAGCAGGAGCGGGGCTGGTGCAAAGTGCTGTATAACCTGTGCCATGGCTATGTCCCCGCCAAAACCGCCCAGTTCCTGTCCAGGGAAAATGTGGAACTGGGTTTTGGAGAAGTCATTTCCTCCGGTTTCCTGTTTTCCAAGGCCGATGTACAGAGCGGAGCACTCTGTTCCCTGTACCCCGGGGATCGGTGCTATATCATCGGCCTGAACACAGGCTTTTACAAGGTTCTGTATGGGCAGAAGGCCGGCTATGTTCCCTGCCGGAACCTTCGGCTGACCCAGGTTCCCAGGGAAAACCAGGCCTCCACCCAGGAAGCGCTGTTCTTCCGGCTGGGGAAGACCACCGGACTTCCTGCCAGGCTTTCTCTGCTCCACGGCCAGCCTCTGACCGGGCAGGACGGCTCCCCTGTGACCGGGCAGGACATTGTGCAGGAGGCGGCAAAGCATCTGGGCTGCCCCTATGTCCGGGGAGGCGAGGGGCCAAACCGTTTCGATTGCTCCGGCCTTGTCTATTATTCCCTGGGCTGTCTCGGCTTTTCCTCCGCCCGGTCTGTGGCGGATCAAACCTATATGGGCAGCCGGATAGATCCTCTTTCGGATCTGCTTCCGGGAGATCTGGTGTTCTTTGCCACCGGATACGGAAAAACGCCCACACACGTGGGTATTTACACCGGGGATGGACAATTCCTGCACGCCCCCAACTCCCGCTCCACCGTCCGCTATGACGATCTGACCACAGGCTACTGGGGAAGCTGCTACCTGTTCGCCCGGCGGATGGTATGACCTGCCGCCTCCGGAATGGACAACATTTCACATTCTTTCCCTTGTTTGTCTCCTTTTTCTCCTGCAAATGTTGCAATGCAGAAACAATTGTGATAAAATAAATATATTTGATTCTATTCCAAAGGAAGGTTATTTGTTATGCGTCTTTACATAGACCCCGGTACAGGCAGCATGCTCTTCGCCGTTCTGATCGGCGTGATCGGTGCCGCCAGCTATCTGGTAAAAACCTGGATCATTAAGCTGCGCTTTCTGATAAGCGGCGGCAAGCGGGTAGAAACCGGTCAGGAGCAGATCCCTCTGGTTATTTTTTCTGATGACAAACGCTACTGGAATGTATTCCGCCCCGTTCTGCAGGAGCTGAGCGACCGTGGCATCGATATGGTTTATATGACCTCCTCCCCGGATGATCCCGGCCTGCAGTGCGATATGCCGCACCTGAAAGGGGAATTCATCGGAGAAGGCAACAAAGCTTTTGCCAAGCTGAACTTTCTGAATGCCGCCATTGTGCTCTCCACCACCCCAGGGCTGGATGTATACCAGTGGAAGCGCTCCAAGCATGTGCGCTACTATGTCCATATGCTCCACGCGCCCAATGCCGTAACCGGCTACCGTATGTTTGGCACAGACTTTTATGATGCGCTGCTTCTCTCCGGCGAATACCAGGTGCAGGACATCCGCGCTCTGGAAAAGCTGCGCCAGCTGCCTCCCAAAGAGATTGTAAAGATTGGCATTCCCTATCTGGACGACAAGGCCGCCCGGCTGGAAGCCGACGGCTGCATCGGAGAGCACCCCAGAACCATCCTGCTTGCCCCCTCCTGGGGCGAAAGCGCCATTCTGAGCCGCTTCGGTGAGCGCATTCTGGATGTGCTGCTGGCCACCGGTTACCACATCATCGTGCGGCCTCACCCCCAGTCCTTTGATTCCGAGGCCAAACTCATGGAGCAGCTGATGGCCAAGTATCCCGACAGTGACCAACTGGAATGGAACCGGGATCCGGACAACTATTCCGTCCTGCGCCGCTCCGATTTGCTGATTTCCGACTTCTCCGGCGTTATGTTTGATTTCTTCCTGGTATACGACAAGCCGGTGATTTATACGGAAACTAATTTTGACAAATCCCCCTACGATTCCTGGTGGCTGGACACCCCCATCTGGAACTTTGAGACACTGCCCAAAATTGGCCAAAAGCTCACTGCCGACAACCTGGATCACCTGAAGGAACTGATTGATTCCTGCATCACCGGCTCCGACTATGCCCAGGGCCGGCAGCAGGCCCGGGAAGAAACCTGGGAGCACAAGGGAGAAGGCGCCCGGCGGGCGGCAGACTACCTGGAAGCCAAACTGAAAGAACTGAACGGCGCCACGCAGACAGCAGAGGTGAAATAATTCATGACTTTCGGTGAAATCATAAGTACAATTTTATTGACCCCCCTGCAGCTGATTCTGGAAACCGTTTATCGGCAGACCAGCCAGCTTCTGGGCAATCCCGGCCTTTCCATCATCGTATTGAGTCTGGCGGTCAACCTGCTGCTCATGCCCCTGTATCAGCGGGCGGATGTCATGCAGGAAGAAGAGCGGGAGATCGAAAAAAAGCTGCAAAAAGGCGTAGATCATATTAAAAAGACCTTCCAGGGTGATGAGCGGATGCTGATTCTCCAAACCTACTATCGGGAGAATCATTATAAGCCCACCTATGTCCTGCGGGGTGCTGCTCCGCTGCTGCTGGAGATTCCCTTCTTCATCGCCGCTTACCGCTTCCTCTCCGGGCTGACTCTGCTGGAAGGGGCAAGCTTTGGCCCCATTGCCGATCTGAGCCAGCCGGATGGTCTGCTGCATATCGGCGGCATGGCCATCAACATCCTGCCCTTTGTCATGACCGGCGTGAACATGATCTCCGCTACCCTCTTCACCAGAGACAGCCTGCCCAGAGAAAAGATTCAGCTGTATGTGATGGCCGTCTTTTTCCTGGTATTTCTGTACGGCTCCCCCTCCGGACTGGTATTTTACTGGACGCTGAACAACCTGTTCTCCCTAATAAAGACCATTCTGCGGAAATGGAAGCATTCCGGCGCATTTCTGCGCACTCTCTGCGCCCTGGTTGGCTGCTGCCTGCTGGGCTACGGCGTACTGAGCTGGAATGGCTCTTTCCGGCATCTTGCGCTGTCCCTCGCCGCCGGACTGGTGCTGATTCTGCCTATGGGACTTACACTTGTGCGTAAGCATACCGCACCGAAGCTTCTCACTACACGCACACCCAATCCCGGTCTATTTTTCACCGGTACCTGCTTCCTGGCTGTACTCACCGGTCTGCTGATTCCTTCCAACATTTTGCAGGCTTCTCCGGAAGAGTTTATCAATCACATTATTTTCTTTCACCCCGGCTGGTACGCAGTCAGCGCACTGTGCATTGCTTTCGGCCTGTTTGTAGTATGGCTGGGTGTATTCTATACCCTTGCCGCCCACCGTGGCAAAGTATGGTTTGAACGCATTGTCTGGGCATTCTGCGGTATCGGCATAATGGACTACATGTTCTTCGGCCGAGACTTGGGTAACCTTTCCCCCAACCTGGAATATGACTTTGGTTTGGTGTTTTCCCGCTCTGAACAGCTTATCAACATCCTCTGTGTGCTTTTGCTTGCATGTGTCATGCTGCTTGCATTAGAGAAGCTGAAACGAATCCGTTGGCAAAGCATTCTGGCCGTATGTACCGCTGCCATCACCCTGATGTCCTGCCTGAATCTGATCTCCCTGAATACCAAAGTTCAGAATTATTTGGCCAGACTGGACTTCCAGTCTGATGATTACCCCAACATCACCCTGAGCAAAGACGGCCAAAATGTTGTGATTTTGATGCTGGATCGGGGACTGACTACCTATATTCCCTACTTCTTTAACGAAAATCCGGAATTGGCAGAAAAGTTCGACGGCTTTACCTATTACCCCAACACCGTATCCTTCGGCAACAAAACCAACATTGGAACCCCTTCTCTCTTTGGTGGCTATGAATACACACCCGCCAAAATGAACCAGCGCAATACCGAACAGAATGTGGACAAGCATAATGAGGCACTGAAAGTACTTCCCAAGCTTTTCAGCGACAATGGGTATCAGGTAACCTATTTTGATCCCCCCTGGGCAAACTACAACTGGACACCGGATCTTTCCATTTTCGATGATCTGGAAAATGTACACGCCTACAATACCATCGGAAACTTTGTAGACATGGGTGCTACAATGAACTCCAAAGAAGATATGCTGCGCAACTTCTTCTGCTTTGGCCTGACCAAAGCTCTTCCAGTCGTTGTCCAACCCCTGACCTATGATTACGCCAACTATAACCGCAACAGGGAACTGGATGGAGATGGTTATCGTGGTCAGGTCATCAGCAATGCCCACACCGCAGACGGTATCTCCCTGAGCTTCATGAACTCCTACGAAGTTCTGGTAAGCATGGACGATCTGACACAGGTCACACAGGATGGCACCAACAACCTGTTCATCATGCGCAATCTTCTTCCCCATGAGCCGGCACTGCTGCAGGAGCCGGACTATACCCCCAGCTGGAAGGTAGACAATACCCTCTATGATGCCACCCACGAGAACCGGTTCACTGTAGATGGTGTAACACTGAAAATGGAGTCCTATCTGCACTATCGCTGCTACCAGACCAATATGGCCGCTATGCTCCAGGTTGCCTCCTGGCTGGATTACCTCCGGGAAAACGATGTATATGACAATACCAGAATCATTATCTGCTCTGACCACGGCTACGGCATGGGACAGCTGGACTCTCTGATTATCGACAATACCCAGAGCACCTGTATCGATGCTCAGCAGATGCTTTCGCTACTTATGGTGAAGGACTTCGGAGAAACCGGACAGGTACAAACATCCCGGGAATTTATGACCGCAGCGGATGTTCCCACCCTGTCTACCGATGGTCTGATCTCCAATCCGGTCAACCCCTATACCGGCAATCTTATCAGCAACGCAGAAAAGAACGCACACCCCCAATACCTGCATTGGACTTTCGACTGGGATGCCGCTTTAAACAACGGTACCACCTTTAAGCCCGGCATCTGGTTGACAGTAGAAAAAGATGCCTGGAATACGTCCAACTGGAATGTGCTGTCCTACTCCGATGTGCTGTACAGCGAAAACTAGAAGAGGTACTCACTGTGACATTGACAAACTTTTTTTCTACGCTTCTTCTCACACCTTTGCAGCTGCTTTTTGAATTTATCTACAGTCTCGCCACATCTGCCCTTGGAAACCACGCACTTTCCATTATCGCCCTGAGTCTGGCGGTCAACCTGCTGCTCATGCCCCTGTATCAGCGGGCGGATGCCATGCAGGAAGAAGAGCGGGAGATTGAAAAAAAGCTGCAAAAAGGCGTAGATCATATTAAAAAGACCTTCCATGGCGATGAGCGGATGCTGATTCTCCAAACCTACTATCGGGAGAATCATTATAAGCCCACCTATGTCCTGCGGGGTGCTGCTCCGCTGCTGCTGGAGATTCCCTTCTTCATCGCCGCTTACCGCTTCCTCTCCGGGCTGACTCTGCTGGAAGGGGCAAGCTTTGGCCCCATTGCCGATCTGAGCCAGCCGGATGGTCTGCTGCATATCGGCGGCATGGCCATCAACATCCTGCCCTTTGTCATGACCGGCGTGAACATGATCTCCGCTACCCTCTTCACCAGAGACAGCCTGCCCAGAGAAAAGATTCAGCTGTATGTGATGGCCGTCTTTTTCCTGGTATTTCTGTACGGCTCCCCCTCCGGACTGGTATTTTACTGGACGCTGAACAACCTGTTCTCCCTAATAAAGACCATTCTGCGGAAATGGAAGCATTCCGGCGCATTTCTGCGCACTCTCTGCGCCCTGGTTGGCTGCTGCCTGCTGGGCTACGGCGTACTGAGCTGGAACGGCTCTTTCCGGCATCTGGCGCTGTCCCTCACCGCCGGACTGGTGCTGATTCTGCCTATGGCCATGCATCTGCTTTCCAAGCGTCTGCCCCAAAAGGCTGTCCCCAATCCCAACGGGAGACTGTTCTTTTCCGGCGCGTGCTTCCTGGCTGTGCTGCTGGGTGGACTCATCCCGTCCAATGTAATTCATGCCTCGGTTTCCGAATTTATCAATGTTTTGCTGTACTACAGCCCCGTTTGGTATGTGGTCAGTGCGCTGTGTATTGCCTTCGGCCTGTTTGTACTGTGGCTTGGTATCTTCTACTATCTTGCCACTCCTCGCAGCAAAGTATGGTTTGAACGAGTGGTCTGGTGCAGCTGCGGCATTGCGGTTCTGGACTACATGTTCTTCGGTACAGAGTTGGGAAATCTCTCTCCAAACCTTGTTTACGACTTTGGCCTGACCTT
Source organism: uncultured Oscillospiraceae bacterium (assembly GCA_964501115.1). Classification (GTDB taxonomy): domain Bacteria; phylum Bacillota; class Clostridia; order Oscillospirales; family Oscillospiraceae; genus Faecousia. The sequence continues at coordinate 17,634 of CAZCRO010000011.1, forward strand.
CACCAGAAAAGAGCAGCTGCTCAATCTGGCCTGTGTTGTGGTGCTGATTGTTGCCATGCTGTGGCTGGTGCAACGTTTTTCCCGCATTCGATGGGAGAATATTCTGGCTGTATGTACCGCGGCCATCGTGTGCATGACCGCTTTCAACACCGTCCAGATTCACACCCAGTCCCAGGAAACACTGGCACGTGCCCAGGTAAGCCAGGAGGGCGACCCCACCTTCACTCTTAGCAAAAACGGACAGAATGTAGTGGTGATCATGCTGGATCGGGGAATCAATACCTACATTCCCTATATTTTCAATGAAAATCCCCAGCTTGCCTCGCAGTTCTCCGGATTCACCTATTATCCCAACAATATTTCCTTTGGCCAGTGTACCAAGCTGGGAACACCTTCCCTTTTTGGCGGATACGAGTATACTCCGGCAAAAATGAACAACCGCCAGGATATGCTACTGTCTGAAAAACACAACGAAGCTCTGAAGGTTCTGCCTCAGCTCTTTGCCGACAACGGCTACCAGGTAACCCTCTTCGATCCTCCCCTTGCCGGATACCAGTGGACATCGGATCTGACCGTATTTGACGGCATGGAAAACGTAACCGCCTTCAACACTGCCGGAAGCTTCACCGACATGGTTGCCTCCCTCAGTTCCCAGGAAGATACCAACCGGAATTTCTTCTGCTACAGCCTAACCAAGTCCGTTCCTCTGATTTTGCAGCCTCTTCTGTATGACAATGGCAACTACAACCGCAACCGGGATATTACCATGGAACAATACCGCAGCCAAATTGCCACCGGTGTCCACACCGCAGACGGTATCAACCTGTCCTTCATGAACTGGTACGACGTGTTGCTGCATATGCAATCCATGACCCAGATCACAGAAGACGGAAGCTACTGCCTGCTGATGACCAACAAGGTAACCCATGAGCCCATCCTTCTCTCGGAGCCGGATTACACGCCCGCCTGGGTGGTAGACAATACCCAGTATGACCTGGAGCATGCCGACCGCTTTACCCTGAACGGCCGCAGTCTTTCCATGGAGGACACCGCAGATTACGCCTCCTATCAAACCAACATGGCCGCACTGATGCAAATCGGCTCCTGGCTGGACTATCTCCGGGAGAACGGAATCTACGACAATACCCGTATCATCCTGGTGGCTGACCACGGAAGCACTCTGGGACAAAGCGAAGAATTGATTCTGGACACGGGAACAGATATGCAGCAGGTTCATGCGTTGCTGATGGTAAAGGACTTTAACAGCACCGGAAGCGTAACAACAGACAATACCTTTATGACCGTAGCGGATGTTCCCACCCTGGTCACCAATGGCGTAATTGACAATCCTGTGAATCCCTTCACCGGCAATTCCATTTCCAGCCAGGATAAAACCGACCATGACCAGTACATTCTCATTTCCAGCGACTGGGATATTCTGGAACAGGATACGCCCACATTCCATAAGGGATACTGGTTCAGCGTACACGATGATCTGTGGAACAAGGACAATTGGCAGCTTGTTGCCAAAAACGACATTCTCTACGAAGAAAAATAATGTTTACTACAGGCCGCAAATGCGGCCTGTAAGTTTTTATGGACATATTCCGCTTTTCTTGCTATAATTACTTTGCGTTTTTATGCGCATTTTTCCATCTTATTGATTCGCCATGCGCTGCAGTACGTGCAGGCATGATTTTTTCAAACGCAAGGAGACAACAACATGAAAGCACTCATTCTAAACTCCGGCATGGGCAAGCGTATGGGGGTGCTGACCTCTGAACATCCCAAATGCATGACGGAGATTGCTCCCGGAGAAACCATTCTTTCCCGTCAGCTTCGTCAGTTGGCTCAGATTGGCGTGGAAGAGGTGGTGATGACCACAGGACTGTTTGACAGTGTCCTGGTCTCTTACTGCAACAGCCTGGAGCTGCCCCTGCACTTCACCTTTGTAAAAAACCCGGTTTACAGTGAAACCAACTATATCTATTCCATTTATCTGGCCAGAGAACATCTGGACGATGATCTCCTGCTGATGCACGGGGATCTGGTATTTGAAAACAGTGTGGTGGATCAGGTGATTTCCTTCCCCGGAAGCTGTATGACTGTAAGCTCCACCCTGCCCCTGCCTGAAAAAGACTTTAAGGCCGTGATCCGGGAGGGAAAAATTTGCAAAGTCGGCATTGAATTTTTCAGCCACGCCATGGCTGCCCAGCCCCTGTATAAGCTGACCCGGCAGGACTGGAACATCTGGCTGGAAAACATCGTCACCTTCTGTGAAAAAGGCCAGACCGGATGCTATGCGGAAAACGCCCTGAACGAGGTAAGCCAGCTCTGTTGCCTGCTTCCCCTGGATGTAGAAGACCGGCTGTGCAACGAAATTGACACCCCGGAGGATCTGGCTCTGGTATCCCAGAAGCTGCGCCAGGTAGAAAACCGGAAAGTCTACATGTGCTTCTCCACCGACCTGATTCACAGCGGCCACATTGCCATCATTCGCAAGGCTGCCCGGCTGGGCAAGCTGATCATTGGTGTGTTGTCCGATGAAGCGGTGGTATCCTACAAGCGTTTTCCCCTGCTCCCTTACTCCGAGCGGAAGACCATGTTTGAAAACATCGCCGGAGTTGCCCAGGTGGTTCCTCAGCAGGCTCTGAGCTATCGGGAGAACCTGCTGCGCTACAAGCCGGATATTGTGGTACACGGGGACGATTGGGTTACCGGAATCCAGAAGCCCATCCGGGACGAGGTGACGGATATTCTGGCCTCCTACGGTGGCCGGCTGGTGGAATACCCCTACTCCCGGGATCCCAAATTCCAGGAACTGGACAGCCGTGCCCGGGCAGAACTTTCCACCCCCGATGCCCGCCGGGCAAGGCTGAAGAAAATTCTGCAAATGAAGGGACTGGTTACCGCAATGGAGACCCACAGCGGTCTGACCGGACTGATCGTGGAAAACACCGTGGTAGAAGAAGACGGCGGTGCCCGGCAGTTCGATGCCATGTGGATCAGCTCCCTGTGCGACTCCACCGCCAAGGGAAAGCCGGACATTGAGCTGGTAGACATGACCTCCCGCTTCCGCACCATTGACGATGTGTGCGAAGTAACCACCAAGCCCATCATTTTCGACGGAGATACCGGTGGCATGACCGAGCACTTCGTCTACACCGTCCGCTCCCTGGAACGCATGGGCGTTTCCATGGTAATCATTGAGGACAAAACCGGTCTGAAGAAAAACTCCCTGTTCGGCACGGAAGTTGCCCAGACCCAGGCATCCATTCCCGAATTCTGCGAGAAAATCAAAGCAGGCAAGCGGGCACAGCGCACCAAGGACTTTATGATCTGCGCGCGAATTGAAAGCCTGATTCTGGAGCGAGGCATGGAGGACGCGTTGGAGCGTGCTTTCGCTTTTGTCCAGGCCGGTGCGGACGCAATTATGATCCACAGCCGCAAGAAGGACCCCACGGAAATCTTCACCTTCGTGGAGCGCTTCCGGGAGAAGGATGCCGCCACCCCCATCGTAGTCGTTCCCACTTCCTTCAATACTGTCACCGAAGAGGAATTCCGGGCACGGGGCGTGAACATTGTGATTTACGCCAATCAGCTGACCCGTACTGGCTTCCCCGCCATGCAAAACGCCGCCCAGCTCATCCTGCGCAACCACCGTGCCAAGGAATGCGACGATATTTGCATGCCCTTTAAGGACATCATTCGCCTGATCCCGGATGAGGTGTAAGCCATGCAGACACTTCTGCTTGCTGCCCCGGGCTATCCGGAGCTGGATCGCTACTTTCGGGCTGCCAACATCCGGAAACTGCTGCTGGTTTGCGGCAACTCCCTGAAAAAGCTGGCGCTCAGCCAATATTTTGGCACCTTGGAGGCCAGACTGGGGATCCCAGTCGTGTATTTCTCCGATTTTCAGCCCAACCCCCGGTATGAATCCGTGGAAGCCGGTGTGGAACTGCTGCGCCGGGAGGGCTGCGACGGTATCGCCGCCGTGGGCGGCGGCAGCGCCATGGATGTTGCCAAATGCATCAAGCTGTTTTCCGGCATGACCCCCGGCAGCTTTTATCTGGAGCAGCCCATTGAGCCAAACAACCTCCCCTTCCTGGCTGTACCCACCACGGCGGGAACCGGCTCAGAAGCAACCCGCTTCGCCGTAATCTACTATAAGGGTGAAAAGCAGTCCGTTTCCCATGTCAGCAGTATCCCCACCGCGGTGCTGTTCGACCCCGATGTTCTGCAAACCCTGCCCCTTTACCAGAAAAAGGCCACCATGCTCGATGCCCTGTGCCATGCGGTGGAATCCATGTGGTCAGTAAACGCCACAGAGGAAAGCCAGCAGCTTTCCTCCCAGGCCATCCGTGCCATCCTGGCCGCCTGGGAGGGTTACCTGGCCAATACTCCCGCCGGAAACGCCGCCATGCTCCGTGCTGCCAACCTGGCCGGGCAGGCCATTGACCATACGCAAACCACCGCAGGCCATGCCATGTGCTATAAGCTGACCAGCCTGTACGGCATCTCCCACGGCCACGCCGCCGCCCTGTGCCTGACCCGGCTGTATCCCTACATGCTTGCCCACACCGGAGACTGCATCGATCCCAGAGGGGAACGCTACTTATCCGCCACTTTCCAGGCTCTTGCCCTGGCCTTCGGCTGCGAAGAGCCATCCCAGGCCGCCTGGAAATTCCACACCCTGTATTCCTCGCTGCAGCTGCCCACCCCCCGGATCCGGGAAGAAGACCTGCCCCTGCTGTGCAGCAGCGTAAACCCCCAGAGGCTGAAAAACAATCCCGTCGCACTGTCCGCACAGACCATTGAATCCCTGTACCGGAGCATGTGCCAGACGAATGAAGAAGGAGAAAACCATGAACGTTGAACGCTTTACAGATCTGCTGGGTGCCGACTTTTATACCGGTGTACCCGATTCCCAGCTCAGCGCCCTGTGCAACTATCTGATGGATACCTACGGCATTGACGGCAGCCATCATGTGATTGCCGCCAACGAAGGCAATGCCGCCGCCCTGGCTGCCGGATACCACCTGGCCACAGGCAAGGTGCCCGTTGTGTATATGCAAAACAGCGGCGAAGGCAACATCATCAATCCCGCTGCCTCCCTGCTCAACGACCGGGTATATGCCATCCCCGTTGTATTCGTCGTGGGCTGGCGTGGAGAACCGGGAGTCCACGATGAGCCCCAGCACATTTATCAGGGAGAAGTGACCCTGAAGCTTCTGGAAGACATGGGCATTGCCAGCTATGTCATCAGCAAGGACACCACCGAGCAGGATCTGGCCGATGCCATGGCACATTTCCGGGACATTCTTGCCGATGGCAAGGATGTTGCCTTTGTGGTGCGCAAGGGTGCGCTGAAATACGAAAGCAAAACCGAGTACCGCAACCGGTACGCCATGACCCGGGAGGAAATCATCCGGCATGTTCTGCGCTACTCCGGCGAAAACCCCATTGTAAGCACCACTGGCAAGGCCAGCCGGGAACTGTTTGAAGCCCGGGAAAGCGCCCACCAGGGACACGGTTACGATTTTCTCACCGTTGGCTCCATGGGGCACAGCAGCAGCATCGCCCTGGGTGTTGCCCTGCACAAGCCCGATACGAAGGTTTGGTGCATTGATGGCGACGGTGCCGCACTGATGCACATGGGCGCAATGGGCGTGATCGGTGCCCAGAAGCCCCGGAATCTGATCCATGTGCTGATCAACAATGGTGCCCATGAATCCGTCGGCGGTATGCCCACCGTTGCGGACGGCATGGACTTCACCGCCATTGCCAAAGCCTGTGGATATACCCAGGCAGTTTCCGTGGATACCCCGGAGGCGCTGGATGCCGCACTGGCCGCTGCCGCCCAGGGAGATGGCCTGTGCCTGATTGAGGCCAAATGCGCCATTGGTGCCCGGGCTGACCTGGGACGCCCCACCACCACCGCCGTAGAAAACAAATGCAGCTTTATGGAACACCTGAGCACCCTGTAAGCCAGGGCTGGGAAGCGTTCCTGCTGCGGCTGGCCGGGTATCTGCTGGCTATGGGGCTGGCAAACCAAACGGGTGATCCCCTGCTGCAAATGCTTGCCTCCCTGGCCGTGCTGGCCGCCCTGCTTTTCAGCGCCGGAAAGGATTTTTCCGCACTGGGGCTGTGGCGTATGCCGCAATGGAAGCAAACCAGCCTGTTATTGCTGCTGGCCAGCAGCAACCTGTGGCAAGCTTGCTTGCCGCAGGTTACCGCCGCCACCATATATGGCCTTGTTACGATGCTTGCCGTAGGGTTTGTGGAGGAAATGCTGTTCCGGGGCTATCTGCTGCGCCTGCTGTGCCGGAAGTCCACCGCTATGGGCATTCTTCTTTCCACCCTGACCTTTGCCCTGCTGCATGCGGGGGCTTCTCGCGCGGATATAGCACTGTGCGCCGGATTTGGCTTTGCCCTTTCCGTATTTGCCCTGAAAACCGGCTGTCTGCTGCCCTGCTGCCTGTTCCACAGCATATTTAACGCCCTGTCTCTGTTTTCCCCGGCAGCATCCCCCGCCCGGGAAATAGCCACAGCCATCCTCGCTGCCCTGTACGGCCTGTTTCTTCTGAAAAATGGCCGCCATATATGACAAAAAGCGCACAGCTTCTTTCCGGGAAGGTGTGCGCCTTTTTCTTTCTCACCGGGCACAGGTTTCTCTATTCATGCGTGACTTTCTACGGGAAATATGTTACAATACTCCAAAATAGGGGAGGTTGGCCTTATGCAGCGAAAGCCCAAAGTTTTGCATATTCTAAGTGATGTTTTTTTCAGCGGAGCGGAGAACATGGTTTGCCAGATTGTGGATATGTTCCGTGGAGAAATGGATATGGTATATTGCTCGCCGGATGGCCCCATACGGCAGGCTTTGCAGGAACGGAATGTGGATTTTCAGCCTGTCCGCCGCCTGACTCCCGGGGAACTGCGCCGGGTGATCCGGCTGGAACAGCCGGATGTAATCCACGCCCACGATATGAAGGCCTCCGTGGTTGCCGCTGCCGCCTGCGGCAGGATTCCGCTGGTTTCCCACATTCATAACAATGGCTTTGACTCCCGGAAGCTTTCCGTCAAAACGGCCTTGTACCACATAGCCTGCACAAAAATCCGCCATATTTTCTGGGTCTCTCCCTCCGCCATGAAGAGCTACTGGTTCTATCCCCAGGTGCAGAACAAAAGCAGCCTCCTGCGCAATGTAATCAACCCGGAGGAATTGCGGCAAAAAGCAGCCGCTGCCCAGATGCAGCAGCACTACAACATTCTGTTCCTCGGGCGCATGTCCGAGCCGAAAAACCCCCTGCGGCTGGTAAAGGTGCTGAATCTGGTCTATGCCCGCTACCCGCAGCTCCAGGCCGCCATTGTCGGCAAGGGAGAGCTGATGGAGCAGACCCGCCAGGCCATTGCCGAAAGCCCCGCCCGGGAGCATATCCACATGCTGGGATACCAGCCCAATGGCTACGGCATGCTGAAAAGCGCCGACATTATGATTATGACCTCCCTGTGGGAAGGAACACCGATGTGTGCGCTGGAAGCCATGGCACTGGGTGTGCCCATCGTATCCACCCCTGTGGACGGGCTGTGCGATTTGGTGACCCCGGGAAGCACGGGCTTCCTGGAAGAAGAGGACGAGGCACTGGCACAGCGCTGTGTGCAAATTCTGGAAAATCCCCAGCTGCGCCGGGAACTTTCGGAGAACACCCTGGAAAAAGCCCGGATTTTGCTGGATTTGGAAGCATACAAAACCCAGCTTAGAATGCATTACCCCCTTGGAGGTGACACTGAAAGATGAAGATTCTGCAAGTTATCCCCACCCTGGATATGGGCGGAGCGGAAACCATGTGCCAGGGGCTGAGTATCCAGCTGCACCGCATGGGGCACCAGATAAGCGTGGTCTGTCTCAGCGGTGACCGAACCGTACTTACCCGCCGGCTGGAAAGCCAGGGCATCCCCGTATTTCACCTGGACAAGGCGCTGGGCATGGGACTCGACTGCATTCCCAAACTGCGCCACGTTCTGGACGAGGTGCAGCCCCAGGTAATCCACACCCATCTGCACAGCCTGAAATATGTCGCCCTCGCTATGGGGCGGCGCTCCATACCCATCCTTCATACCATCCACAACCAGGCTGACCAGGAAGCCGTCTTCCTGGACAAACAGATTAGCCGCTGGCTCTTTCGCCGGGGAAAAGCCACGCCCGTGGCTCTGAGCCGTGAGATCCAGAACTCCATTGTTTCTCTGTACGGCCTGCCCGCCCAGGATATTCCTGTGGTGTGCAACGGGATCGATTTGTCCCGCTGCCTGAAAAAGACGGACTACACCCTGCACTATCCCATCCGGCTGGTACATGTGGGCAGATTCTATCCCCAGAAAAATCACGAAGCCATTCTTTCTGCCCTGGTGCTGCTCAAGCAGCGGGGCATCCGTGCCCAGATCAGCTGCTACGGCACCGGGCCACTGCTGGAAGACATCCGCCGTCAGGCTGAAGAAATGGGGCTGCAAAAGCAGGTGCTTCTGGAAGGTGTCACCGAGGATGTCTTCTCCGCGCTGCACCAGGGAGATTTGTTCCTGCTGCCCTCCAAATGGGAGGGGCTTCCCATGACCGTAATAGAAGCCATGGGTTCCGGCATGCCGGTGGTGGTATCCAATGTTGGCGGGGTCGGCGATATGGTCACCTCGGGTCAAAGCGGCCTGCTGATTGAGCCGACTGCCCAGGCGCTTGCCGATGCCATAGAGACCCTGTGCAAAGACGAAGCCCTGCGCACCCGGCTGGGTACCCAGGCCATGGAGGATGCCAAGCGCTTCTCTCTGGAAGCCATGGCCTCCGGCTACGAAGCGCTGTACCGGCAGAAGGAGGCCAGCAAATGAATCCGAAACGACTGTGCCTGGAAGCCGGCATTGCCCTGCGGAATCTGGTTTCCCCCGCCCCGAAAGCTGCCGTCTCCCAGATGCATGCCATCTGGCAGGATACCAGCGGCAGTTGCATCCTCCGGCGGCCGGAGCGCTGGCTGGAACCGGAAAACGGGGTGGACATCAGCATCATCATCCCCTGCTACAACAATGCCCCTTTCCTGCGCCGTAGCCTGAACTCGGTGCTGGAACAAAAAACCCGCTTTTCCTTTGAGGCTGTGGTCATTGACGACGGCTCTACCGACGAAACCCCGGAAATTCTGGCTCAGTACGGAGAAAAAATCACCCTGATTACCCAGGAAAACCGGGGACATTCCGGCGCGCGCAACGCCGGGTTGGCCCGGTGTCGGGGAAGATACCTGCTGTTTCACGACAGTGACGATACTTTGCTCCCCGGGAGCCTGGAAGCACTGATGACCTGCGCCGAAACCAACCAGGCAGATATTGCCCTTGGCGGTTACCTGTGCCACTATGCCGATGGCACCGAAACACCGGGGCTGTCTTTTCCGGATGGAGTCGTCACCGACCCGGAAACCGTTCCCGGCATGACCTGCGGCAAGCTGATACGCAGGCAGCTGTTCGCCATGCTGCAATTCCCGGAAGGTTACTGGTACGAGGACTCGGTGATCAGCCAGATTCTCCTGCCTATGGCCAAGGGGGTCTACAGTGTATCCACCCCCATTTTTTCTTATTATATCAACCCGAGCGGGGTATCCGCCGCCTCCCAGGGGCAGCCCAAATCCCTGGAAAGCCTGTATGTCACCCAGCGCCTGCTGGAAGAGCGCAGCCATTTCGGTCTGAAAGCAGACATTGGCGCCTACACCCACTTCCTGCATATGGTGCTGCTGACATACCACCGCACCCGCCGGTTGGGGCATGCCGTCCCCTACGGCGTTTTCCTGTCCCAGCAGCAGCTGCAGCGCCGATACTTCTCCCGGCTCAGCATCGACTGCGTGCCCGCTTCTTTCCGTCCCCTGGCACAGGCACTGGAAGACAATCGTTTCCGCCGGTACCTGTGGCTGTGTGAAACCCTGTGGCTGACCCGAAACATGGGAGGCAGAACATGACATTTTACATTTTGATTCCCGTTTACAATATGGAACGCTGGCTGCCCGGCTGTCTGGCCTCTGTATTCGCCCAGACCCGGCAAAATTTCCGGGTCATTCTGGTAGACGACGGCTCCCCGGATGGCTCCGGTGCTCTGTGCGACAGCTACGCCGCTCAGGACAGCCGGATTACCGTCATTCACCAGAAAAACACCGGCCCCTATGGTGCCCGGCGGGCAGCCATAACCGCATGCCTCCGGGACTGCGCCGAAGATGACTGGGCGATTTTCCTGGATGCTGACGACAGTCTGAAGCCCAACGCTCTGGAAACCATAGAAAAAACCTTCCTCCGGGAAATGTGCGATCTGGTTGTGATTGGGGAAGACCAGGTCTGGCAGGATACCATTGTGCGTCCCTTCCCCGTTGCCGTCGCCTATACCGGCACCGTGACGGACAAGGCGCAGCTATACCGCATCGTCTTCCGGGATGGCTGGTATAACCCGCTGTGGAAAAAGGCAGTTTCCGTTTCCCTGCTGCCGCCGGAGGGGGTACAGGCTTACTATCCCGTCCGGTTTGGGGAAGATCTGCTGCAAAGCATCCCCCTGTACCGGGGCTGTCAGAAAGCTGTCTTCCTGCCGGACAGCCTGTACAACTACACCATCAATCCCCAGTCCGCCACCAATGCCCTGAACTACGAAAAATACCAGTGCAATTCCCTGGTACTGCGGGAATGCTGGGACTTCCTCAAGTCCCAGCAGGTGTGGAGCGAAGAGGATTTCACCGCTTATCTGGCCTGGCTGCGCCGCCTGACCCGCTTCCAGGTGAGTCTGGTTGCAAAGTTCGCCTCCACCATTTCAAAACGGGCAGCGCTTCTCCGGCAGATTCACGAAGATGCCTTCTACGCCATGGTTATTGACACCGCCCCGGGGAAGGATATACTGCTCCGGCTGATGCAGCGCCGCCACTACCGCCTGATCTGTATCGGTGGAACCATCGTGCGGCATTTGGGTGCGGTGCGCCGGAAAGTGAGACGCCGATGAATTATGCCAATATGGTTCCCGGAATTTTCCTGGATCGGCCAAACCGTTTTATCGCCCATGTGCAAATTGCGGGAGAAACCCAGACCGTGCATGTCAAAAACACCGGCCGTTGCCGGGAACTGCTCACCCCCGGTGCCCGGGTATGGTGCCAGCACGTGCCGAAACCTGCCCGCAAGACCCAGTTTGACCTGATCTGCGTGGAAAAAGGGCAGTACCTTATCAACATGGATTCCCAGGCTCCCAATGCCGCCGCAGGGGAATGGCTGCGTGCCGGCGGTCTGGGCAAAATATCCGATTTGCGTGCCGAGTCCGTCCACGGAGACTCCCGGTTTGATTTCTCCTTTACCAAAGACGGCATTCCCTGCTTCCTGGAAGTCAAGGGTGTTACCCTGGAACGGAACGGTATCTGTGCTTTCCCGGACGCCCCTACCCTGCGTGGTACCAAGCACCTTTGCGGCCTGACCCAGGCGGCAAAGGAAGGCTACGGTGCCTACGTTCTGTTTGTCATCCAGATGCACCCGGTAAGCTATTTGCAGCCCAATGATGCTACAGACCCCCAGTTTTCCCAGGCTCTTCGCCAAGCAGCAGCCGGCGGCGTTACATTGCTGGTAATGGATTGCCTGGTCACCCCCGAGCGTATGGCTTTGCACCAGGCCGTGGAAATACGGCTGTAAGCACACCTGTTTACATTCCTGTTGCAGTCACCTGCAGCAGGTGCTATAATAGCACAAAATCCCTTTTTCTTCTTGAGGTGACACATTATGACAATGGACGAATTGCAGCCCGGCCAATCGGCGATTATCCGTGCCGTAGGCGGCCAGGGTGCCCTGCGGCACCATCTGCTGGACATGGGGCTGACTCCCAAAACAGAAATCACCCTGCAAAAGGTAGCCCCCATGGGCGACCCTGTGCAGATCACCCTGCGTGGGTATGAGCTGACCCTGCGCCTGGAAGAAGCCCGGCGCATCCAAATAGAAGGGGTGCATACCCATGGGCAGACCCAGTTTGCCGCTCCCCAGGGGCGGATCGCCCCCATCCCCCACCCAGGTGTCGGAGAGAGCCGGGGGCGGGAGGAGCAGCCATTTACGGGGAAGCTCACCTTCGCTCTTGCCGGCAACCAGAACTGCGGAAAAACCACCCTGTTCAATCAGCTGACCGGTGCCAACCAGCACGTAGGTAATTTCCCCGGCGTGACCGTAGACCGGAAGGACGGCACCATCCGCAACCATCCGGAGGCAACCGTAACGGATCTTCCCGGCATCTATTCCCTGTCCCCCTACTCCAACGAAGAAATCGTCACCCGGGACTTTTTGATGCAGACACACCCCGGCGGCATTATCAACATTGTGGATGCCACCAACATCGAGCGGAATCTGTATCTGACCATGCAGCTGATGGAGCTGGAAATTCCCATGGTTCTCGCCCTGAACATGATGGACGAGGTTCGTGCCAACGGCGGCTCCGTGCGGATCAATGAGCTGGAAGAACTGCTGGGCATTCCGGTGATTCCCATTTCCGCCGCCAAAAACGAGGGCATCCAGGAGCTTATTGACCACGCCCTTTACGTCGCCCAGCGGGGGATCAAACCCCAGCGGGTGGACTTCTGCGTAGAAAGCGACGACCCCAGGGATCCTGTCGGTGCTGTACACCGGTGCATCCACGCCGCGGCCATGCTTCTGGACGCGGAAATTCACCAGGCACAGCTGCCCGTCCGCTTTGCCACCACCAAGCTGGTGGAAAACGATCCTCTGATCCACAAACAGCTCCACCTGGAAGGGGAAAAAGAGGAAGCCTTCGGGCATCTGGTTTCCATCATGGAGCAGGAGACCGGCCTGGACCGGGAAGCCGCAATGGCCAACATGCGTTTCGGCTTTCTGGAAACCCTGTGCAGCAAAACCGTCGTGCGGCCCCATGAAAGCCGGGAACACAAGCGCAGCATGGCGATGGATCGGATCCTGACCGGAAAATACACCGCCATTCCCTGCTTTATCGGCATTATGGCGCTGGTATTTGTGCTTACCTTCTCCATTATCGGCGGTACCCTGTCCAGCCTGATGGAGCTGGGCGTAGACTGGGTGACCCAGATTATCGATATGGCACTCACCTGCTGGAATATCAACCCTGTGGTACACGGTCTGGTGGTGGATGGCATCTGCGCCGGTGTGGGAAGCGTGCTTAGTTTTCTGCCCACCATTGTCACCCTGTTTTTCTTCCTGTCCATTCTGGAGGACACCGGCTATATGGCTCGTGTTGCCTTCGTTATGGACAGACCCCTGCGCAGGCTTGGCCTGTCCGGCCGCAGCTTTGTACCCATGCTCATCGGCTTTGGCTGCTCCGTCCCCGCCATTATGGCAACCCGCACCCTTTCCAGTGAACGTGACCGGAAAATGACCATCCTGCTCACGCCCTTTATGAGCTGCTCGGCCAAGCTGCCGGTATATGCCATGCTGGTATCCGCCTTCTTCCCCCGCTTCTGGCAGCCCGTTGTCATGACGGGACTGTATGTTTTCGGCATTGTATGCGGCATTGTATATGCCCTGATTTTGAAACACACCCACTATTCCGGCGAGCCGGTTCCCTTTGTCATGGAGCTGCCCAACTACCGCATGCCCAGTGCAAAAAGCGTCGGTCAGCTGATTTGGGAGAAAGCCAAGGGCTTTATCCAGAAGGCTTTTACCATCATCTTCGCTGCTTCGGTGATCATCTGGGTGCTGCAAACCTTCGACCTGCGGCTGAATGTAGCTGCCACCCCGGAGGAAAGTCTGCTGGCCATTCTTGGCAGCCTGATCGCCCCTGTCTTCACCCCCCTTGGTTTTGGCGACTGGCGGGTATCCACAGCGCTGATCACCGGCTTCACCGCCAAGGAGAGTATGGTATCCACCCTCACTCTGCTGCTCGGAGGCGATACCGGAATGATCACCTCTCTGTTTACCCCCTTCACTGCCCTGGTATTTCTGGTATTCACCCTGCTGTACACCCCCTGTGTGGCTGCCATCGCCACGGTAAAGCGGGAGATGGGAACTGCCCGGGCCGCCGCTCTCACCGCACTGATGCAGTGTGCCATTGCCTGGGTGGTTGCCTTCCTCGTCCGGTGTGTCGGGTTGCTGTTTGGACTGGTATGATATGAACACGCAAAGTATTTTTCTTTTGCTGGCCATCGCCCTGTGGGTATGCCATGTCTGGCGCAAAGGACGCAGACACAGCTGCTGCGGCAACTGTGACAAATGCGGGAAGTGTGAACGCAAGGAAACCGAAACAGATTTTTCATGATTCTGTTCCAAATCCTTCTTGTTTCCGTCAAACCCGGTTCATTTCCCCGGGCTATGATAAAGACACGAAAGAGAAACACACACCTCTCTTCTCGTTTTTACATAGATGAAACTTCCTCTCTTCTTTTCTATTTCTAAAATCAATGCACCCAAACCGGACTCGGCTTGGGTGCATTGATTTATTAAGAAACGTATAAGATTTCGTCTTTTCCCGCAGAAAAAACCTCTGTTCACATTTTATCTATTGTTTGCCTGCCTCCGGTTATGATATACTGTCCTCAAAAGAATGATGCAGGAGGGAACCGTATGCGTTTTCACAAACTACTTGCCCTTGTGCTGGTGTTGGTGCTTTTGGTGCCTATGGCTGCCTTTGCCACACCGGAACAGGATCTGACTGCTCAGGTGCAAAAGCTCCCCAGCCAGGATGAAGCCAAAACCATGACCCAGGCAGAACAGAAAGCCCTTTACGAAAAACTGGATGCACTGTGGGATCAGCTGGATGCCATGGACGAAGCCACTGCGAAAGCTCTGGAAGCAACCCAGGCCTACAAAACACTGACGGGGCTTACTCAGCTTCTGAATGACCTGCAAGTTTCCACACCTTTGTGGGCAGATTGCAGCAGCTTCGTACTCATTGGTGACAACCTCACCGACGGCGAGGATTACGCCTACGCCCCGGATCAGGGAGAGCTGGTGATCAAAGGCAGCAAGGACATCACCATCACCCTGGGGCAGGACATCGCCAACACCACAGACTGCCTGCGCCTCACCGGTACCGGCCGTGTCACCTTGGTGGATGTACATATCTCTGCCCCGGAGGGGAAAATCCCCCTGACCATTGAGAAGGATGCCATCCTCCGCTTCCGCCGGGAAAACAGCCTGACCGCCAAAAACCAGCCCGCCATTGTATCAGCAGGCAGCCTCACCCTCAGTGGCCAGGGCACCCTGTCTGCCCAGGGCGGTACCGATTCCGACGGCCTGCAGGCAAAGTCCATCACCATTGAAAGCGGCACGCTGACCATCACCGGCGGTACCGGCCAGCAGGGAGATGTGGAGGTAGTCAGCGGCAACGGTGGCAACGCAGTCACCGCTGACAGTCTAACCATCACCGGCGGCTCTGTCCGTCTGGTTCCCGGCAAAGCCGGGGAAGACGGTGGACACGGTACCGGAACCGATGGCATGGCTTCCACCAGCACCCCCACCGCAGAAAAGCAGGAGCTGGCACTGACCGCCCTGACCCTGATTGACGAAGCTCAGGTAGTTGTTCCGGGCATCTCCGTAACCCAGCTGACCCTGTCAGAGGGTACCCGCTACGGCTGCGCCGGCATGGTAACGGACGATGCAGGCACGCTGTACCTGTACCTGCCCAAGGACTCTGCCGCACTGGGCGTTTCCAGCGAGGACACCAACTATACCGGCAGTGTTGCCGCCGGAGAGGCGGGTATTCTGGCCCAGCAGGAGCAGCAGGAATCTACAGAGCCATCCACCCAGCCCACCGAGACAGAACCAAAACCTACCGAAACGGAACCAAAACCCACCCAAACAGAGCCTGAGGAAACCAAACCCAAGCCCACCGAGCCGGAGAAAAAATCCCAGACCGCACCGAAGGCCGCTGTGGAATCCTACACTTCCAACTCCGTCACCCTGAAAAAGCTCTCCGGCGGCCATGGGCAGGTGGAGTATTCCTATGGTTTCAATGCCAAAGCGCCGGAAACCAATTGGGTCACCACCCGCATTTTTGTGGATCTGGAGCCGGGAGAAACCTACTATTTCTTCGCCCGCTACAGCGGAGATGATGCTTATCTTCCCTCCCCGGCAGGTACTCCGGTAAAGCTGACGCTCAGCAAGGCGCTGAGCACCATGCAGGTTCAGGTTCCCGATGTTACGGCTACCTATACCGGAAAGGCGATAAAAATCTCCCCTTCCATTCCTTCCGGAGCCAAAATCTACTACTGGGATGA
This sequence comes from uncultured Oscillospiraceae bacterium, assembly GCA_964501115.1. Taxonomy (GTDB): domain Bacteria; phylum Bacillota; class Clostridia; order Oscillospirales; family Oscillospiraceae; genus Faecousia. The sequence continues at coordinate 33,869 of CAZCRO010000011.1, forward strand.
CGAAACTCAGGACTATTCCCTGACCACATTCCCCAGCTATATCAAAGTTGGCCGCTACCAGACTGACTATCTGGTGCAGAAGGAGGGCTACGAAGATGTCGCCGGTGTGGTCACTGTTCAAATCACCAAAGCCACACCCAAAATCACCCTGGCGGATGCCACAAAGGACTACACCGGCTCCGGTGTTCCCATGGGCGGCGCAAAGGTGACCGGTGTAAACGGAGAAAACTTCAAGGGTGCTGTTACCTATACCTACTACACCAACGGTGAATGTACCCTTGGCGAAACGACCACACCGCCTACAAAACCCGGCACATACTATGTGCTGGCCACAATCGATTCCAGCAGCAACTATACCTCCGCCGTCAGCAACACAGCCAAGCTGGTAATCCGCAGCACCTCCACTTCCTCCACCACCGCCACTTCGGCCACCCAACCCACCACGGCAAAAACGACCTATACCGTCACGGCCAGTGCCGGTACCGGCGGCAGCGTAAGCCCCTCCGGTGCCCAAAAAGTGGAAAGCGGCAGCAACATCAGCTTCGCCGCCACACCGGATAAAGGCTACGAGGTGGAAGAAATCAAGGTAGATGGCAAGAGCATGGGTTCTGTCGCCGTGTACACCTTCCGGAATGTAACCGGTGCTCATACGGTGGAATTCACCTTCCGCAAAACCGTGGCCGAGACCACTGCACCTGCCCAGGAAGAAACCACCGTCCCCACTACCCAGGCACCTGCCACACAGCCCACTACGGCCCCTACATCCGCCCCCACCACACAGCCAGAGCTTCCCCAGGATCCGGAAAACAGCAAGGGTGGCATTCCCATCATTGTGCCGATTCTTCTGGTTGTCCTGGCCTTCGCTGCCATCGGCGGTGCCGTGTTTATCTACAAAAAGTTCGATGAATGATTGCTAAATCCCAAAGGGGTTTTTCGACAATCATAACCACTAGTAAACTAGTGGTTTGCTCAGCCCCTAGAAGGGTCAACTC
>CAZCRO010000012.1:0-34591 GCA_964501115.1 uncultured Oscillospiraceae bacterium
CGGAACGGCTGCTCAATTTCGCCGGTCGAGGTGATTCCGCTCAGCGGTGTACGCATCTTCCAAACAGGAAAGTGTTCCGGATGTGTCAACCTCTGAACAAGAAAGCACCTCATACGCTACAGAACTCGCCACCGAAACCACCACCGAACCCTCTGCGCCCCTGGATGTTTACTGCGTTGGAGATACTTTCCAGGACGGTGGCTTGGAGCTTATTTACGTCGCATCCGGAGACTATATCGAAGAAAATAGTTTCCTGCAGCCTTCTGACGGGATGAAATATATTTATCTGGAATTCGCCGCTACAAACACATCCTCTAAAAGCGATTTATCTATAAACACTTTCAGTTTTGATTGCTACGCAGATGGATACGCTTGTGAAAAATATTACGGTGGAGATAACGATCTATCTGCTACCCTATCCTTCGGTCGTTCTACCACTGGATGTGTCTATTTCACTGTCCCAACTGACGCAGAAAAAATAGAAGTGGAATACAGTGTGAACTTTTTCAGCAAAAAGAAAATCACATTTGCTTATCAGGGCAACCAAAAGTCTGACTATACCCTTCAAGTCAATCAAGCAGCAACCGAAGGTGCCCTTCAGGTTGGAGAGACAATAGAATCCAAGTCTTTGAATATTACATACCTTGATTGCTATGAAGACAAATCGGATAACATGTTTATTACTGCAAAAGAGAACTATCGCTTTATTACATGCGAATTCGAGTTTGAAAATAAATCCAGCTCTGATGAATTTGTATCTTCCTTTAGCTTTGATTGTTTTGCGGATGGTGTAAGCTGCGAAGGAAGTTATTTCCGTGATGATACTCTCAGTGCAACTATTTCTTCCGGTCGTAAGGCCAAGGGTACTGTCACATTTGAAGTTCCAGTAAATGCTACCATTATCGAAATTGAATATCTGACAAACTACTGGACATCTAACCGTGTTGTTTTTAACGCAAATCCTTTCCAAAACTGATTTCTTAGAAAAGAAGCCTATCCCCCTGGTTATACAGACGGGATAGGCTTCTTGCTTTATAGGTGTTTAGTTCCAGAAATACACTCTTGCCTCGTAGGGCTGCAGGAGCTGTTCCTGCTGGGGGTAGTTGCACAGGATCAGCTTGGCTCTGTCCATATGGAACTGGCCGGGAATCCGCAGCTTTTGGGGCTTGGGGCTGAAGGAACAGATTACGAGGATTTTCTGGCGATCATCCTGCATGGAGTACATATACAGCCACTTGGCTCGCTTGTGGTACTCCTGATATACTCCACGGCGGACACAGGAGAGCTTTTTGCGAAGTCCGATGGCCAAGCGATAATAGTTCAGCAGGGAGTTTTTATCGGCATTCTGGGCTGCCACGTTGATTTTTTTGTAATTCTCATTTACATGGAACCAGGGCTCGGCTGTTGTGAAGCCGGCATTGGGGGTATCGTCCCACTGCATCAAAGTCCGGGCAGAATCCCGGGAGCAGCGCCAGAGTTTATGGAGCCTGGCTCTGGGCGTAAGCTTTTGCGCCTTGTTGGCAAAGTAATATCTGGTTTGTACATCCTCGTACCATTCCGGATCGGAGGGATGCCAGTTGGTCATGCCAATTTCCTGCCCCTGGTAGATAAAAGGCGTTCCCTTCTGGAAGAGATAACAGGTTGCCAGCATTTTTCCGCTTTGCTCCCAGTATTCTTCGCTTCCATAACGGGAAATGACTCTGGGATGATCGTGATTTTCCAGAAAAAGCATATTCCAGCCCCGGGTATCCAGCTTTTCCTGCCAGGTTCGGAAGGCTTTTTTCAGCCGAAGGGGAGAAAACTTCCTGGGGAAGTAATCCTGGAAGAAACAGTCGGCGCACATAGCCCCGTTCTGAATCATCATGCTGATCTCCTGATCCTTCCCCTCACGAATGTATTTCAGCGCCGTCTTTGGCGTTACCATAGGTGCCTCGGCCAGAGTCATACAGTCGTAATGGGCCAGAACATCCTGCTGGAATTCCTGCAAATAGGCGTGCACATTGGGGCCATGGTTATACTGAAAAATTCCCTTGTACACAGGGAGCAGCCGGTCGTTGGGCAGACCCTCCTTCTTGGAAATGAAGGTGATTACATCCTCACGGAAACCATCTACTCCCATGTCCAGCCAGAAGCGCATAATCTTCTTCACTTCTTCCCGAACCAGGGGATTGTCCATATTCAGATCCGGCTGCTTCACCGCAAACAGGTGCAGGTAGTATTCCTGGCGCACCGGATCGAATGTCCAGGCTTTGCCTTCAAAGTGGGAATCCCAGTTGTTGGGAAGCTTCCCTCCCTCTTCTCCGGGACGCCATATGTAATAATCCGTATAAGGTTCGATTCGGAGGCGGCTTTTTTGAAACCACTCGTGCTCATCACTGGTGTGGTTGATGACCAGATCCATAATTACCTTCATGTTTCGGCTGTGGGCAGCTTCCAGAACCTGCCGGAAGGCCTCCATGCCTCCGAACTGTGGATCTATATCCATGTAATCGGAAATATCATAGCCGCAGTCCGCACCGGGCGAAGGATACAGGGGAGAAAACCAGATGCCATCGCAGCCAAGGCTCTTGATATAGTCCAGACTCTGCAATACACCGTACAAATCCCCCATGCCATCCCCGTTTCCATCCCGGAAACTTCTCGGCCAAATCTGGTAGAAGACTGTGTTTTTATACCACTGGGTATGGATCATGGCAAACGCAACCTTTTCTTAACTTTTTCAAGGCTCTCCCGAAGAAAGAGCGCAACAATGGTCTTTTTATAGGGATACGAGATGCCCCGGATATAGTATCCGGCATCCCTTGCCTTCTGCTTCCGGCTAACGGGACGCTTGCGGGAATCGGCCTGCAGATGGTACAGGCGAATTTCTTCGCCGGGAAGCTGCTGCAGCACATTCCATTCCTGAGGACGCAATTCCCGGCCATAGGAGGCGATCAAGTGTGCATTCTCAACTTCCGAGGTTGTGAGCAGATACTGCTTCCCCTGAAAATCCTCCTTGGCACCATAAAGATCTATGCAGACATCCAACCCCAGCTTATCTTCCAGGCGCAAATTCTCCATCCATTGGTCGTACACAGCCAGAGACTGCTCCGTGGTGGAGAATTGCAGGGGTGTCGTTCTGGGGCAGGCCAGCACCGGAACCTGGAAAAGATTCATCCTGTGGTTAAAATTCACACCGGGGTCAGAAAAGCAGGTGCTTCTGGCCACCCGGGGATACAGGAAAAGGCGGTTGGTTTCGATACAGAACGCAATGTGGTATTTCAGCCAGGAATGCTTGCCCCAGCCCTTAATATGAGCCGGAATCTTTTCGCTGGCAGCAAAATCATAATCTTCGTTCTCATCCAGCCACGCCCGGAAGGCTGCCCACTGCCGGGCCGTCCACATTTGCCCCCAGGAACAGGCATAGCGAAAATACCAATTGTCATAGCCATCCTCCAAAGGTTCAAAAACCTTGTCTGTCAACTGGCTCAGACGATGGTTATACAGCGCCACACCGGCTATATCGTCCACATCCTGTACAAAGGCATAGGCTTCTGTTGCATATGTATAAAAATCCGGAGAAACATACAGATCATCTTCCAGAAGGATGATACCGTCATATTGCTGTGTGAGGTCTCCGCAGCGAAGAATGTGTCTTTTCAGTCCCAGATTCTCCGGCTGATAAATCACTTTTTTCTCGCCAAAGGGCCACTGGAATCCCTGGGCATAGGCCAAAACATCTTCGTTGTCTCCCCGGTCGATGCTCAGGATCAGATCCGCTCCCTGGGGATAGGAGGCACGTTCCAGTGAGGACAGAATTCTTTTCAAAGACTCCATCCGGTTATAGGCCACCACCACAATGGGGATATTGGGTTTTGTCATCCTACTCCTCCTCCCAATGCAATGGAAAGCGCCTGGGCATAGCCCTCGGCTGCCTTCCGGAAGCTGAATTTTTCCGCAAGACTGTGGCGCAGAGCTTCATCCGGTTTTTTTTGCTGCATTCCGGCATCCAGCGCAGCGGCAAAGGCCACGGCATCCTCCGGGTCTGCAATCTGCCCATTGGTACCGGGGGTGATGATGTCGTAAGCGCCATCAGCATACCGGGAGGCTACAACGGGCACGCCCGCACAGGCGGCCTCCAACATAACAAGGCCGAAACAATCAGACCGGGAGGGCACCGCCAGAATGCCGGCACCGGCATATTCCTGCAGCAGCGCCTCCCCTTCCCGGTAGCCCAGCCAGCAGATTCTGTTTTCCACGCCCAGCTCTTTGGAAAGGGCGAGCAGCTTTTGCTGCTCCTGTCCAACATCATTGCCCACCACATGAAGGGTACAGGGCGCCTGGGTATGCGCCAGAGCTGCAATCAGAAGATCCAGCCCCTTTTCCCGGGAAATTCTGCCTACATACAGAATCCGGTTTGGCTCCGGCTGCCGCCGGAGGGATACATAGGGGGATACATCCACCGTCAGGTAACTGGTGGCGATTTTCTTCTCCTCCGCACCCCAGTAAAGCAGCTTTTCCTTCGCTTTTGTAGAGCTTGCCAGAAATGCCTGTGCCTGGGAAATAATCAGCTTTCTGGTCAGTTTTTGTACAAAACCGATGTAACTTTCCGAATGCAATGTACCATCGGTCAGGTTAATATAAGGAATCCTGCGGCGTTTTGCGTACATAAGCGCCTGGATTGCGGAAGGATTGTACTCCGAGGCAATGATCACGTCCGGCTTGAGCTTCGCAAGCATATCGCCCATACCACCGGACAGATGGATGAAGCGCCTTGCCGTACCGCCAACCTCTCCCCCCCTGACATTCAGAACATGGGCATGGAGAAAATAGCTGCTCTTCAGCTGCGCACAATCCACGCTCCATGCCCGATCCTCTTCGGTGGTTCCCGTATAGAGGATGGAAAAACGATAGCCCGGGCTGTTTTCCTGCAGGTAGGCAAACAGCGCCGCGCGGTAAGGTGAGGGAATATTGCTGATGATTACCACATGCTTCATTTCCGTCTCCTCATTTCTTCCCGGACACGGGTATAAATATCCATGAGCATTTCATAATTCTTTTCCGGGGTCATGGTTAAACGGTACTGGGCAAGGGTATTTTCCTGCCAGGGTGTATCCGTATCCTCCAGGAACCGGGCAACGGTATCGGCAATGGATTTGGGAGAGTGAGGATTGAACTTCATCCCCGTCACACCCTGCTTTATCAGACTGCCCGCATTGCCAAGATCTGAGACCAGCGCCGGTGTGCCAACGCTAAATGCCTCCGCAACGGTCATGGGAAACCCCTCATAGCACTGGGTAGGCATAATCAGCGCCTTGCTGGAGGCCAGCAAACGCCGCACATTTTCGCCGGGGAGCCGGCCCGCAATGGCAACATTGCGCAGCTTGTTGCTCTGCACAAATTCCAGCGCCCAGCTTTCCAGCGGGCCATCCCCGCAGATCACCAGGCGGGGGGCATCCGCCCCCAGAAGCCGCCAGGCTTCCAGCAACACCCGGATTCCCTTCAGTTCTTCCAGGCGACCGGCAAAAATGATCCGGTTGGCACGGGTCTGCTCCGGCTCCAGGCCGGGCAGCTGGGACACAAAGTTCGGCTTCACAAAAACTTTCTCCGGAGAAATGCCCTTCATCGTCAGCAGTTTCCGCCGGTTGAATTCCGTGAGGCAGATATAATTCAGCTTCCCATAAATCCCCGTCAACCGGTGCAGACGGGCAGAGAGCACACAGGCAAGGGTTTGTACCCGGCTTCCCCGGTAGCATCGGTGACGAACGGCACAATGAAGCCCCTTCTCCAAGCAGTCTTCACACACCATACCGTCCCGGTAAAGGGTTGCCCCGGGGCAAATCAGGCGAAAATTGTGTACCGTCTGCACCACGGGCACATTTCTGCTCCTTGCGGCGTAATATACCGCCGGAGAAACGAACATCAGGGTATTGTGTACATGTACAACATCAATCTCCTGCTCCCGGATGATCCGGCGCAGCTGATGGTAGGTTTTGGGATTAAACAGAAAGATACCGGGAAGAAGAAGCTTCTGCCAGCGGGAGCACTGCTCCAGCTCCCGGTTGTCCCGAAAATATTGGACAACCCGGTGGCCGTGGGACTGAAGCAGCCGAGTCTCCTCCGCTACAACGGTATCTTCCCCACCGGCCAGCTGATACCGGTTATGGACAAGGAGTATATTCATGCTCACTTTCCTTTCAGTACGACCTGGAGGATATACACCGCATTGGTGGAAACATAGCGTTTGAACAAGCGCTTGGGATCCTGCGCCAACCGATAGAGCCATTCCAGATTCTTCTTCTGCATCCAATCCGGGGCACGGCGGATGTTGCCTGCCTCGTAATCGAAGGCAGCTCCTACACCTACCATAAGCCCCTGCACACGCCCCTGGTGGGCTGCCATCCAGTTCTCCTGCTTGGGTGCCCCCAGGCCGACCCAGACAAAATCCGGCTTTGCGTCCCGGATGGCCTCCACCACCTGGTCATCCTCCTGCTGGGTCAGGGTACGGAAGGGTGGGCTGTACATTCCGGCAATCTGAATGCCGGGATAACGCTGGGGCAAAACCTCTGCCAGAACATCCAGCGTTTCCTGAGTGCCGCCATAGAAATAATGGCGCCATCCGTGCTGCAACCCCAGACGGATCATCTGCTGCATATAGTCTGGACCAGTTACCCGCTTCATCCCCGGATATCCCCGCTTGCGGCCGGTGGAAGACAAGGGGCCCCCGTCCGGAATGGCCAGAATGCCCCCATTCTGCACTGCCAGATAAGCAGGATCCTGATAGGCCATGACGGTTGTGTGCACATTGGAAACACAGATATAATCCCCGGAGAGCACCTTCAAATAAGTCTGGGTAAAATCCATCAGCCAGGGCATATCGATGGCCGCCAGCTCCACACCCAGAATCTTGCAAACCGGTATATTCTTTTTATCCACGCCGTGGACAAACGAACTCTGCTCCACAGTAGTTCCTCATCTTTCCGGGAAAGCTCCCATTGGTCATTTGGGTTTATTATACCACCCTTTTGCAATAAAATCTACCGTTAGTTTTTCGTTTTCCCAGCTTCCCGGTCTTTGAAAAACAGTATGCTGCCATCCCCCGGTTTCCCGGATGGATGGCAGCATACTTTTACTTCTTCACCTGAATGGACAGCGTCAGCTGAACGGGCTTTCCGGTCTCTGCCAGGGTATGAGGCAGAACATCCAGAATGAGTGGATAGGTCTTGCCCGCGGGGAGCTTATTCCAGGCCACATTTTTCAGTGTCAGGGTGTTTCCGTCCAGAACGAGCTGCTCCTCATGCAGCACAGCACGAAGGGCCGCAGCGGTTCTGCTGTTGATCCGCACCTGCTCTGCCTGGACAGAAGGCACTGTGTTCAACTTCCAGCTTACAGGCTGGCTCTGGGACTGGTACACTACCTGAGATGCCGGAGCCGCGGTGACCTTCACCACAGACTGGCTCACTTTCAGCTTGAACACCTGAGAGGGCACTTCCCTGCCGCAAACGGTGAACAAAAGCTGAATCTGATAGGTCTGCTTCGGATTGTACCGGCAATCATCCCGGAGGGAAAGAACCCAGGTACCATTTACAGTCTGCTTTTCCAGAGTGAAATCATCCCGATCCGCACCTGCCAGACTCACAGCATCCACGCTGCCCAGGCAATTGGTCAGCTTGCCGATGGTATAGGTTATCTTCTGGCCGGGCTGGGTCATATCCAGCTTTCCTTTGGCCGTCACCTTTACGCCGATCTTCTGAGAGTAATAGGCCTCTGTTTTCACAGTCACTTTCATGGGAAGATCGGTCTCTTTCCCGTTCATACGGAACACAGGCGTAAGGGCATACGTGCGGCCGGTATCCGATGCATCGGAGAGCTTAAACGTAAGAGCGGTTCCATCAAAGCCAAGCTCCGGGAAGTTTTCCAGTTCCCGGAAGCCCACAAGGGTATACCCCCAGGCATTCCCGGCAGTAACCGTCACACTTGCGGTTTCCTCCCCGGCCAGATACTGATTCAACTTGACCCTGGTGGCAGACAGCTTCAGTTTCGGAAGGGTATTGGCTACGGACAGCTTCACCGTTCCGGCGGAAATCTGCTTTCCTCCCGGCAAGGTAACCGTGACCGCATAGCTGTAGGTGCCATTTGCAGGGGTTTGCCCCTCCTCAATTCCGGCAACTACACAGCCATCCAGATAGCTCAGGGTAAGCTTCTGCGCTTCTTTCTGCTGGGCAGCTTTTCCTGTGAACGCAAAGCGGACTTCTTCCGGCACCAGTCCGGTGTGGGACAGGGTAAGTTTACTCTCTGCCACCGCCTGGGGGAAACGGCTGTTCAGCTTCAATGTGGTGCTTGCCAGCTTTGCCGTAGGCATCTTGGTATTTACGGCGATGGTATAGGTCAGGGTCTGTGGCTCTGCCCAGTTTTCTCCCTGCACATACAGGGGAACCTTTCCGCCGGTCTTGCCCTGAAGAGACATCCGGAGTGTATTCCCGGACACCTGGATGGATACCAGCGAACTGTCTGTCCACACGATGGTCTTGTCCATATCCACACCCAACAGCTGCACCGTTGCCGTATCACCCAGTTCAAGATTTACCATACCGGATTGGGCGCTGAGTTTGGCCGGGTACTTGCTCTTTGTGGTTGCCAGCGTCAGCTTCGCCTCCGCTCTGACCCGATAGTTTTTCAGCTCGATATAGAGCGTCGCTTTGGTATTGACCTTTCCGCCGCTTGTACCTACATACTGCACGGTGGCATCCCCGCCATTGCCGAGCAGCTGGAAGCCGCTGCAACCATCCATAGAAACATACTCTACTTCTCCGGAAGCCGGTGTCAGCTTGAGCGATGCCTGGCTGCCCATATAGGCAAGATCCAGCTTGCCCTGCTGCTTCACCGTAACCTTGGGCAGAGAATTCTTTACGACAACCGTCAGCGGAATCCGGTCCGTTCTTTCCTTTTCTTCATACCGGCTGGTGACTTCCAGCAACAGGCTGTGGGTTCCATTGTTCAGAACACTTCTTGTACCGATGGTCAGCCGGGTGCCATCCAGCGCTGCGGTAAAGTCTCTGTTCTCCGTGAATGTATCCGCATTGCGCAGCTGCACACTCTGCACCTGATAGCCATAGCTTCCCAGCAGCGTCAACTCGGTGCCCTGGGTCATATAGCTGTTGAGCTGCAGCTTCTGGCTGCTGATCCGGGGGGCATAATTCCGCACGGAGACATACAGCTGCCCCGCGGCCTTCTGCTTGTCGGTTGCCTGTGCCTGGATGCAGGTCTCACCGGAGGCACCTGCCGGAATGACCAAATCTACGGTACCATTTTTATTCACCGTGACCTTCGCTACCGTAGAATCGGAGGAAGTCCACTTGAGCTTGGCACCCTCCATTTTTTCGCCGGCATAATCCAGGACTTCCACACTGAGCGGCAGCTTCCCGCCGGTTTTCAGCGTATCTCCATCGATGATGAGGTTACCCTCCTGCGCCCCTGGGGCAGAAACAGAGATGGTTTGCGCCTGCATGGCAATGACTGTAACCTTACAGGTTGCCTTCCGCTTCAGAGGATCTCCGGGAATGGTTGCCGTAACGGTAACGCTTCCGGTTTTATTTCCCGCTGTGAGAACACCATTTTCGTCAACGGTAGCAATTTCACTCTGCTTGGCAGGGATTTCAAAGGAAACATGCTCTGCCGGGATCCGGTCATTGCCCAAAAGCGCCAGCCGGACGCTCTGCCCGGGCTGCAGGCCAACAGCCGGAAGCTCTTCCGGGCACAGCTGCAGCTTCTTTGCCGGATCGGCGTAATACACCGTCAGGGTCAGTTTTGCCCGCACATTGCTTCCATCCCTGGCTACTGCGGTGAGCACCGTCGTGCCGGGGGCAATCAGCGTCACTTTTCCACTTTGCTCTATGGTTGCCACCTTTGTCTGGCTGCTGCTCCAGCTTACCCGGCTCTGAGCATCCCCGGGAACCGGGTATGCCGAAAGGTTAAAGCCCGTTCCGGCGCACATATCCACAGACAAAGTGTCGCCCAGCTGCTGGTCTCCCCGGTAAAGGGCAAGGGCCTGGGTTTTGGGATAGACCAGGAACGTCTTTGTAACCTGGAATCCATCTTCCAGAGTTGCTACAACGGTTACCTGTCCCGCCTGCTGCACCGGTCTTGCTACCAGCAAGCCGGAATCGGATATATACGCATAGGTATCCTCTTCCACAGACCAGGTTACATTCTGCTGCGCAATTGCATCCGGGAACAGCCAAACAGACAGCTGGTAGCGATCCCCCGCCGTCAGGCGAAGGACATCCGCCGGGCGAATCTGATAGCTACCCAGAACCTGCAGTTCTATGGTCACGGATGCATGGGTATAAGTTTCCACACATTTGAGCACCAGTTTTCCGGTTCCTGTCGGGCGCAGAACACAGTCCTGGGTGCCGCCATATCCATTGGTCACCTTTCCGTTGTCGGAGACCAGGTGCCATTCCAGCTGCGCCTGGTTTTGGGTTGCCTCCCGGAACCACTGGGGAACGGATACGAAGTCATTCAGGAGAATATACTCCTGGCTCACCTGGGTGGGCGCAGCAGATGCATCCAGCAGGTTGAGCTTTTCACATTTCCGGAAGACACCACTGCCGATTTTCGTCAGAGAATCCGGCAGATTCAGCGTTTTCAGGTTGACACAGCCGTCAAAGACATCATTGCCCATTTCCTCCAGGGAATCCGGCAATTCCAGTGTTTCCAGACCCTCGCACCCGGCAAAGGCAACGGAATCAATCCATGTCAGACTCTGGGGCAGCTGCACCTGAGTCAGGTTCTTGCACTGAAAGAAGGAACTGTTAAAGAGCATGGTAACGCCCTCTTCCACCACAACTTTCTGAATTTTATCCCGGCAATTCAGCCAATGGGTTCTTGGAAAAATATTGGGGAGCGTGGAGCTGCAAATGGTCAGGCAACCATCTTTCAGTTTCCAGCACACATTCTCGCAGTAACCCATGCCGCCCTCTTCCGTGTAAACAGGCGCATAACCAAGGCTGGGACACTGCTCTACCAACTTGCACCATTCTTCCAGCGTTCCCCCATATTGAACAGCAGCGAGAACAACATTCATTCCCCAAAAGTTATTATAATCCGATGTAACTGTGGTAACTGTGGCAGGCAGCACCACTTCTTCCAGGCTAGAATAGCCAAAGGGATCACCTAACAATGTTGTCAGTCCATCAGGGGCTACAACACGGGTAACTCCCGTTTCTGTAAAACACTGGTGGCCAAGGGTCGTTACTCCCTCGGGAATAATCACCTCGCCCTTTTTCCCGGATGGGCAATAAATCAGCTTAGTGCCATCCTTGGAATAAAGCAGACCATCCATCGCCCGGAAGTTCTGGTTTGCCTGGTCAACGGTAACCTCTGTAATGCCTACTCCGCGCAGCGCACGGTTACCAATCTCTTCCAAGGCGGCAGGGATATGCAGCGTGCCTGTAAAGGAGCAGCGAATGAAAGCTTCCCAACCGAGGTATGTCAGTTTTTTGGGAAGGGTCAGCTTCCCGGTAAAGCCGGTACAGCTGCTGAAGGAAAGGCCGCCAATGCTGGTAACCGTATCCGGTATCACCAGCTGTCCCGTCAGGCCGGAACAGTTCCAAAAGGACCACATACCAATGTAGGTCAGGTTTTTAGGCAAGGTCAGCTTGCCTGTCAGGCCGCTGCAGTTCCAATAGGCACCATCTTCAATGCGGGTAACCGTAGCAGGAATGGACAGTTTGCCACGCTTATCCCGGGGACAGGCATACACGCTGGTCTTGTCGTAAGAATAGAGTATTCCATCCTGCGCACAGAATTTCATATTGCCTTTTTCTACCTGGAAAGCGGTGATCCCCGTGATACCGGTAAGCGCCAGGGAGCCAATTTTTCCTACTTTGGCAGGTATTGTAATGGTTCCCGTAAAGTTTTCCGCACGGAAAAGGGCACCGCTTCCCAATTCTTCCAGGCTGTCAGGCAAATCCAGCTGATTTTTCTCCGAAAAACCGCCGGCAAATGCATACTCACCAATGTAAGTAATTCCCTCTTCCAGTTTCACGCGCTTAACAGGCAGCTTGCCCCAGGGTGCAGTCGTGATTACAGAATAAGAATCGGAATATTCAATGCCGCTGTAATAATAATCATACATTCTGCCGGTTCCGGAAATGACCAGCGTACCATCTTCTTCCAGCTCCCAGAGCAGAGAATCGCCACAGTTGCCACCGATGATATCTGTGATATCTTTGGTCTGTACCCGGGTATATCGACTGACTACATTCTCTTTCTCCTGAATCAGAGCACTCCACTGAGCCAGGGTGCCACCATAATGTACAACCTCCAGGCTTGGATTATTGAACGCGCCATTGTCTATATTGGAAACGCTGGCAGGAATCGTCGCCTCCTGCATCGCATAGCACTCCCGGAAGGCGCTATCCCCAATGGAGAGCACACCTTCCTCCAGAGTGACCCGCTCCAGCGACTCGCAGAATACAAAGGCATCGTCTTCAATCGTCGTAACATTTCCGGGAATGGTGACTTCCACAAGTCCCGATTTGGAAAAAGCCTGACGGCCTATGGAGGTCAGCTTCTTGGAAAATGTGACTGTTTTCAATGCGCTGCACCGGAAAAATGCCTGCAACTCAATAACCTTGCAGTCCCGGGGGACAGTAAAGCTCTTTAGCCCGGTATCGGAAAACGCATTACGCCGGATTGCCTGAATTGTATCCGGAAGCGTTATGCTCTCCAGATTGGGATTGAATCCAAAGGCGCCAAAGCCAATTTCCGTAAAGCCACCCGGGAGGGTAAAGGTCTTCAATTCGGTACAGCCGGCAAACGCCATGCCCCCCAATGCGCCCCGTCCTCCGGCAATTTCCACTTGCGTCAGGCTGGCACATTGATAGAAAGCATCGCTCCCTATTTTCACTTTGCCCATTTTCGCTTCCTTCAGCGCAGTAAAGCCTTCAAATGCGCTATCGCCAACAGAGGTAACGGTATCTTCCAGCACCACCTTGACCACCTGAGTCTTGTAAGGTTCCCAGGGGTAGGTGGGGTAGGGGTAATAATACATATCTCCCTCGCCGGAGATTGTAAGCACATAGTCCTCGTCCAGGACCCAGGTCAGGTTCGATCCCCAGGTACCGGAGGCAATTCCCGCCAGCCTGGGCAGCTGCTCATCCTCCAGAGAGGTTTCCACCATCCCCTGCTCATCGCTGAAAACCTTGCCGCAATTTTTACAGGTGTAGTAGGCATTGTTTCCGGCATCCTGGTGGGTTGGCTGCTTTGGCTTGGTCTCGTCCATATCGTGCCCAAGGGGATGCAGTACGGTATCCTCCAGATAAGTGGGCTGTTCTCCGGCGGCATCCAGGAAGATCCCGCCGCAGCTTCCACAGGTATAATAGCCGCAATTTCCCGGCTGGGTGCAATCGGCATCCGCCGGGGGCGTATATGTCATCCGGTGCCCCATCGGCAGGAAAACCTCTTCCCGGGCTGCAGAACTCTGCGCCGCCCCATCCCAATAAAGCCTGCCGCAGGTTTCACAAACCCAGTGGGCTTTGCAGCCTGCCTTGGCACAGGTGGCCGGATCTTCCGGGACATAAACAACCGCACACCGATCTGTCGTGCCAACATGCACCTGCTCCGGCGACAGCCCTGCTTCCTCCGCCAGGGTGACCTTCTCCCACTGGGACGCACTTCCGGCATAGTACACCCGGATGCTCCAAAATTCCGGGAAGGCATACATGCCCACCGTTTCCAGACTCTCCGGCAGATTCACCACAGTGAGGGCGGTACAGTAATAGAACAGCGCGTCCGGAATTGCCCGGATTCCCTCCTGCACGGTCACCTTGCGGATCTCTCCCAGCCAGTCCGAAAAATCCGTCTCTTCCTGATAGGCGGGGTCATAGGAAAGCGTCAGGCAGCCATCTTTCAGCTGCCAGGCCATCTCCCGGAACCAGCCGCTGGGCTGCGCATCGGGCTGGGACGAAGGTTCTGTATTTTCCTCCGTCAGCAAATCCGTGGTTTCCTGCTGTGTCTGCTCTTGTGTCTCCTGTGTCTCTTCCGAGGTCTGCTGCTGAACAGGCTCCTGGGTCTGCCGCGTTTCCTCCTGGGAGGAAACTTCTTCCTGCGCCAAAACCACCGGCGCACAGGACAGAAGCAGACTGAAACAAAGAATCAGACTAAGAATACGTTTGAACAAAGCAATTCCACCCTTTCTGTCTGTTTAAAAATACGTAATATTATTATACCATCCCCTCCGAAGCATTGCAAGACATGGCAGGAGAAAATAGGCAATTTGTGGGGATTTTTTCCGAAAATCCAACAACACATCGGAGATTGGAAAAGAAAAGGAATCCTGCCCTGCACAACCTTTCTATTGCATTTTTCTCCGGTTTCCTTTATAATGCATGTATCTGACCCAATGTGAAAAGAGGAAACACAATGCTCACGAACGAAGAATTCTCTGCCCTGCTCAGGGAAGGCCCCTGTCTGCTGGATGGGGCTACCGGCTCCTGGCTGCGCAAACACGGCATGCCAAAAGATGCCGTGACGGAAGACTGGGTACTGCGCAACCCGGAAGTGCTGGTTTCCCTCCAGCGGGGCTACGCCCAGGCCGGAAGCCGAATTGTTTACGCCCCCACCTTCCAGGCGCAGCCCATTGCCCTGGAAAAAATTGGCCTGCAGAACCATGCCCAGGCAATCAACGCCCAGCTGGTTGCCCTATCCCGCTCCGCCGCTCCCGGCTGCATGGTTGCCGGAGATCTTACCACACTGGCCGCATTTTGCGACAGCTGGAACCCGGACAACTTTGAAATGCTGGTGGAAAACTACCGGGTTCAAATCCGGGGACTTCTGGAAGGGGGCGCGGATGTTCTGATTGGCGAAACACTGCTCTATCCCCAGGAAGCAGAAGCCATTCTCACCGCCGCCCAGCTGGAAGGCGCGCAAACCACAATGATCAGCTTCACCATGCAGTCCGGTGGATACCTGTGGAGCGGCCAGGACGCTGCCCCGCTGATGACCCAACTGGAAGAATGGGGCGCTGCCGCAGTGGGCTTCAACTGTGTGGCAGCAGACGACATGACCCCCCACCTGGTAAGCAGACTGCGTCGCTTCACCAAGCTTCCGCTTATTTGCAAGCCCAATGCAGGCAATCCCACCATCAATGCCCAGGGCGAAGCGGAATACAATCTGGATCCCGCCTCCTTCGCCCAAATCGGCAAAGCCTGCCGGGACAACGGCGCCGCACTCCTGGGCGGCTGCTGCGGCACCACACCGGAGCATATGGCCGCACTGGCTCAAGCGCTCCATGACAGATAAGAAGAAATAAGGTGAACACAATGAAAAACAACATTCATTTTTATGTCAGCCCCAAAAACGGATTTGTCTGGCTGATGTCCCTGTGCCTGGTGGTCTCTGCCGCCAGCCGCATTATCCTGTGGAATCTCACCGCAAACCCGGCCAATGTATGGCTGCAGCTGGTGCTGCCTGTAGCAGCTACGCTGCTGTATGTACTCATCACCCTGGTGAACGGAAAAGAACAATTTTACAAAACCGCTATCCCCGTTTGGATGCTGGCTATTTTCGCCTGCGCCTGGGGACGGGACAATCTCCAGGGCAAGGCGATGATCGGCCTGTTCTGGGTTGCCATGTTCTTCTTCGCCTTCCTGTACATGGACATCACTTCCGGGATGCGTCAGGACAAGACATGGTTGCTGTTCCCGGTGATGCTCGTTCCCCTGGCCGCCATTTACTACTACAACCGCCAGGCCATCTTCCTGAAAAAATGGGAAGATGTCATTGTCCTGCTGCCCAACACGCTGCTGTTTTTGGGCTGCACCCTGCTGATTTTTGCCATGCGCATTTCTCCCTCCGGGGAATATCACCCCACATGGGGCGACCGGGTGGATGGCCGCCGGATCCGGAGCCTGCCTCCTGCCAATCAGCTGGGCTGCTACATTATGCCTGACCGGAACGGAGCTTCCAACCTGTTTGAAGAGCATTTTGAAATCACCAATGTGGAGCGCTACATCCGTGCCAAGCGCCGGGAAGGGCTGACCAACTTTGGCATCGTACACGTTTTTCTGGCCTGCTACTGCCGGGCTATCGCAAAGTATCCCGGCGTAAACCGTTTTATCTCCGGCCAGCATATCTACTCCCGTGGGGAGGACATTCAGTTCTGCATGACCATCAAGAAGGAAATGAGCACCGATGGCGCAGAAACGGAAATCAAGCTCCACCTGTCTCCCCGGGATACCGCCTACGACATCTACCGGAAGCTGAACGAGGAGATCACCAAGGTAAAAAACACCCCTCTGAATGCCGCCGTAGATAATGTGGCATACGCATTCATGCTGGTTCCCGGTATCGTGCTGAAATTCCTGGTGTGGCTGCTGAAAACCATGGACTATTTTGGTCTGCTGCCCAAGTTCCTGCTGGAGGTAAGCCCCTTCCACGGAAGCATCTACCTGACCAGCATGGGTTCGCTGGGCATCCCGCCGGTATACCATCACCTGTACGATTTTGGCAATGTACCTGTGTTCGGCTCCTTCGGCTGCAAGCGCAAGGCCAATGAGCTGGACGAAGAGGGCAACGTGGTACAGAAAAAATACGTAGATTTCCGCTTCACCCTGGATGAGCGGACGGTGGACGGCTTCTACTACGCCGCCTTCCTGAAATACTACAAGCGGCTGTTCCAGCATCCGGAGGTTCTGGATCAGGCTCCTGCGGAAGTGGTGAAGGACATTGACTGATTCTCTGGCCATATCCCTGGAGCGTTGCCTCTCCCCTGCCTATCCCTGGAAGGAAAAGCTGATTGTTCTTGACAGCGTTGATTCCACCAACACCTGCTTGAAGCAGCTGGCATCCGGCGGTGCTCCCCACGGTACCGTGGTGCTTGCGGAGCAGCAGACTGCCGGCCGGGGACGGCTGGGACGCAGTTTCCAGTCCCCGGCACAGATGGGCATCTATCTGAGCATGCTGCTGCGCCCACAGTGCAGCCCTGGGGCACTGATGCACCTGACCTGTGCCACAGCGGTAGCTATGTGCGATGCGCTTCAATCATCTACCGGACTGCGGCCGGGTATCAAATGGACCAATGACCTGATCTATGGAAACCGGAAGGTTGCGGGAATTCTGACCGAAATGGGCATTTCCGCAGACGGCAAGCTGGATTATGCCATTGTAGGCATCGGTGTAAACTGCTGCCAGCAGGAGCAGGATTTTCCCCCGGAACTGCAAACCATGGCCACCTCCCTGTCCATGGTGAGCCAGCGCCCCGTTTGCCGGGGAAAAGTTGCGGCAGCCATGATGGAATGTCTTTGCGACATGTCCCAAACCCTGCTGACAGGAAAAGCAGATATGCTGCGCAGCTACCGCCGGGACTGCATCACTCTGGGGAAGGATGTATCCATCCTCCGTGCGGACACCGTCTCCCACGGAAAGGCCATAGACATCGGCCAGGACGGAGATCTGATCGTGCAAACGCCCGAGGGCATCGTATCTGTAAGCTCCGGAGAAGTGAGTGTACGGGGCATGTATGGATATGTCTAGAAGATTTCTTCTTTGAATTGATTAAAAAGCGCCCGGACTGCCGAAAATGGCAATCCGGGCGTTTTTTTAAATCAGGATTCCTTCCAAATGGTCACATTCATGCTGAATAATCTGGGCGGTAAAGCCCTGAAAGGTTTTGATTCTGGTTTGGAAGGCTGCATTTTGGTAGCGGACTTTGATGGTCTGGAAGCGCTCCGTTTTTCTGGTGCCGGACAAGGAAAGGCAGCCTTCCTCAGCCTGATAGGCACCGGATTTTTTCAGAATCTCCGGATTGTACATAAGAAGCTCTGTTCCATCCGCGTCCACCACGATCACCCGCTTGGCAACACCGATCATATTGGCGGCCATACCCACACAGCCCTGGCGATTGGCACGCAACGTATCAAGAAGATCCTGCCCCAGCGAAGCATCCTCCGGTACAGCAGGTGCGGAGGGACGGCTGAGGAAAATAATATCCCTGCAAATAGGTCTTTCCATCTTTTTCTCCTTTTTCTCCTTTTTCTTTCAAGAGTAGCATGACTCCTGCAAAAAGGCAAGGGCTATTTCCACGGATTTTTCCTTGCCTTTTCCTATCGCCTCTGATATAATGAGCCGGAATTGACCAAAAAGGAGGGGAGCACCATGAACCAAAAGGCATCCAGGCTGGCAAGCGCATTGTTTATTGTGTACTGCGGATGCATGCTGTGGCTGCTGTTTGCCCGGGTACCCAATCCGGCAGGAATGCCCTATGGTGTTTACCTCCGTTCCCACATCACACTGCGGCCTCTGGGCACCATCCGGCTGTTCAGCAGGCTGCTTGTCCCGCCGGTAAGGCAGCATCTGGTTCGCATTGCAATCAGGAACCTGCTGGGCAATGTTTTGCTCTTTATCCCCCTCGGGTATTTTTTACCCAGACTGTTCCCTTCCATCAGGCGGTTATGGCGCACTGTACTGTCGGTTGTGCTGATCATCTCCACCATCGAACTTTTACAGGCACTGCTGATGGTGGGTGCCTGCGACATTGACGACCTGATTCTGAACACCCTGGGCGCAACCCTGGGATACGGAATCTACAAAGCAGGCAGCTGCATAAAATAGAAAATGGTTTTCTGTCAGGTACTCACCAGAACAGAAAACCATTTTTGCCCCAGAAAGCAGAAAAGTCTGTATAGTTTTTGGGACACAAAAATCCCCACTGCCAGTGAGCAGTGGGGATAAATTGTGTCCGGATAAGGACTTAGGCCTTGCCGTCGGAGCCCAGAACGTGAACGATCTTGTGGGCAACCATGTCCTTGACAGCCTGACGAGCGGGCTTCAGGTACTGACGGGGGTCGAAGTGGTCGGGATGCTCGGCAAAGTACTTACGGATGTTGCCGGTCATTGCCAGACGGATGTCGGAGTCAATGTTGATCTTGCAGACAGCCAGCTTTGCAGCCTCACGCAGCTGATCCTCGGGGATACCGATGGCATCGGGCATGTTGCCGCCGTAAGCGTTGACCATCTTTACGAACTCCTGGGGAACGGAGGAAGAACCGTGCAGCACAATGGGGAAACCGGGCAGACGCTTCACAACCTCGTTCAGAACGTCGAAACGCAGGGGAGGGGGAACCAGAACGCCGTCGGCATTGCGGGTGCACTGAGCAGCCTTGAACTTGTAAGCGCCGTGGCTGGTACCGATGGCAATTGCCAGGGAGTCACAACCGGTACGGGAAACAAACTCTTCCACTTCCTCGGGACGGGTATAGCTTTCCTTGCCGTGCTCAACAGCAACTTCGTCTTCCACGCCAGCCAGGGTACCCAGCTCAGCTTCGACAACAACGCCGTGGTCGTGTGCGTACTCAACGACCTGCTTGGTCAGGGCAATGTTCTCCTCGAAGGACTTGGAAGAAGCGTCGATCATGACGGAGGTAAAGCCGCCGTCGATGCAGTTCTTGCACAGCTCGAAGGTATCGCCATGGTCCAGGTGCAGAGCGATGGGAATTTCAGGGTTCTCCTGAACAGCAGCTTCCACCAGCTTCACCAGGTAGGTGTGGTTCGCATAAGCACGGGCGCCCTTGGACACCTGCAGAATGACGGGGCTTTTCAGCTCGCCGGCAGCTTCGGTGATACCCTGGACGATCTCCATGTTGTTGACATTGAAAGCACCGATGGCGTAGCCGCCGTCGTAAGCCTTCTTAAACATCTCGGTAGTAGTTACGAGAGCCATTGGAATCAATCCTTTCTTAATCAGCAGGTTTGCACCCGCTTTTTTTCAATGGATATTATAGCACATTTTTTCCAAATTTCAATAATAATATTTGCCAAAACACCGGATTCATGCTATAATGTGTGACGTATAGGCTTTTTGCCGCCCTTTTCTGGCAAAATCCACAAAACATTCTGTCATATCCTATTTGGAGGTATTTAAAATGTCTGAAAAGAATCTGGTTGGTTCTCTGATTATCGGTCAGTCCGGCGGTCCTTCTTCCGTCATCAACTGCTCCGCTTACGGCGTTATCAAGGCCGGTCTGGAGAATCCCAACATCACCACCGTTTACGGCGCTCACCACGGCATCGTTGGTGTTCTGAATGACCAGCTGATGATCATGGACGAGGAAGATCCCGCAGAACTGGCCAACATGATGCACACCCCCTCCTCTGCCCTGGGTTCCTGCCGCTACAAGATCGCTGACCCCGATGTAGACGACACCGACTACAAGAAGATTCTGGAAATCTTCAAGAAGTACAATGTCCGTTATTTCTTCTACAACGGCGGCAACGACTCCATGGATACCTGCAACAAGATTTCCAAGTACATGAACCGGGTTGGCTACGAGTGCCGTGTCATGGGCGTGCCCAAGACCATCGACAACGACCTGGCCGGTACCGACCACTGCCCCGGCTTCGCCTCCGCTGCCAAGTATATCGCTACCTCCTTCATGGAAGTAAGCCGTGACTGCCAGGTTTACGACAAGGGCATGGTAACCGTAATTGAGTGCATGGGTCGTCACGCCGGCTGGCTGACCGCCGCCGCTGCCTGCGCCAACGTGAAGGGCGATGGCCCCGACCTGATTTACCTCCCCGAGGTGGACTTCGACATGGACAAGTTCATCGCCGACGTAAAGCGCGTTTACGCTCAGAAGCACAACTGCCTGGTTGCTGTTTCCGAGGGCATCCACTATGCCGACGGCACCTTCGTTTCCGAAGCAAAGACCTCCGGCACCGACGGCTTCGGCCATGCCCAGCTGGGTGGCCTGGCTGCCCGCCTGACCGAAGTAATCAAGGCTGAAATGGGTGTGAAGGTTCGTCCCATCGAGCTGAGCCTGCTGCAGCGCTGCGCCGCTCACTGCGCTTCCGGCACTGATATGGCTGAGTCCTTCCTGTCCGGCAAGACTGCCGTGGAAGCCGCTGTTGCCGGCATGACCGACAAAATGGTTGGCTTCAAGTGCACCCGTGACGAGAACGGCTACCACTGCGAGCCCGAACTGTTCGACCTGAGCCTGGTTGCCAACACCGAGAAGAAGGTTCCTCTGGAATGGATCAACGAAGAAGGCAACGGTGTCAACCAGGGCTTCATCGATTACTGCCTGCCTCTGATCCAGGGCGAAACTTCCATGGTCAAGGAAGACGGCCTGCCCCGCTTCGTTCAGCTGAAGAAGGTCTTCGCCAAGTAATTTCTCCGTATATGTTTTTGGGCCTGCCGATTACGGCAGGCCCAATTCTTGTTTTATACGCTTTTTTTCACGGTTTCACGGATGGTTCCCGTCATGTACAGACTACCAAAGGCGAGTACCACACCATCGGCACCTGCCAGCTCCATTGCTTTGACAACCCCCTGCTCCACACTCTCCGCAGCCTGGGCTGTACTGCCGAAACGATCCGCCAGGAAACCCGCCAGCTGCTGTGCCGGCATAGCCCGGGGATTATCCGGAGTGACTGTGACAAACTGAGAAATGAGCGATGCCATTTCCGCATACATATCCGTGTAATCCTTGTCCGCCATAACTCCGGTTAGTCCTACGATCCGGCGCCCCGCCAGGTACTCCCGGACATTTTCCGCCAGTGCCTCCAGGCACTGAGGATTGTGACCACCGTCCACAATAAAGACCGGGTCTTTCCGCAACAGTTCAAACCGGCCGGGCCAGACGGTATCCCGGATGCCATCATACAGATTCTCCCGGGTGATATTCCAGCCCTGAGCAATCAGTGCCTGGACAGTTTCCAGAACCACGGCACAATTGCGCAGCTGGTGCTCGCCCAGAAGGGGCAGGCACACATCCGGGAACTCCTTATAGGAGAACACTTGGCCGGAGAAATCCCGGCTCTTGGGCTGAATCTTGCCAAAATCTGCCACTGCCAGAGGTGTGGCCAACCGGGTGCAAACATCCCGGACGGCTTCCTCCACTTCATTGGCAGAGGGATACAAAACCACACGGCTGCCGGGTTTGATGATACCGGCCTTGGTACGGGCAATGGCTTCCAGGGTATTGCCCAGGTATTCCGTATGATCCAGACCAATGTTGGTCATAACGGCAACCTCCGGCGCAGGAATCACATTGGTGGAATCCAGCGCACCACCCATGCCCACCTCCAGCACAACAACGTCGCAATTGTGCCGGGCAAAATAAGCAAAGCCAATTACCGTTACCAATTCAAATTCCGTGGGATGATCCGCCATGGACTCTGCCAGAGGCATCACCTGGGCGGTGATCTCTGCCAGCTCTTCATCGGAAATATCCTGGCCGTCTACATTCATTCGCTCGTTAAAGCGCCACAGGAAGGGAGAGGTATACAGACCCGTGCGGTAACCTGCCTTACGCAGAACAGAGGCCGTCATGGCTGCGGTAGAACCCTTGCCATTGGTTCCGGTGATGTGGACATACTTCATCTTCTTTTCCGGATTTCCCATCTTGGCCAGCAGCTCCCGGGTACGCTCCAGACCGGGTACGCTGCCCTTCCAGCAGACATTGTGAATATATTGGAGTGCTTCTTCGTACGTCATAATATTACCTTCTTAGTTTTCTTTTTTTCCAGAGAGAATTGCCAGGACGATTGCCATAAAACCGGGGAGCAACGTAAGCAGGCTCAGTCCCAGCCGGGGCAGCCACGGCAACGAGCCATTGGTGATCGGGAGTTTTCCCAGCACATCCAGCAGAGCCAGCAGAGCGATCTGAAGAATGACCAGGCAGCCGGAAGCTGTATTCAGAGGATCGGTGTGCTTCTGATCCTCTCTGGCAACCGGAAACAGGTGCATCCGGCGGAAAATTCCGGTTTTCAGCAGCAGCGTCACCACCAGGCTGACCAGCAGCCACTCCAGCAGCGCCTCCACCGCCCGCACAGCCATCAGTGCCCCCAGCCCCTTCTTGCTGAAGCCCAGCCACACCAGGCACTGGCTCGTCCAATAGATGCTGCCCAAAACTTTGGAGGGCAGTACTGTGGCAGATACCTGAAGCATCAGCCACTTGGGATCCGTGGATTTTACCAGCGGACGCAGAATTCCGGCAAAGGCGCCAACCATCATGGGGCTAACGGACAAAATGGGGTTCCAGCCATAACCGCTGAACAGGCAGCCAATGGTATCTCCCACGAAGCCCACCAGCATTCCCGGCACAACGCCGAAGAAGTATCCGGTAAGCACCAGGGGAACCGCCTCGATGGAAAGCCGGGCCACGGAAGAAGGCATAACCGTCATGAACCGAGCCAGAATCACATTGAGGGCGCACATCAGCGCACAGGTGCTAAGGGTACGGGTATCCATCCGGGAACGCCCCGGGTCAGTGCTTTTGGACATAAAAAAGTCCTCCTTTAAAATAATGGAGGAGGTTAGGGGAATATGTACTTTCCAGCGTCACGCCTCCGATAAATGAGTGAAAGGCATCTGGCTCAGGCGGTTGCGGCTGTCGTATCGCGGGGCACACCCCTTCGCCCGGCGGCAACCTCCCATCCGACCGGTACTTAACGCACGACATCCTACTCCCTGCGGCGCTGGACTATGTTCATTATAGCAAGAGATTTCCAAAATGCAACAAGAATTTCCGAAAAAATAGTTTTTTCCATCGGCGAGTAAAGAGCCTTTTCCATACCGTCCCCAAGTACTGCCCTGGGGACGGTATGATATTGTCACTTCCGGAATCAGCACCGGGGATGCCAGCTGTCATTCGACAGCATGACTGAGAGGGACTTATCGAATACTTCCAACATAAACATCCGCGCCCGGCTTTACAGCTTGCGGCGCGGATGTTTTTACACAGCCCCCAAATATTCTTCCAGGCAAAGGCCTGTATCTTTCATATCCAGAGAGACCCGGGTACCCACATAACGGAAATGCCAGGGTTCGTTGATAATACCGGTGATTTCTTTTTTCCCTTCCGGGTAGCGCAGAATAAATCCATATTCCCAGCAATGCTCGGCCAGCCAGGCATTGGCCTCCTGGCCTACTAGGTCGCAGCTCAAACCCAACTGGTGCTCACTGGTATCCGGCAGAGCGACGGTTTTCAAGGTCTCTGTATAAGCCTGCTCCGGTGTCATACCCTTTTGGATATATTCCTCGGTTCGGGTTTCCAGAATCGTGAGCTGCTGTTTCCGGGTACGGTAAGCACTGTTGAAAATGCAGGAGCCTACTGCCGCCCGGCAGTCCGCCAGCATATTCAGCAGGGGCTCCTTTGCAATGCGCTGAATCTGATGATAGTCCTCCGCCACCACAATATCATATTCATAGTAGCTGGGGATGGGATTGTCTTTATTTACCAAAATGACCATAATCCCCTTGGGGGTGAAATAATAGGTCTGGCCATCGATGATCTGACGGCCTACGGCGGCGCTGCCATCTTCCAAGAGATAATAGCTGTACTCCCCTTCCAGGTGCCAACCGGTTTGCATCCGGCCGTTTTCATCCAGATAGTAGTATTTTCCTTCTATCTCCTGCCAATTATAGCAGCGCAGGCCGCCGGCATCGTAGTAATACCGGCCGTCATCTTCCTCCACCCATCCGGTGACCATGGAGCCATCCTCCCGGAAACTGCGCAGGCCATCTTCCATTTCCTGCAAGCCGGTAAGCATCTGTCCCTGGTCACCAAAATAATATTTCTTCTGATCCAGCTCCAGCCAGCCGATGGTCATCTGTCCCTGAGCCTGGAAGTAATAGCGGCTACCCTGCATGTCCTGCCAGCCGGTTTGCATCCGGCCATCTTCGGAAAAATAGTAGCGATTCTGACCAATCTTCTGCCAACCGGTTTGCATGGCTCCGGTGGCATCCATATAATAGGTTCCCTCTTCCAGCTCCAGCCAGCCATGAGCCAGGACGCCATCCCCGCCAAAATAATAGCGGTTACCCTGTATGGTCTGCCAGGAGGTGACCATTGTGAAATTCTCATCGAAATAGCAGGTTCTATCCTCCAGCTCCAACCATCCGGTGATCTTTTTTCCATGAAAATCCCGGTAGCTATAGCTGCCATCCTCCTGCCGCTGCCAGCCACTGCGGTCTATATTGGCATCGAACCACATCCATCCCGCTGCTGCCAATAGTCCTATACCCAGCACAATCAGAACGGCGGCAAAGATTTTTTTCGTCTGTTTACTCATCCGGTTTCTTCCTTGTTTCCATAAGTTTTTGCTATTCTACCACAGGCGGCAGAAAAATGCAACCTGCGGCACACCTGCCACTATATCCGGCGCTTCACACTGGGGTACAACGCCCCGTTGGTATGGGGGATGAACTGGGCTGCCACCATATTTTCCAGAAAATGATCCATCTCTGAAAAATGCAGGTAGGTGCTGCTTTCCAGAAAATGTGACACCCGTTCCCGCTGGGTGCCGTCCATAAGCATCTTTTTGGCGCCTGCCAGGGAGGTATTTCCCAGAAGGATCAGCTTCCCCCGGTCTACATCCGGGTAGATGCCTACAGTGATGGCGGACTCTATATCGATATGGGTTCCGAACCCTCCGGCCAAGTAGATATTCCCCACATCCTCTATCTGAATCCCACAGGCATCCAGCAGCGTTGCCACCATCGTGTGGGCAGCCGCCTTGCAGCGGATAAATTCCAGAATATCCTTCTGGGTAAAATAGAGCTGCTTTTCCCCACTGGTGTAATAGACCAGCGCAGGCAGAGACTGCTGGGTGTCTTCTTCCCACACCCACATAATATTTTTCTTCCGCTCCGTGTTCAGCATACCATTTCCCTGGATATATCCCCAGCGGTAGCCCTCCGCAACCAGATCAAAGATGCCGGTGCCACATATGCCTTCCGGCTCACCTCCGCCGATCACTTCCAGGTGGAAATTACCATCGGCATCCAGATGCAAATGCCGGATGGCACCAGGCTCTGCCCGCATGCCATAACGACTGCCGAAACCTTCCAGCGCGGGACCGGCTGCCCCGGCACCCATAAGCAGGAAATCCCGGCAGCCCAGGCACAGCTCCCCGTTTGTACCAATATCCAGAAAAACAGAGGGACGCCCCACGGTATCCAAATCTGTCAGTAAAAGACCTGCGGTAATGTCACCGCCCAGGTAATTTGCCTTTGCCGGGAAGCAGTACACATTGCAGCAAAGCTCAAGCCCCAGCTCCCGGGCAGAAAACATACCCGGGTCAAAAAATACCGGCGCATAGGGATTCTGGAACACCAGCCAGGGATCACAGCCCAGGAAGAAATGAATCATGGTGGTATTCCCCCCGATAACCAGAGCGGAAATCTCCTGCTCCTCCACCCTGCCCTCACAGACCCGGTGAATAAGCCCCGCTATATCCGCCAGCACAAGGCGGCGCAGAGCAGTCAGGTTTTCCCTACTTTCCTTCACGGCAAGGATCCGATCCAAAATATTCAGCCCGAATGCCACCTGACTGTTCACACACCCGGCATTGGCCAGTGTCTCCCCGGTACGCATATCCACAAGCTCCATTTCCAAGGTGGTGCTGCCAATGTCCAGTGCCAGTCCATAGAGCCGGGCAGTAGTATCCCCGGCTTCTACCCGGATCACTTCCAGTCCGGCCCTGCCCGGGCACAGCGTAACTGTTACGGCATAGTCTGCCTGAGAAACCAGCGGGTAAAGCCCCTGCATAGCATGCAGCGTCATGGTTGCTTTTTCCGGTGACAAGGCATCCAGAATTCGCTCCCGGGCTCCCCGGAAATCCTCCGGGTCGGGCTTGGACAGATGTAAAAATCGCTTATAGGAAAAAGTCATATTGTCGCTTCTTTCTTACGAATCAGGTAAGGCTTTTTATTCGGCATATTCCCGCTCTTTTCTCCCGATCAGCGTCTCCCGCCGCAGGAAGTAATAGATAAGTTCCAGCACGCAACAGGAAACCCAGCCCACGGGATAGCCCAGACCCACAATTGTGGGGGTATTGGCAACATAGTGGGTTACGTAATACAAATATGTCTGGCGGATTGCCACAAAGCCCAGCAGCATGATCACCATAGGGCCGTTGGAATCCCCCATGCCTCTCAAGGCACCGGCCAACACATGGGTGACACAGTTGAACAGCAGGAAAACAGACAATGTGCGGATAAAGAGCACGCCATAGTCAATGACCTCCGGATCCGGGGTAAAAAGAGACACCGCAGCGGGAGCAAAGCCGATGAGCACGGCCAGGATGGCACCGGTAATCCCCACAGTCAGACCCATGGTGACATACGCCCCCTTCTCTGCCCGGCGGTAGTGCTTTGCACCGATATTCTGGCTGACAAAGGTAGTAGAGGCCATTGCCATACTCTGCATGGGCAGCATGACGAACTGATCCAGCTTGTTGTAGCAGCTCCATCCGGCCATACAGGCAGAGCCAAAGGCATTGACATAAGCCTGCACAAACACATTGGAAAAGGCAGTAATCACAGACTGGATGCCCGCAGGCAGACCCACCGCAAAAATCTGCCCCAGCAGCCGGGGATCTATCCGCAAATCCTTCCAATCCAGGCGATAAATATCCCGGGTAGAGCTAAGGAGCCACAGAATCAGCCCGGCAGAAATAAACTAGGAAAGGATGGTTGCATATGCCACACCGGCGATTCCCATATGGAACACCAGGACAAACATCAAATCCAGCACAATGTTCAGCACACTGGTAAGAATCAGGAAATACAACGGTCTTGTGGTGTCTCCCACCGCCCGCAGAATGCCGCTGCCCATATTGTAAATCAGCAGGCCGGAAATGCCGCCGATATAGATGCGCAGATAGGTCGTCGCCTCCGGGAAGACATCCTCCGGTGTGGACATAAAGCGCAACATCGGCTTGACTGCCAGCACGCCTGCAACAGAGAAAAACACGCTGAGAACAAACGTGGCCGCCATAGTGGTCTCGATGGATTTATGCAGTTCGTCCATATCCTTTGCGCCAAAGAATCTGCCGATGACCACACCTGCACCGGTAGAGAATCCATTGAAGAAAAACACCATCATGTTCACGATCATAGTCGTTGAACCAACGGCCGCCAGCGCCTGGGTTCCTACAAACTGCCCGACTACCACAGAGTCCACAGTATTATAAAGCATCTGAAACACATTGCCCAGCATCAGTGGAAGGGCAAACCAAAGCAGCTGCTTATAAATTACCCCCTGGGTCATATCCCGGGTTGTGGTTTTCTTCTCTGCCATTGCCATAACATTCCCTCTCTTTTACGTTTTTTTATATTATACCAAAGCACTCCCGGGAAATCAATCTTTAGGGAAGGGATTTGAAGCGCTGCCGCAGTGCAAGCGCAGATTGCCCCCGCCGGAAACACCGGCGGGGGCGGAGAAAAAATTATGAATTTGCTTTCCACACTGCGTAGAGTGTGACGACTTCATTCTCTTGCTGCGCAAGATTGGCAATTTTTTCCCTGTTTGCGAAGACTGCCTCTGTGGCATCTGCTTCCAGTGCCCAGCCAAGGAAGGTGTATCCGGTGCGCTTGAAAGCACAGTTCGGCAGAGTATATTCCTTGCCGTTTACCTTTCCTTTCTGGTCTGCCATTTTTCCGGAGGTCGCACCATTGCCATCGAGATGGATGGTGTACTTGTGTGCAGCACCTGTCCACTTGGCATACAGGGTAATGGCAGCAGCCTTAACCTGCCCACGGGCATCCTCAACCGGCAGCTGAGTTACCTCTGTCTTGAACTTGGAATCCAGATACCAGCCTTCAAAGGTCATACCGGGGCGTTCTGCCGGAGCTTCCAGAAGCAAGCCATCCCGGATATTAAATGTCTTCGCCAGTTCACCGGTTTCCAGGGAGATCACATTCCGATAAGTAATCTTGTACTCCACAGGTGTCCAGACTGCATACAGGTCTACCTTGCCTCCATCTGTGATACTCAGATCCGTGACCTTCTGCCTATTGGCATAGACCACATCGCCGTTTTCTTCCATTGCCCAGCCGGAGAAGGTATAGCCGGTTCTTTTGAAGGAATTGGCCGTGAGAACATAGCTCTTGCCGCAGGAGAGTTTGGTCATGTCCCTCATCTTACCGGAGGTTTCTCCATTGCCGTGATAGTGGATCTCATAGGTGTAAGCACGCCACTGGGCATACAGGGTAAGCTTCTTGCCATCCTGGTTGGACAGATTCGTGATGCTCTCTCCGGGAGTGTACACTATTTTCCCTGTCTTGGAAGTGCTCCAGCCCAGGAAATCGTGACCGGGGCGTACCATTTCCTGTGTTCCGGGAAGTGTATATGTTTCGTTGTAGTCACAGGTCATGGATTCCAGGGTAAAGGCCGCACCATTGGTATTCAGGGTGAGGGTATAGCGGTTAGGACGCCACTGGGCGTACAGGGTAATGGTATCCCCATCAACAAGGGAGAAGTCTGTTCCCTTATACTTATTGGCATACACCACATTGCCATTCTCCTCCGTACTCCAGCCCAGGAAGGTATAGCCCGGTCGCTTGAACGCATTGGCTGTGAGGGTATAGGTCTTGCCGCAGGAGAGTCTCGTCATGTCCTTCATCTTGCCCGACTGGGCACCATTGCCTTCAAAGTGGATGCTGTAGATATGCGCCGCCCACTGGGCATAGAGTTTGACCTCTTTCTCATCCTGAGTTGCCAGGCCGCTTACGGCCTGACCGGGCGCGTAGTTTACCTTTCCGCTCTTACTGGTACCCCAGCCCAGGAACCTGTAACCGGGACGACTCCAGTCCATGGGAAGGTCAAAGGTCTCTTCATAGCTGTGCCATTCCGTTTCTTGCTCGTCCGTGCCTCCGTTGGGCAGCAGGGTCAGCTTGTAGTAGATCGGCCTCCAGAGGGCGTAGAGTGTTACGGTACCGGGATAATCCAAAAGGTCAGATACCATATCCTTGTCCCAGAAGTCTTCGTATTCAGCCTCAGGGTCATAGCTCCAGCCATCGAAAATATATCCCGTTCTCTTAAAGGTATTGGCTGCCAGCTTGGCCGTCTTACCACAGGTCATGGTTTGGGTCTTTACCTTTCCGCTACCACCATTGGGATCGAAGGCTACAGTGTACTTAGCTGCCGTCCACAATTGCGTAGAGGCAAACATATTCATCCTCGTACTCTCCCGTTGCCAGGTTCTTCACCTTGGCACCAGGCTTGTAGGTTTTGCCCCTGCCATCGCTGCGGGTATTCCACCCGGTAAAGACAGCACCAACCTGGTTGTAGCCGCAATCCGGAAGGACTGCATTTTCATCATAGGCAACAACCAGCTTATCCATTTCGCTACCCCAGTCAATGGTACAGTTGGGTTCGAAGTAAATGGAATAGGTATGGGGCTGCCACTGGGCATACAGGGTGATGGTTCCCTTCTTATCCAGCAGGTTTTCTACATATTCACATTCTTCATAGGCTTCACCGGTTCCATCCTTGGCTGTATTCCAGCCTGCGAAATAATAGCCGGTACGGGCAAAGACATTTTCGGGCAATTCAATTTCTTCGTCATATACCATAGTGATGCTCGCAAGTTTGCCGGATTTGCTGCCATTGCCATTAAAGGTCAGGGTGTAACTTACCGGAGTCCACTTGGCATAGAGAATAATATCCTCCCGATTCGTCTTGGGAATGGACTTTATCAAATGACTGTAATCCGCCACATTCTCATCCAGCAAATCTGCGGTAAGCTCTCCGGTGCCGGAAATAGTTAGGACGCCATCTTCCACCACACAGGAAATCGTGGATTCTTCTGTAAAAATCTCATCCTCCGGTTCAGTTTCTTCCGCTTTGATTTCTTCCGGTTCCTCCGGTTTTTCCGAAGGTTCTGTCGGCTCAGAAGGCTGGGAAGTTTCCTCCGGGACTTCCGAATGTTCCGGCTCGGAAAAATCCGGAAGGGTAGTTTACGGCTCCGTATATTCCGGTTCAGGGGGCTGTTGTTCCTCCTGTTCCTGCTCCGGCAGGGTAGGTTCCTCCGTAACAGTCGGCTGTGGCTCGTCCGGCTCCTCCGGAGCTTGTTCCGCTTCCTCTTGCCGGGGAGGCTGCTCACTGGTTTCGGCCGTACCCTGGTTCACAGCAACCGTTTCCGCCGCGGCAGGCAAAACCATCTGGGACACCATGAGCATCGCCAGAAAGAAAGCAAACAAACGTCTTTTCATCGGTATTCCTTCTTTCTTTATCTCCGAATATACAGCATATATCCAGAGACGTTATTATTGTCCAATAATTCTACCCCCTCCTCAAAAGATTTATCAATATTGTACATACATTTTTGTGTATCATTTTTATTCATCCTTTATTCACACCTTCCCTCTGCATCATTTTTTGTCAACATTACACAAAAATTGCTCCCGGACAATCCGGGAGCCGGGGCGCAAAAAATCCCCAACGTCCACCGCGGTGGCGGTGACGTTGGGGAGAAGGATAGATGGAATTACAGCTGGTCAGCAACCAGGGAGAGGGCATCCTCGTCGGCTACCAGGATGAAATCCGGGTGCAGCTGCAGGATGGAGCCGGGAGCCTGGGGCTTGATGGGGCCAAAGAAGCAATCCTTGACTGCCTGTGCCTTGTTCTTGCCGTTTACAACCAGCAGAACACGCTTGGCCTTCATGATGGAGCCGATACCCATGGTGTAAGCATACTTGGGCACATCGTCCCGTGTCTCGAAGAAGCGGGCGTTGGCATCAATGGTGGCCTTGGTCAGCTCTACCTTGTTGGTGCCGCTGACGAAAGCATCGGCAGGCTCATTGAAGCCAATGTGGCCATTAGGTCCCAGACCCAGAAGCTGCAGGTCTGCACCGCCGAAAGCCTCGATCACGGCATCGTAACGGGCGCACTCTGCCTGTGCATCGGGGTTCATGCCGTCGGGGATGTTGCAATTGGCCTGGTCGATGTTTACGTGGTCGAAGAGGTTATCCTTCATGAAGTAGGCATAGCTCTGGTCGTGATCCTTGGTCAGACCCACGTACTCGTCCAGGTTAACGGTGCGCACCTGGCTGCAATCCAGGTCGCCGGACTCATACTTGGCGATCAGCTCCTTGTAGGTGCCCACGGGGCTGCTGCCGGTGGCCAGACCCAGAACACAGTCGGGCTTCAGCTGAACCTGGGCAGCGATGATGTTGGCAGCCTTGCGGCTGACATCGGCATAATCCTTTGCGCGAATCAATCTCATAACGATTCCCTTTCTTTTGAAAAAATGGTTTGGTTTGAATGGTGTTATTATAGCACCTTTTGCTCCGTATGTACAGTTCTTTCCCGGAATTATCTTTATCTTTTTTATCTGGCCTTATTTTATAAACCTGTTCTGAGCCTTTTTTCGTAGCCAGATACTGGTATAATAGGGGCAGCAATTCTTAGGAGGCACAGATATGAATCGAAAAATCTCCACCAAGCACATCGTCCTGACTGCCCTGCTGGCTGCCCTGACCGCTGTAGGCTCCGCACTGCGGATCCAACTGCCGGTTGCCATCGGCGGAACCACTGCCTTCCACCTGGGCAATATCTTCTGCGCCTTGTCCGGACTTCTGCTGGGGCCATGGTACGGCGGCCTGGCTGCCGGGCTCGGCTCGTTCCTATACGATATTCTCTCGAACTATATTGACGAAAGCTGGATCACACTGCTGACCAAAAGCGTATACGGCCTGGTTGCCGGACTGATTGCCGGAAGGGGCAGCTGCAGCTACCTCCGGGCAACCCTGGCCACTGCGGCAGCCGCCATATGCTACGCCGGGCTGTATTTGCTGAAAAGCATCCTGTGGGGCGGAATGCTGAAATATGGTCTTCCCTTTCCTGCCGCCGTACTCAGCGTAAGCACAAAACTCCCGGCAACTGTTTTCAATGCTGTAGTTGCCGTGATCTTCGCTCCCATGCTGGGCATCGCTATCCAGAAGGCCTTGAAGCGAAACCACCTGACCCTGGAATAAAAAAACGGAGCTGTCTTTTGCAGGGCGGCTCCGGTTTTCTGTCATTGACGAAGTGGTATTGGGTGCATGATTGCGTTTTTACAGATAAAACTCTGCCATGTTTTCCAGACGGAGGCAGGCCAGCGCTTTCACCGGCAAATCATAACCGCAACCACAGTCTATATCCAAAAAGCCTGAACTATGGTACACCCGCAGGTACTCCCCCTTCGGTTCCGGCTCCCGGAGTATAGTGCTTGCCTCCTTACAGTTTCCTTCGGAATAAGTTTACCACGCCGGGAAGCAAAATCAATTCTGCCCAGGGGCAGTCTCCCATGCCGAGAGAAAAAAAGCAGAAAATGAAAAATACGGCATTGACAATTGGCTTTTCCAAATATATACTATAATTGTTTGTGTATGCACCATAACAAAAATAAAAGGGAGCGAAACTGCAATGAAGAAACTCAATGAACACAACAAGTTGGCCTTGCGGATGCTTGTAGCTATGGTTGCTGGTATTTTGGTTGGTCTTGGATTTATGGCTGTACGGAGTTGTGCCGGGGAAGGTGTTTGGCACACGCTGTACAGCCTTTTGTTTGCCGATATTACCGCAGCAGGTAATGAGCAGGCCATTGGTCTGTTCTATCTGGGTGGCCAGCTTTTTATCCGGTCTCTGCAGCTGATCATCGTACCCATGGTCTTCACCTCTGTGGTCATGGCCATCAGTGAAATCAATGAAGCAAGAACCCTCGGCCGGATCTCTGCCAAGACGATCGGCTGGTTCATGCTGACTACCTGCGTGGCGCTTCTGGTTGCCGGAACCATCAGCCTGTTCTGCTTCAACATGGGAATTTTCAATGTACATATCGAGGGTATGGAGGGCGCTACCGGCTCCACAGGCTCCAATCCCCTGAAAGTGATCCTGGACATCATTCCCGCCAACATTGGCGCTACCTTCAGCGTAAACAACGCAGTGCTGGGTGTGGTATTCCTGGCCGTGGTGGTAGGTCTGGGACTCAATATTACCGGAAACAGCAAGGAAAGCATCATCTATCGCCTGTGCGAAGAAATCAGCAAAATCGTGGTTGTATTCCTAAGCTTCGTGGTAAAAAAATTCGGCCCCGCCGCGATTTTTATGCTGCTATGCCGCACCTTTGCCACTTATGGCGTGGACTACCTGAAGCCTGCCGCCCACTATGTAGTACTTTGCGTAATTCTGCTGCTGGTTTACCTTTTCATCGGGTATCCGCTGTACGCAGCCCTGTGCTGCAAGGTGAACCCCTTTACTTTCATTAAAAAAGTATTCAAGGTAATCGTATTCGGCTTCTCCACCTCCTCCAGCGCTGCCACGCTGCCTCTGAACCTGGACACCACAACCAAGGAGCTGGGTGTAGACCACCAGATTGCCTCCTTCGTGCTGCCCCTGGGCATGACGGTGAACATGGACGGCACTGCCATCATGCAGGTGGTTGCCACGCTGTTCATCGCAGGTGTCGGTGGATTTGATGTAAGCGTGTTCCAGCTTCTGATCATCATGGTTCTGGCTCTGATCGCCAGCATCGGTACCCCCGCAGCCCCCGGCGCAGGTGCGGTAATCCTGTATACCATCCTCTCCGGTGTTGGCTTCACCGGCAACGAACAGGCTCTGGTCGCCTACGCCCTGATCCTGGCAATCAACCGCCCCATTGAAATGCTGGTCACCTCCCTGAACGTCACCGGCGACTCCCTGACTGCCATGGTCGTAGCCAAGAGCGAAGGAAAGCTGGACATGGATGTGTTCAACAAGAAGTAAGCACCCGGCCAGATAAAAGCATATGTAAGCGTAAAACCTACCAGCGACTTGCAGTGAGCTCGCCGGTATGAGACAAT
>CAZCRO010000013.1:0-33794 GCA_964501115.1 uncultured Oscillospiraceae bacterium
ATTTGATATCCTTCATGGATACGCCGGCCATGTGCGTGCCTCCTTCCTTACTTCAGTGTCAGAAACTGTTTGGTATAGTCTGCCAGAGCCTGCTTCAGGCTCTCTTCATCCTCACTGGACAGCTGTCCGGTGGTGCGGATATCATCCAGCACCTGGAAGGCGTGCTCGTCCATATAGGGATAGAGGTCGGCCTCATAGGCCCGGATCCGCTCCACGGGGACCTCGGCCAGATAGCCATTGACCACGGCATAGAGGATGCAGATCTGATGGGCCACATCCACAGGCGCACTGCGGTCCTGCTTCAGGACCTCCACGATTCGCTCGCCCTGAGCCAGACGCTCCTTGGTGTCCTTATCCAGGTCAGAGCCGAACTGGGCAAAGCTTTGCAGCTCCCGGTACTGGGAGTACAGCAGCTTCAGCGAGCCGGCAACCTTCTTCATGGCCTTGATCTGTGCGTCACCACCAACACGGGATACGGAGATACCGGGGTTGACAGCGGGCATAATGCCGGAGTTAAACAGTTCGGTTTCCAGGAAGATCTGGCCGTCTGTAATGGAGATCACGTTGGTGGGGATATAGGCAGAAACGTCACCGGCCTGGGTTTCGATAATGGGCAGAGCCGTAAGGCTGCCACCGCCAAGTTCGGGCGACAGCTGGGCTGCCCGCTCCAGAAGACGGGAATGAAGGTAAAAGACGTCGCCTGGGTAAGCTTCCCGTCCGGGGGGACGGCGAATCAGCAGAGAAATGGCACGGTATGCCACCGCGTGCTTGCTCAAGTCGTCATAAATTACCAGCACATCTTTTCCCTGGTGCATGAAATACTCGCCCATGGTGCAGCCGGAGTAAGGGGCGATGTACTGCATAGGTGCCAGTTCGGAAGCGGTAGCGGATACCACGATGGTGTAATCCATAGCGCCGCCCAGAGTCAGATTTTCAACCACCTGGGCAACGGTGGAGCGCTTCTGGCCAATGGCCACGTAGATACAGATGACATCCTTGCCCTTCTGGTTCAGGATGGTATCGGTGGCAATGGTGGTCTTACCGGTCTGCCGGTCACCGATAATCAGCTCACGCTGTCCCCGTCCAATGGGGATCATGGAGTCGATGGCTTTGATACCGGTCTGCAGGGGCACGCTTACGTGCTTCCGCTCAATGATGCCGGGTGCGGGGCTTTCGATGGGGCGGTAAGCCTCTGCTTCAATGGCACCCTTGCCATCGATGGGAGCGCCCAGTGCGTTGACAACCCGGCCAATCAGATTTTTGCCTACCGGCACGGAAACCACCTTGCCGGTACGTTTTACAATATCGCCTTCCTTGATGCCCTGGTCAGAGCCAAGGATAACGATGGATACGGTTTCCTCTTCCAGGTTCTGTGCCATACCGTAAGAACCATCGGGGAATTCCACCAGCTCACCGGCCATGCACTTTTCCAGACCGGAGGCTTTGGCAATGCCGTCACCTACCAGAATGACAACGCCGGTTTCGCTGACTTCAATTTTGTTTTCGTAGTTTTTGATCTGACTACGAATAATTTTGGTTATTTCTTCGGGTCTCAGTTCCATACAGTCCCTGCTTTCTCGTCAGAGTACGGTGTTTTTCAGCAGCTCCCGGATCCGTTCCATTCTGTGAGAAATGGTATCGTCCAGCTGCTGGCCGTCGTAATCCAGGCGAACACCGCCAAGACACGTGGGGTCTACCCGGTTGACCAGCTGAATTTCCTTGCCGGTCATTTGGGTCAGTTTTTGCGTCAGTGCGTCAGCCTGTGCCGGGGTCATCTCCACAGCGGTAACAGCCCGGACGCTTAGAATATTATGGTCTTTGTTATAGTGCCGTGTGTAGCTTTCACAGCAGTGGAAAAAGTGGTGCATATATCCCTTTTCTGTGAGAATCTTTAAGAAATTCAGCACATAGGGGTGAACCTTTCCCCGCAGCGTGTCATCCAGCACTTGGCAGCGTGCCTGCTTTGCCAGGGCGTGGCTACTCAGCAGCCGGATGAAATCCGGCTCGGCGGTAAAGCTCTCTTGCAGCACCTTCAGCTCATTCAGGATGCCTTCCTCCAGCTGTTCGCTGGCGGCCAACTCATACAGAGCATCTCCATAAACGCTTCCAACCTGGGTCATACCTGATCACCCAATTCCTCAATGAAGCGGTCAATCAGCTGGCTCTGGTCTTCCTGCGCCAGCTCCCGCTCCACCACCTTCCCGGCAATGGCCATGGCCAGACCGGAAATTTCGTTTTTGGCATCGTTAATGGCTTTTTTCTTCTCCTGGGCAATGTCCGCACTGGCCTTGCTCTTGATCTGTGCCGCCTGCTGCTGTGCCTGGCCAATGATTTTCTCACTGCGTTCGCTGGCAGCCTTCTGGGCAGAGGAAAGAATCTCGCTGGCCTTGGCATTGGCCTGGAGCATGTTTTCCTCGTAGGTCTTTTTAATGCGCATGGCCTCGTCTTTGGCGTTCTGTGCGTCGGTAATTTCCTTATCCGCCGCAGTGCGCCGGGCATCCAGAACCGCCAGGATCTTATCCAGGAAGAATTTTTTTACGATGAAAAGCTGAATAAACAGATTGCAGATGACGGCAATCAGGGTAATGGGTTCCACCGCCACAAGGGACTGGTAAATCGTCTCCATTCAATTGCCTCCTTCCGGTGTGTCAGATTTTGGTGTTTCCGGAAGAATCAGCTCAGGAACTTCATGAACTGGCCGGGAGCGAAGAAGATCAGCAGCAGGCCGGTAACGAAGCCGTAAATACCGGTGGTTTCGGACAGAGCGATACCCAGAATCATGGTGCTGGTAACATCACCCTTGCATTCGGGGTTCCGGCCGATGACTTCACAGGCACGGGCGGCACAGTTACCTTCGCCGATACCAGGGCCGATACCGGCGATCAGAGCCAGACCAGCGCCGATGGCGCAGCCGCACAGAGCAATACCTTTTGCCAAAACAGTGTAATCGTTCATAGAATTTTGCCTCCTATTTTTGTTTGCTTTGGTGTTTCTTTTATTCAAATGGCTGCCATTAGTCTCCGGCAGCCTGTTTGATGAACAGGGTGGTCAGGGTGCAGAAAATGAATGCCTGGATGCAGCCGCTGAACCAATCGAAGTAGAAGCTGGTAATAGCAGGCAGACCGATGGTCAGCCAGGGGAAGGACGCGGCCAGCGTGCTTATGCTGCACAGCAGTCCCAGCGCACCCAATACGCCCAGTACAATGCCCCAAATGGCATAGAGCTTTTTGCCTTTTTTCTTGCCAAACAGGTGTACGCCCAGGGCAATCACCATGACAATGACGCCGACGGTGGGGGAAGAGCCCAGTGCGCCAAACAGCGCATGGCTGGCGGCGGTCAGCGCGCCGTAAATCAGCGCACTGATTACGGTGCCGGAGAGAATGTTGCCAAAGTGACGGCAGGCCATACTGATGGGCGTGAAGCACTCTGCCATCACATTGATGGGAGCCAGGATAAACAGAGGATCCAGGAATCCCTTCAGGTAGCCGCCAATGCCGGAGGCCTTGATTTTGTGATAGGTAATGAGTACAAAAACCACCAGAGCCCAGCCCAGTTCTGTCATCAGGTCGGCTGTGGGGCTCCACAGTCCCAGCAGGCTGATCAGATTGGATACGATACTGCTGATGAAGATGGTGCCAACCAGGGGGATGTAACGGTCAAATCCGGTACCCATGTTGCCACGCACGAAATTCACCAGGGAGGTTACGGCCAGTTCAGCCACGGCTTGCTTGCGGGAGATGCCGGTCACTTTCAGACCGGAGCCCAGCCAGATGCACAATGCGGAAATGATGGCCATAACGACCCAGCCCATAACAAGGGTTTGGGTGATATGGACGGTACCCAGGATGGGTACATTTTCAAAGGTTGCCAGTATTCTTGCGCCATTGATGGAAATATCCATAGAGAATCTTCACCTCATTTGAAAATTGAATTACACTTCAAAAGGCCCCAGGGGGCTGTCTTCCTCCGGCTCGGTCCCGTCTTTGGCGGGAGACACAGGGGCTGTTTCCTGCTGGGGGAAGAGCTTTCCCTTGATTTGCAGGTAGTAGATAATCAGGCTGGGAAACAGCAGCGGGATGGCACCGGCCAAAGCGTTGGTAAAGGGAAGCAGGAAAGCTGCCACGATCCATCCGGCCTGAACAAGCAGGCGCAGGTTGTAGCTTGCCTGGATTTTGGATTTGCGCAGCTTTTCATCCTGGGTGGCTACAGCCTTTTGTACCATCAGGCACATCAGGGTGAAGTTCAGTATGGCGATGGCGGTTCCAATTGCGGTGCTGAGCAGAACCTTGTAGTCAAAGCGGCCAATGCCGCCCAGGCTCAGCAGCCCCATGGCCACCAGCTGCAATCCCGCACAGATGCAGCAGCCAATGCTCATGCGCTTTACCTCCTTGCGGGAGGCAGGTTGAAGGGTCATTGCGTATCGTGCTCCTTTCCTGAATGGGCGGATGCTTTGCGTCCCATGCCCGGGGGATTCTGATTGTTTAGGATTATCAATTATGGTCGTTAAAGCTGACACCGGGATCCCGGCTTTCTTTTTTGTGTCCGGACAGCTGCAACATGGCCTGTATCGTGTCTTTCAGACCGATGCCTGCGGTAAACAGCCCCAGTACAATTCCCGCGATGATTACCCAGCTTCCCCAGCCGCAGCTGCTGTGCAGCCATGCTGCCAGGAACAGGAAGATCACCAGGGGGGATGCCACTGCAATGGCGATCTGGGGGATCCAGATCAGCAAGCTCCATTCTTTCATTGCCGTTCCTCCTCCTCAAAAGCTATTGTACAGCATAATGCCGAATCTTGCAAGCGGAATTATCGGGGGAATCATGAAAAATGCAAAAAGTCCTTAGGAAAATCCGGAAGCGGGGGAGAGAAAAATGTAAAAAATTTTGAAAACTACTTTTCAATTTTAAAAAAATATAGTAAACTGAAACTAAAGAATTGGGTATTTACCAGTTTGCGCAGGAGAAACCCAAAGTATGCAGCCTGACCGGGCTGAGAATTGTAGAGGAATTGAACTTGACGCAGGAATTGGAAGTGCTGCAGGGAACCATCCAGGCAGTGGTATATCAGAACTATGACAATGGCTATTCCGTTTTGCGCCTGAATGTCGGGCAGGGGCAGCCTGTAACGGTAGTGGGCACCATCCCGCTGCCCATCGTTGGGGAGCAGCTTATGGTCACCGGCAAGTGGAGCACCCACTCCAGCTATGGAAAACAGTTTGAGGCAGAGTTTCTGGAGCGTCTGATGCCCCAGTCTGCCAGCCAGATTCAGACCTATCTCTCCGGGCGGATCATCAAAGGCATCGGCGCCCGCATGGCGGCAAAGATTGTGGCAAAGTTTGGTGATGAGACTCTGCGGATTATGGAGCGGGAGCCCCAGCGCCTGGCAGAGATCCCCGGCATCTCCCAAACCCGTGCGCAGCAAATCGGAGAGGAATTCCGTGCGCAGGTCGGTATGCGCCAGCTGATGGAGTTCTTTACCCAGCATCAGCTTCCGGCGGAATTGGCATTGCGAGCCTACAAGCTTTTCGGAGAAAGCGTTGTGGAACTTTTGTATGACGATCCTTACCTGCTCATGGAGGAAGGGCTGGATGCCCCCTTTGCGGCAGTGGACCGGTTTGCCATTGAGCTGGGTGTGGCCGGAGACGATCCCCGGCGGGTGGAAGCCGGCATCCTGTTCCAGCTGGAATATAACCTGACGGTAGGGCACAGCTTCCTGCCGGAAAGCAAGTTGTTGGATTCTTCCTGCCAGCTGCTCAGCCTGGAACCGGATACGGTTGCCCAGGGCATTGCCCGGCTGCTGGAGGGGGGACGGCTGGTGCGCTCCACCCTGGCGGATATTACCGTGGATTATCTGCCCCAGCTTTATGAAGCGGAAGTGTACAGCTGCCAGCGCCTGCTGGAATTCGGGAAAAAGGCATTTCCGGAGCCGGATAATCTGCAGGAGATGATCTCCGATATTTCCCGGGACAGCGGCATCCGCTATTCTCTGGAGCAGGAGCAGGCCATCCGGGAGGCAGCATCAAGCGGGCTGCTTCTGATTACCGGTGGCCCCGGTACAGGTAAAACAACCCTTTTAAATGGTATTTTGGAGCTTTATGGCCGCATGCAGATGAAATGCCTGATTGCGGCACCCACCGGTCGGGCAGCCAAGCGCATGAGCGAGGTGACCGGGGAAGAGGCTTCTACCATTCACAGGCTCCTGGAGGCCAGCGTAGACCAGAATACAGGAAAGCTTTTTTTCGCCCGGGATGAAAACAATCCCTTAAAAGCGGACGCTGTGATTGTCGATGAGATGTCCATGGTGGATATTCAGCTGCTGTTCAGTCTTCTGCGGTCAATTCCCAAGGGAAAGCGGCTGATTCTCGTGGGCGACCCGGATCAGCTTCCTCCCGTTGGCCCCGGCTCTCCCTTCCGGGATATGCTGCGCAGCTGCAATTTGCCTACGGTATGCCTTACGGAGATTTTTCGCCAGGCGCAGCAGAGCCTGATTGTTATGAATGCCCACAGAATCAACCGTGGGGAAATGCCGGACCTGAAAAACGTAAAAAGTGATTTCTTCTTTATGCGCCGTGGAAACGAAGCAGAGCTGACGGGACTGATCCGGGATCTGTGCGCCACCCGTCTGCCGAAGAATATGGGTATTCCGCCGGAACAAATCCAGGTGCTTTCTCCTACCCGCAAAGGCGGTGTAGGAACCGCGGCACTGAATAAGCTTCTGCAGGGTGCTTTGAACCCTCCCGCGCCGGACAAACGGGAAAAGCAGTATGGTGACTACTGTTTCCGGGAAGGGGACAGGGTCATGCAGGTGCGCAATAACTATGACATTCTCTGGAAGAAGACTGACGGTACGGCTGTGGGAGCGGGAATCTTCAATGGAGACGTGGGAACGGTCAAGGAGATAGATCTGACCCGGGAGAGTCTGACGGTACTGTATGACGACCGGGAAGCGGAATATGATTTTACCCAATTGAATGAACTGGAACCTGCCTTTGCCATTACGGTACATAAGAGCCAGGGCAGCGAGTATCGGGCGGTGATATTGGTGGCCTGGGGCGGTTCCCCCTATCTTCTCAGCCGCAGTGTGCTCTATACCGCCATCACCCGGGCAAAGGAGCTGCTGATCATCGTGGGACGGGAAGAGACCGTTATGGCCATGACTGCCAACGGACAAAAGAACAAACGCTATACGGGGCTCAAGCTCCGTTTACAGGGGAAGGGACAATGAGACTGCTGTATTGGCTTCTGGATTTGCTGTTTCCACCGAAGTGCGCGCTGTGCGGGAAATTGCTGCCCCGCCAGGAGACGGACTTTTGTACCCATTGCCGGGTGGATGCGCCGATATTCCCCGCCTTGCCGGGAAATACCCACCCATCCGGAAAATCCAGGCTGCAATTCCTTGACAGTTTCACTGCGGTCTGGTACTATAAGAAGAATGTAAGGCAGGGAATTCACAGGCTCAAGTTTCAGGGAGCCAGGCATCTGGCCAGGCCTTACAGTACCGTTTTGGCAATGAAGCTGCTGCAAACCCATCCGGAGGGATTCGATGCAATCACCTGGGTACCGGTAAGCCGCCGCCGTCGCCGCAGCCGTGGCTACGATCAGTCCCAGCTGCTGGCGCAGGGGTTGCAGAAAGAACTGGGCATTCCCGCGGTGGCGCTGCTGGAGAAGACCCGGCACAATACGGCGCAGTCTACACTGCCCCCGGAAAAGCGTCGTGCCAATGTGTTGGGTGCCTACCGGTGCCGGAAAGACGTTTCCCCGGCAGGCAAGCGAATATTGCTGGTGGATGATGTTTTCACCACCGGGGCAACGGCAGAGGAGTGCGCCAGAGTGCTGCTCACCGCCGGGGCGAAGGAAGTGCACGGCGCAGCAGTAGCCGCGGCACAGAAGAAGTAAGCGATACAAGGGATACAGTCCCTATGGAGGTTTAATATGCTGATGTTTTCCAATGACCTGGGTGTGGACCTGGGTACATCCAATGTGTTGA
This sequence comes from uncultured Oscillospiraceae bacterium, assembly GCA_964501115.1. Taxonomy (GTDB): domain Bacteria; phylum Bacillota; class Clostridia; order Oscillospirales; family Oscillospiraceae; genus Faecousia. Next base: position 7,988 of record CAZCRO010000013.1, read on the forward strand.
TTTATGCAGATGGCAAGGGCCTGGTGGTTCGGGAGCCCTCTGTTGTGGCGGTGGACCGCAATACCGGCAAGATTTTGCAGGTTGGTTCCGCAGCCCGGAATATGCTGAACCGTACCCCCGGCAACGTGGTGGCCATGAAGCCTCTGAAAGATGGCATCATCTCCGATCACGAAATGACGGTGAAAATGCTCAGCGAGATGTTCAAGGCTGCCACAAAGGCATCTATGTTCACCCCCAAGCCCCGTGTGGTCATCAGTGTGCCCAGCGGTGTGACGGAGGTGGAAGAGCGCAGCGTCATCAATGCTGCCATTGAAGCCGGTGCCCGCCGTGTTTTCCTGATTGAAGAACCTCTGGCCGCCGCACTGGGTGCCGGACTGAACATCAAGGATCCCAATGGCCACATGGTGGTGGATATTGGTGGCGGTACTACGGATATTGCCGTGCTGAGTATGAATGGAGTTTCCGTCTCCGCGTCTCTGAAGGTGGCGGGAGATGCCTTCGATGAGGCCATTGCCCGCTTCGTCCGCCGGAATTATTCCATGGTCATCGGTCAGGTTACCGCAGAGGAGATCAAGATTCAAATCGGTGAGGTTTATCCCCGGGACGAGAAGCTGACCATGAATGTCAAGGGCAGAGATGCCAAGACCGGTATGCCCAAGATGGTGACATTAAGCTCTGAAGAGATCCGTGGCGTGCTCAGCCGCCCCGCCCGGATGATTGCCGATGCGGTGATGGAAGTTTTGGAGCAGACCAGCCCGGAACTGGTGAGCGATGTGGCGGAAAACGGCATCACCCTGACCGGCGGATGCAGTCAGCTGTGGGGTTTTGCGGACTTGCTGATGGAACGTACCGGCATCGCCTGTATCGTTGCGGATGATCCGGATTCCTGCACGGCCTATGGTTGCGGTAAGAGCCTGGCGTGGATCAACACTATGAATGAAGGCCCCATCAATATTGCAAGAAAGCGGGCAATGAAGAGCGGCCTGTAAAATCCGCAACAGCCAAAAGAATCTCAAAAAGCAGACGACATACCCTTTCGGTTGGGTACCGTCTGCTTTTTTGAATAAATGTGGGGTCTGATGCTGTGGCATTGGGCTGGGTAAAGGATCCCCATGGAAATTGGGCAGATGATTTTATAAATTTCCGGGTGGCGGCATAGAAAACGGAGAGTCTCCCGTTGCGGCTATGATCCGTGAAACACGAGAGGAAGCGGGTCTGGTGGTCAAGCCGGAGAGCGTAAAAGAATATGGGCTTGTACACCGCATCCAGAAGAACCGCAATGTGTCCAATAGCCCCTATAATCCTGCAATGTTCGAACGGGAAACACTGGTTTTGGAAATGCTGATAGAGGAAGACTTGCTTTCATTGCCCCGAATGCGCAGGGGTAATATTAAAATGCGGAACAGGCGTGAGATCGTGCCTGTTCCGCAAATTTTGTATTGTACTGCTGTGAATCAATAAAACAGCAGGTCTGAATAGGTAGGATAGGGCCAGTAATCCTTTGCTGTGTTCTGCTCCAGAATGTCTGCTTCCCGGCGCAGGTCTTCCATCAGGGGCACCATGGTGCTGTGGCAGTATTCCGCAGCGGCTTCTTCGCCTGTAGGCAGGTGTGCCAGTGCGTCTTTCAGCTTCTCCACGCAGTTCCAGGCGCTGTCGCAGGCAGCGGACAGCCGCTGGATCAGTGCCAGTTCGCCCCGGCAGCTGATCCCCAGCCCTTTCTTGGAGGCAACACCCTGGCACAGAACATCGGTGTATCGCATGGCGGCAGGGAGAATTTGCTGCACAGCCATGTCTACCATGGTTTTTGCTTCGATGATGATCTTCTTTCGGTAGTCGTCCAGATAGATAGCATGGCGGGCACGGAATTCCATTTCCGTAAATACACCGTGGCGAGTAACCAGATCGATGTTCTTTTCGCTCAAATATTCCCGCATGGCCTCGGCGGTGGTGGCCAGGTTGCTCAAGCCCCGGCGGGCAGCTTCCTGCTTCCAGTCCTCCGCATAGCCGTTGCCGTCGAAGATGATCCGCTGGTGGTCAGTCAGCGCTTTGCATACCAGCTTCTGCAATGCTTTGTCAAAGTCTTCTGCCTGCTCCAGCTCATTGGCAAAGCGGCTCAGTTCCTCGGCCATAATGGTGTTCAGTGCAATGTTGGGGCCGGCAATGGACTGGGAGGAGCCAAGCATCCGCAGCTCGAACTTGTTGCCGGTGAAGGCCAGTGGGCTGGTGCGGTTCCGGTCAGTGGTATCTTTGGGAATGGCGGGCATTACATCTACGCCAATGCGCAGCAGGCTTTTTTCCGGTTCGGTATAGTTGGTACCGTCAATGATGGAGCGCACTACAGCATTCAGCTCGTCGCCCAGGAAGATGGAAACAATGGCAGGGGGGGCTTCGTTGGCACCCAGGCGGGTATCGTTGCTGGCGGAAGCCACGGTGCAGCGCAAAAATTCCTGATATTCATCAATGCCCTGGATAAATGCGGCCAGAAAAACCAGAAACTGGGCGTTCTGCCGGGGTGTTTTTCCGGGGCTGAACAGATTCTTACCGGAATCCGTGGACAGCGACCAGTTGTTGTGCTTGCCGCTGCCGTTCACTCCGGCAAAAGGCTTCTCGTGGAGCAGGCATACCAGATTGTGCTTGGCGGCGCATTTTTTCATAGTGCGCATAATCAGCTGGTTGTCATCGCAGGCTTTGTTGGCATCGGTGTATATCGGTGCCATTTCGTGCTGGCAGGGAGCGCCTTCGTTGTGTTTGGTTTTGGAAAGAATACCCAGGCGCCACAGCTGCTCATCTAAATCCTGCATAAATTCCTGAACCCGGGTACGGATAGCGGCAAAATAGTGGTCATCCAGCTCCTGTCCCTTGGGGGCGGGAGCACCGAACAGTGTGCGGCCAGTCAGGCGCAGATCCTCCCGCTGTGCGTACAGATCTTTGGGCAGCAGGAAGTATTCCTGCTCAGCGCCTACGCAGGCCAGAACCCGGTGGGTTTGGGTGTCGCCAAACAGGCGCAGAATACGCAGCGCTTCCCGGGATACCTCTTCCAGGGAGCGGAGCAGAGGGGTCTTCTTATCCAGAGATTCTCCTGTATAGGAGAAAAACATGGTGGGGATGTACAGGCTGCCATCTTTTACAAAGGCGCAGGCGGTGGGGTCCCAGGCTGTGTATCCACGTGCTTCAAAAGTAGCCCGCAGACCGCCGGAGGGGAAGGAAGAGGCATCCGGCTCGCCCCGTACCAGCTCCTTGCCGGAAAACTCCATAATCACCCGGCCGTCACCGGTGGGGGTAATAAAGGAATCGTGCTTTTCGGCTGTGATGCCTGTCATAGGTTGGAACCAGTGTGTGTAGTGGGTAGCACCTTTTTCCAGGGCCCAGAGTTTCATTGCGTCCGCAATCTCGTTGGCAACATCCAGGGGCAAAGTGGAACCGGTTTGGATGCAGGTTTCCCAGGCGCGGTAAACCTCTTTTGGCAGCCGCTGGCGCATGAGTGCCTCATTGAATACGTCGCTGCCAAATATCTCCGGAACATTTTTTACTTCTGCCATGCCGAAAGTCATCCTTTCATTCAATGTTTGAGGGCATACCGGGGAAGAAAAGAGTGCCAGGGAAGGGTTTTCCAAATCGTCCCCAATCTACTATTCAGATTTTAAGCTACCGGGAGAAAAAATGCAAGGGCTTAATGTGTGCAAAAAGGGGGCGGGAGGGGAAGGGAGATTTGTCTATTTGGCTGAAATTCACAAAAATGCAAGATTAAAATGAAATCTTGCATTTTGCCTCTTGCATTTTTGGTTTCCATAGCATATAATAAGGCCAGATAAATCCGGAAAGGAAGATGGATATGACCACCTATTCTTGCATGACTTATGAGGAGCTGCTTGCAGAGCAGAAGGTTGTCCGGGCAGAGTTCGATCGCTGCAAGGCGCTTTCCCTCAAGCTGAACATGGCACGGGGCAAGCCTGCCCAGGCACAGCTGGATGCAGTCAGCGGTATTTTGAATACAGTGGTTCAGGCGGAGGACTGCATCGATGACGATGGTGTGGACACCCGCAACTATGGCGAATTGGCCGGTCTTCCCAGCTGCCGCAAGCTGTGGGCAGATATTCTGGATTGCAAGCCGGAGCAGGTTTTTGTAGGCGGCAGTGCCAGCCTGAGCCTGATGTATGATGTGATTGCCCGTGGCTTTACCCACGGCCTCAAGAACAGTCCCCGCCCCTGGTGCAGAGAAGAGAACATTAAGTTCCTTTGCCCCGCCCCCGGTTACGACCGGCATTTCCGCATTACGGAGTCCTTCGGCTTTCAGCTGATCACCGTTCCCATGACTGAGAACGGTCCGGATATGGATATGGTGGAAAATCTGGTGCAGGATCCCGCTGTGAAGGGTATTTGGTGTGTGCCCAAGTATTCCAATCCGGATGGCATCATCTATTCCGAGGAAACTGTCCGCCGTTTTGCCAATCTGAAGCCCGCTGCCCCGGACTTTGCCATCATGTGGGACAATGCTTATGGTGTGCATCAGTTCGAAGGGGAGTACGTACCCTTCCCGGATATTCTCTCCCTGTGTGAAGAGGCTGGCAACCCGGACATGGTCTATGAGTTCGCCTCCACTTCCAAGATTACCCTGGCCGGCGGCGGTGTCTCCTGCCTGGCCACTTCCGAGGCAAATCTGAAGTATTTGATGAAGCTTTTTGGCGTGCAGATCATCTCCTACGATAAGGTGAACCAGCTGCGCCACGTCCGCTTCCTGAAGGATAAGGCGCACACTCTGGAAATTATGAAAATCCACGCTTCTTTCATGGCTCCCAAGTTCCATGTAGTGGCTGAGCACCTGAACCGGGAAATCCGTCCTCTGGAAATCGCCCAGTGGAACGAGCCCAAGGGCGGCTATTTTGTCAGCCTGAATGCCATGCCCGGTACCGCCAAGCGTACTTTGGAGCTGTGCCGCCAGGCGGGCGTGACCATGACCGATGCGGGGGCAACCTTCCCCTATGGCATCGACCCCCAAGACAGCAATATCCGTATCGCCCCCAGCCTGCCTCCTGTGGAAGAACTGCACAAGGCTATGGAAGTCTTCTGCATCTGCCTGCGGCTGGCTGCTCTTGAGAAGCTGCTGGAAGAGAAGGACGATTCCCTGTTTCTGAACAGAACCTATACCACCATGCGGCCTGCATGCCGTTGACTTTATAATCCCGGAAGTGTGTTCCTCCCACTTCCGGGATTTTTGTATATTCAGAAATTGGTGTGTTGCAAATTGTGTAAGATATACAAACGTATATAATAAAGAGAATTTAAAAAATAAACGATGATTTTATACTATTCTGGTGCTTTTTCGAGTGTTTCGAGAAAGTATTTTTTTTTTTTTTTTTTTTTTTTTTTTTTTTGAAAATTTGTGCTGCGTAAATGAATACTACGAATATTTTTGTAAATTGTCACAAAAAGAAAAAAGTCTTGCGCATTTAAAAGAAAAAAACGATGCACAACAGTTGCGGAATGAAAAACAAGTGTGATAAAATACATACAGAATAGGATTCCTGCCTTCCAGGCATCGAATCCGGCGGAAGTGCCGTGGCAGAGGGCACTTCCCGAATTTGGGTGTTCTGCCAACTCTATAGCAAAGGAAAGTGAATACAAATGACAAAACTGTTCCAAAGAAGTCTGTCATTCTTCCTGGCGCTGGTTATGGTGTTCAGCATGCTGCCTGTTGGGGCACTTGCGGACGAAGCCGAACCGGAAGAACCTACCCAGGCGGTGCAGGAGACTGCCGAACAGACGCAGCCTCCGGAGGAGACCACAGTGGAAACTACGGAACCGGCGCAGGAGCCGGAGGAAGACTTGGTCAGCCAGTCTGTTGGTATGAGCCAGGAAGAGTTCCAGGCTGCTACTCTGGCCGCTGCCCAGGCAGGTGTAGGATATACTCTGTATGACAGTGTGCGCCTTACCTCCGACTGGACAACTCCCTGCGAGCTGAATATCCAGCCTGGGGCAACTTTGACGGTTGCCGATGGTGTTACCTTGCATGTCTCGGATTTTCCAAATCAGATCATGATTGCTGGCGGTACGCTGCATATGGAATCCGGCTCCAAGCTGGTGACCAGTGGCATGATTCAGCTTTTTATGGAAGGTGCCCAGCTTCTGATTGAGGATGGCGTGGATTTGTCCGGCATGTATACCGGTGCCGTGTGGGAGCACGTGGGTGCCAACGCCACCACCGGCCTGACCAAAGGACAAATGACCGGCATTTATAGTGCGGCCACTGTAGCGGATATAAATGCGGCGTTTACAAATCCTCTGGGCTTTAGCCAGGTGTCTGTTTATATTCGCCAGGATATTGCCTTGGAGCAGGATATTGTGGTGCCTGCAAACGCAAGTCTGAATCTGCAGGAGCACGACCTGTTCGTAATGGAAGGGCGTACCCTGACGGTAAACGGCCTTCTGCGGATTAACCCCGGCAGAACCTTGTATGTCTGCCAGGGGGCGACCCTGCAGGGGAAAAGCAATGTGGAAGTGGATGCCGGTGCTGCAATTGAAGAGGATTATGTCTACGCCCCTGCAAGCTTTGTCACAGCCAAGTGGTTGAAAAACGATGGCCAGGGTTTTTATGAGGATTTGGAAGAATCCGCAGAAGACTGGATTGCCACTGCGGGTGTGGAAGCAACCAACGAGACATTTATGCTCTTCTATCTAAACGAATGGGATGCGCAAAACAGCTCCTGGAAGGTATCCCCCATCATTCCGGAGACAGGCAGTACTTATCTGGAAGTCTGTACCGTGGAGAATGATATTCTGGCGGGACAGAAAAACGCAGCCTACTTTGTAAATATACGTACCCGTAATACCGTGGATGCTCAGCAGGCGCAGCTGAAGTATGGGGATACCACCTGGCGGTTTGATGTGGAGGCATGCCGTGGGGGACTGTTTACTACTCCCTACATGGCTCCGGACACCAGCGTTTACAGTTCCGGGAGCAGCATCGTCCTGAATCCTTTGGCGGAAGAAAACGCGGTGTATCTGGTAATTCGGGACAGTGAGAGTTACACATCTCTGGATGTATCCTTCTCCACCAATGATTGGGGGCAGAATTTGGATGCCTGCATCGGCGATGAAGCGCTTGTAACCCAAAGTAAGGAAGGAAACGGCGTATACAAGTTTACATTCAGCCCCAATTATGTCCAGTGGGTGCGCTATTTTGGCGGAAACTTTGGCATGGACGTACATGTGCAAGGCCGGAAGGAATCGGGAGATACGTTGGACAGAACCTGCTATGTCTGGGTGAGAGAGCCGGACGCGGAGCAGCCTCTGGCAGTATTTACCCTGGGGCAGAATCAGGATTACTATATCTTTGACGGTCAGGTAATCTATTGCAGCTACGCAACCTCAGATACTGACGAGTGGGGAAACTCCATCTGGAAAACCGAGCGATCCAGCCTTCCCGATGGTGTCAGCTACGATGCCGAAGCCAACAAGCTCACTTTGAACAATGCCACACTGGACTATCTGGAATTATGGTATTTCACCAGCTGGGAGGATGACCAGGGGCAGCAGAGCACTACCCGGCTTCCGGATCCTGCGCTGACGCTGGAATTGCTGGGGGAAAACCGGATCGTGAAGTACGCTTCTTTTGATGAATCCGTTTCTCTGTCCATTTGGGGTGGTGTGGATATAACCGTTACCGGCGGTGGTAGCCTGACATTCCCTCTTGGCAAGGGAATGAACCTGGACGCTTCCAGCCTGACACTTACACAGGGAAGTACGGTAAAACTCTTCGGCCATGTATGGAATAATGGCCTTTTGGATGTTGCCGACGGGAAATTCATCCTGGGAAGTGGAGCAGACTATGATTCCGGCGAAGATGGCGAACTGCGTGGAGAGCTGGCTCATGAGGATGGAGCAACCTTCCTTTCTTACCGGTATTTGCAGCAGGATGACGAGGGCTTCTGGTATGTGAACATGGAGGATGGCCCGTATACGGAGTTTGGTATGCTAAGCGCATCCCGCAATTGCGGTATTTTCTACCTCAATACCTGGAAGGAAGCCCAGGGAAAGTGGATCGTAGAGCCGGTAATTCCCCAAACAGATAGTGCCTGCCTGCGTATCAGCAGCTTTACCGGGGATATGCCCATCCGGGAGGGAGAAGAAAATGCGGCGTATTTTACTGTCCTGGATGCAGTGGGTACCCTTGATGGCGAAGATACCAGCATCTATGTGCAGAAGGATGGAAAGGAGCTTGTGAGAACCCCCTTCCATATTGGGCAGCGGCGTGTAGATTTCTATTCTTCTCCTGTGGCCAGCGTGGAAACACTGATAAACCGTGGGGATGTTATGCCGGAGTTCCGCACCAGCCCGGAGCAGGACAATGTGTTCTATCTGATTCTGCGCAATTCCGAAGAGCAGACGCTTGTGACGCTGAACGACCGTTTCGAATGCTATTATGATTACGGCCAGATTTTTGAAGATGAAAAGCCTTATACCATGGAGCCTCAGGGCAATGGTGTCTATAAGATCACAGTACATGAGGAATTTGCGCAATACGTGCAATATGACTGGCGGAATTTCAATCTGATCGTAGAGGCACAGTTCGAAGGAGAGGACTTTGCCTGGGGTGCGGACATCTGGGTAAGCCCGGAGAATATGTACAGCGAAAAGGCCAGAATCGGCATCAACGGCAGTGATTATCTCTTCTATGAGGAAACTCCCCAGATTTGGCGGGATTACGGCACCGGAGAATATGACGAAGAGGGAAATGAGCTCTGGGTGCGGGAAAAAACGCAACTGCCGGAGGGCGTTCATTACGATTTGACAACCAATACCCTCACTCTGGAAAATGCCACTCTGAGCATGCTGGATCTATTCTATGATGCCGGTTACACAGATGAAAATGGCGAATTCCAGATGAGTTATCGTCTCCCCAATGCCGATTTGTCCATCGTATTGGCAGGGGAAAACATTATTGAAGCAGAGGACGAAAGCGGCCTGCATATCCACGAGGGAGTCAATACAACATTCTCCGGCAGCGGCAGTCTCACCATCTGCGGGCAGTGGGATGCAGAAGATGAAAATCCCATTTTGATCCTGGTAGCTATGGAAGACAGAACCAGCCTGACAGTTGGCGACAGCGCCCAGGTTATTGTGCGCAATGCGGTTTCCGGTGGATATGCCGACAGCTGGATCCATGGTATTTGTGGCAACGACGGAGAAACCGGTGCCAAGCTGACTGTCACAGGCAATGGCAGTCTGACTATTCAGGTGCCGCAGGGTGTGTTTGCCGGCAATGACATGGACAGCTCGGAGGGCGGCTTCCGGGGTCTGGAAAATCTGAATATCTGCGTAGAGGAAAACGGTGCGCTGCATGCGGATGGGCTGTTGATTTACGAAGGCCGCACCTTCACCCAAACCGGCGGCAGCGTGACCCTGGAAGCTTTGGGTACGGTCATGCCGAGAGGAGACGAAACGTACCTCCAGTTTGAAACCATCCATGCCTGTGACGGCGGTAAAGTCAGCATCTCCGGCGGTGATATGACGCTGAAGGCAGGTGTGGCAGCAGAGCCATACACCGAGGTTCACTTCAATGCGATCAGCCTGAACGGAGCAAACCTGAATATTTCCGGAGGCAATATCCGTATGCTGCCCGGTGCATGCGACAACTTCAAGGGTATCTATGTGGTTCCCGGCTTCGATGGGGAAGGCAATGCTCTGGAAAATACGGCATCCTTCACCATGACAGATGGTGCTGTTACCGCAGAGGACGCAGCTGTATCCGATTCCAGAATTTTGGCCGTATGGATGACTGCGCATGCGCAGCTTCTGGGCGGCAGCATTCAGGCAACCACCGGCACGATCATTCTGGATGGTGTTGTAACGGTTGGCAATGCCAATGGATCCGGCCCTGTGCTTACCGCTAAGGAACTGATACTGCAGAATCCTCAGGGTTACAGCAATATCTATGGCGGCGTAATTAACCTTTGCGGACTGGAACGGGATGGGGAAATGCTGCCTGCTCAGGCCAGCCTGTTTTCCGGAACCATGTACGGCGGCAAACTGAACATTCAAAACGGTACCCTGATTACAGAAGCCTATGAGCCGGAAGGGTATGAGGAGCTGTTCTTTGTACTCGATGGCGGTGAGATCGGCCTGGTCAACCATTGGCCGGAGCTTCTCGGCATTCAGAATACCCACCGTATGGAAATGCGCAGCGGTGCGTTTACTGTGGACGGCGTGAACACTGTCCAGCTTTCCGGCCGGTATTGCCAGACTGGCGGTATGTTGACCGTGCGCAACAGCGTTCTGGAATCCAGGACCTATGAGCAGGACGAAAAGGGTGTGCTGGAATTTACAGGTGGCACCGTGGACCTGGAAAACAGCCGGCTCTATCTCCATAACACAGTCACATGGGGCGAAGAGAATGGCGATGCTGCGCCTGTAGCCCATGGACGCAATGTGCAGGTGGAGTTCCGTACCGGAAATCCCTTTAAAATCTACAGTGGTGAGATCCATCTGCATGGTGTGCAGGAGCAAGAGCAGTTGCCGAGTACGCTGAAGACAGTGTCCGGCGAACTGCTGGGTGGCAAGCTCTGCCTGGAAAATGCTACGTGGATCAATGATAATAACTTCGGCATTTCCGGTGGTACTCTGGAAGTGAAGAATACCTGGCAGAATCTGCCCGGTGTGGAAAACCATACTTATCTCCCGATTACGGATGGTACCATTACGGTGCGTACCAACGGTATCGCTATGGTAAACGAAGGAACCTATCATCAGATGGGTGGTACAGTCACCTTGGAGGATACCGTGTCCGCTTCCGGTGCGGCACTGCTGAATACCGGTGCGTTGCTGCTCAACAGCGGTGTTTTGAATGTGTCCGGTTGGAATGCTCTGGTGGCAGGCTACAGTGCGGACTTTGGTGGAGAGAGCGAACATTCCCGTGTTCAGGTCGGTGGCGGAGATCAGGCAGATGGCGTACTGAATATCACCACCAACCACATTGGTATTCTGGTCAACAGCATGGTGGAGATTACAGGCATCGCCAAGGTGAATGTCACTCTGAACCAGAAGGATCCCACCCGTGGGGAATGTGCGGCCATTTGGGTGGAAAAGCATACCGGAAATCTGGATGGTACGGGAGAGAATCTGTCCGGTCTGCGTTTGTGTGCCGGTGCAAATGTGAATCTGGTGAACAAGGCGGAGGATGGTGTGGGACTGTACGCAGCCCACAGCCCGGTAGTCATTTCCAGTTTTGCCGATGGAGACGGTGCGTATATCTATCCTACTCTTTCCGTCGAAGCGGAGATTCCGGTATCCAGCGTAAATGCCTCTGAGCAGGAGTGCAATATCACCCTTCCCGATGGCTGGACATTCCGTGACAGCAAAAAGGCACTGCAATTCACGGCGGCTGAACAGGCGGATGGAAGCTATTGCCACACTCTGAAAGATCCCGATGGAGCGGTCACCGCCGGCACGGAAAAGGTAACTTCCGTAAATACTCTGGAAGAGCTGATGGCGCTATTGAAGTATGTGCAGGATGAGGATATGTACTATCTGAATCAGACTGTGATTCTGGAAGGGGATGTAAGCCTTGCGGATATTGCACTGACGATTGGTGGCAATCTTACCATCCGGGGGAAGCTGACCATGGCAGGCCGTCTGGTTGTATCCGGGGGCACCCTGGACAATCAGGGCGTGTTTATCCTGGAAAAGGGTGCCGTTCTGGAACAGCATGGTACGTATCAGGGCAGTGCCCCTGTCAATAACGGCGGACAGATCTATCCCATGGCAGAAACTCTGGAACTGCACGCCCAGAAGACGACTCTGGACATCAGCCGCATGGCACAGCTGGAACTGACAATGGACAAAAACGCTTTGCCCTATGTCACCTGGACATCCAGCAACAAGAAAATTGTGGATCCGGCAGACATTGTCTGCAATGAGGATGGTACCTATACCGTTCCCTTTGCCGGGAAGACTCTGGGCAAGGTGACGCTGACAGCCACCGCCATTGATGGCAGTGGAAAGAGCGATTCCGTCCAGTTGACGGTTACTGGCGGCAAGCTGACGGCACGCCTTGCGCAGCCTGTCACCGGTCTGCAACCGGAAGAGTTTGCCGGGCTCCTGTTCTTCCTGGGGAATGAGCAGGTGGATCCCACCTGGTTTAGCGTCACGTCCTCCAATGAGACAGTAGTTCGGGTAACCCATCCCCAGTGGAGTGTGGTTGGCGTGAAACCCGGAACGGCAAGAATCACTGCGGTTCTGGAAAACGACCCCCTGAAGCGGAAGGTCACACTCAATGTAAAGGGCATTGCGTCCCAGGTGGAAAGTCTGAAGGTGCAATACGAGGATGAGAACGGCAATATTGGAACGGACAATTTTGCCCACGCCATGTATACCGATGCTGCCGCAACGCTGACTCTTACGCCCCTGGCAGTGGGCAGCTATCTCCCGGCAGACACCCAATGGAGCAAGCGTGATTTCACCTGGAAGTCCTCCGATTCCAAGCTGGTCAAGCTTGCGGTGAATAACGATGGAACCGCCACGGCGATGTTGCAAAAGGGAGCCAGCGGCATATGCACCATCACCGTTACTTCCAACGACGAAACAAAGGCATCTGCAACCCTGACGGTGACACTCAAGGATTACAGTCCCAGACTGGCCAATACCTCTGTCAGTCTGAATCCCATGTCTGCTTTGGGCACTCAGCTGGAGCTGGTAGAGACTTATGGCAATAAGATCACAGCCTGGTCTATTGCGCCGAGTGACAAGCTGGAAGTGAAAAAGAGCGGAGATGAGTATGTCCTCTGTGCAAAGAAGACGGATTTGAAGGGAACCATAAACGCAACGCTGTCCCTGGAAATTGAAAATGAAGAAACAGGGAAACGGGAAACCTATGAAAAGAACCTGAAAGTTTCCATCAGAAGCAGCACACCTGCCCTTATCATCAAGCAGACGGCCAAGCTGGATCTGTTCTACAGCGGCAGTACGGCAGCCTTTACGGTAACGGCAAAGAATGCCCGGGTGACCAACGTGACATTTGTGGAAGAAAAGAATCCCAGCTTTGTCCAGGAGGAGAATGGGGAAGCCAGCAATCTGACGATTGGTTTCTCGCAGGCATTCCTGAACGCACCCAGTACAAAGCCCAATACGAGGATTACCCTTCTGGTAGAAGTGGAGGGTTACCACCCCATAGAAAAGACTGTAACACTTGCTACGGTTACCAGTAAGCCTGCCTTAGTATCCAATCCCGCCTCCAGCGTCCTGGGTGGAGAGGCACGGCGTGTGAAGCTGATGCTTGCAGAAAAAGCTTCGGGAGAAAGCCTGGATTTGACCGATGCGGAAATCACTTGTATGCTTGGCAAGCAGGAGTTGGTACCCGTTCTGGAAGATGGCTGCCTGGTTCTGGAAGATTGCACAGCCGGGACACTGAATATTTCTGTTCGCATGAATGGCTGGAATCAGTCTGTCAAGCTGTCCCACAGGGTGAAGATCGAAAACAAACTTCCTACTTTGAAACTTGCAGCATCCACGCTGAAACTGAACAGCTTTGCGCCGGATTATGCGGCAATTACGGATGTTAATTTGAGTCAGACCAACCGCAGCGTGACCGATATGGGTGCGTTCACCTGCAGCGCAACAGATGGCATCCATGTGGCCTTTGACCCTGATACCCAAACCATAGCTGCCCGTCTGAATCCGGAAGCTCCTGCCAAGAATGGCACATATACCTTCACGGCGGAGTACTATGAGGTGGATGGCCAGCGGCAGGATAAAAAGGTCACCGTCAAGGTGAATGTGGCGGAAATCAGACCTACAGCCAAACTCTCTTCCGGAACGGTGAAGCTCAATACCCGCCTGGCGGGGGAGGAGACCGGAACGGTTGCGCTGACGGCAAAGACCGTCCTGGGTTATGATGGCAGAATCGATTCCGTGGAAGTTCTGACGGATTGGCAGGAGTTTGATTTGGACTATGCGGATGGCCGGATTACCGTGAAGCTGAATACGGACAAGGCCAATGTCAAGCGGGTCTACACGCTCTGCCCAGTGGTGGGAGATCAGAAGCTGGCGGCGGTGAAGCTGACTCTGCAATCTTATGATAAGGCACCCTCTGTGTCCCAGTCCGCCTCCGGCAAACTGGATTTGCTGCTTCCGGACAGTGCTATTACTTACACCATCAGTAAAATCAGCAATGCCCTGGGCACGGTTTCCGGTGTAAGTCTTGCGGATGACAATGGAAGAATCTACCCGGATGGAGAAGCACCGTTTGCCGTGGAATGTGTGGCTCTGGCCAATGGGAAGCAGGGTGTTCGCCTGACATTGGTACCGGGTAAAGTCTATGCACCCAATTCCTCTATCCGCTTCCGTCTGATCTATTCAATTTGCGGCGAGCAGGTTCCTTCCTCTGTGCTTACGGCGAAGATCACCCAGAGCAGCGTGAAGCTTTCTGCCCCTGCCGTTACCTGGTTCCAGTCCCAGAAGAGTCCTCTGAAGCTAACGCTGAGCCTGACTTCTCCGGCAGGTACACAGATCGGTAAGATCGAATTGAACCGCAACAAAACCGCAAAAGAGCTGCTGGCAGCTCTTGGCGGGGGAGAAGTGGTGCAAGCTGTCTCCGGAAGCACCGGTGTGCTGACCCTGGCGCTGGAAAACCCGGCCAGCCTGGCAGCAGGGAAGAGCTACAGCCTGACGCTGGACGTCACGCCTGCAGGTGCCCAAACTGCTACCAGCATTAGGGTAACGGTAAAGATTGCCAAATAAGCGAATATCTGTGTGTGAATGCCCCTGCAGAGTCAGTCTGCGGGGGCATTTTCATAAAAACGTGAGGGAGATTTTTTTACATGCCAAAATTTCGCCAGGTTTCCCGGGATTTTTTCCATACCTTCCAATATTGCAACCGTTCTTTGGATATGCTATAATACCTGCGTAAACAGAAATGCTACACTTGAGAAAGCGAGAGGATGCTTTATGCGGAAAACAAAAATCATCTGCACCATCGGACCGGCCTCCCAGAATGAGGAGACGTTGAAAAAAATGTGCCTGGCAGGCATGAACGTTGCCCGGTTGAATTTTTCCCATGGAGACCATGCAGAGCAGCAGGCCAAGATTGACCTGATTAAGAAAGTTCGGGAAGAGCTGAATATGCCCATTGCCATCCTTCTGGATACAAAGGGGCCGGAGTACCGGATCCGCACTTTCAAAAACGGAAAAGTAGAAGTGAAGGCAGGAGATCCCTTTACCTTCACCGTGGATGATATAGAGGGTGACGAAACCATCGTCAGCGTGAATTATAAGGGTCTTGTGAAGGACCTGAATGTGGGTGACCGGATTCTGGTCTGCAATGGTCTGGTGGTTTTCCAGGTGGAAGAGCTGGAAGGGAACAATGCCCACTGCCGCTGCCTGGTTGGCGGCGAGATGAGCAACCGGAAGAGCATGTCCTTCCCCAATAAGGTCATGACCGGCCCCTTCCTGTCCGAAGCGGACAAGCAGGATTTGCTTTTCGGTATTCAGAACGATGTAGACTTTATTGCGGCCTCCTTCGTATCTACTAAGCAGAATGTGCTGGATATGAAGAAGTTCCTGGAAGAAAACGGTGGCAAAAACATCGATATTATTGCCAAAATCGAGAATCAGTCCGGTGTGGATCACGCCGAAGAGATTTGCGAGGCATGTGAAGGCATCATGGTTGCCAGAGGCGATCTGGGCGTGGAAATTCCTTTTGTGGAGCTGCCCGCCATCCAGAAGCGTTTGATTCACAAGTGCCGTATGCTGGGCAAGCGGGTAATCACCGCTACGGAAATGCTGGAATCCATGATCCAGAACCCCCGTCCCACCCGGGCAGAAATCTCCGATGTGGCCAATGCTGTTTATGATGGAACATCTGCCATCATGCTTTCCGGAGAGTCTGCTGCCGGCAAATACCCGGTGGAGGCTGTGGCTACCATGGCACAGATTGCCGAATTCACCGAGAAGCATACCAGCTATACAGACCGGTTCTATAAGTCCGATTTTATCATTGAGAACAAGATGGATGCCATCTCCCATGCCACCTGCGCAATGGCTATCGATGTGGAGGCCAAGGGCATTGTGGTTTGCTCCGTATCCGGAAAGACAGCCATGATGGTCAGCCGCTTCCGCTGCCCCGTGGACATTCTGGGCATGACCACCAACAAGAAAGTGTGGCGCAAGCTGAACCTGAGCTGGGCAGTTACACCTGTCCTGGTGGATGAATACACATCTATGGATGTAATGTTCTACCATGGTATGTACAATGCAAAGAAGTACCTGGGACTGGAGAAGGGCGACTGTGTCGTGCTCACCGGTGGCCCCATCAACGGCAAGTCCGGCAATACCAATACCATTAAGGTTGAGACAATTTAACCATGAATGTTTATATCATCCGGCATGCGGAACCGGATTATGATGTGGATTCCCTTACTGCCAAGGGGTGGCGGGAAGCGGAACTTTTGTGTGCCCGGCTGGTAAAGCTGCCGAAGGGGGCATACTATGTTTCCCCACTGGGACGTGCCCGGGACACAGCATCACTGACCACCCGGGCGCTGGGTGTAGAGCCGCAGGTGCTGCCCTGGCTGCGGGAGTTCAATGTGGGCTATGCTGTGCCTCCTTCCTATAAGCCCAATGGTTTGGGCTGGGATTTCCTGCCGGAAAGCTGGGTAGAGGATCCTGCCTACTATTCCCCGAATGCCTGGTTTCAGGCACCGGCTTACCGGGACAGTGGGATTCTGGAACCTTACCGTGCGGTGGTTCAGGGATTGGATACCCTCCTGGCTGGGCATGGCTATGCGCGCCGGGGGATGAGCTACCAGGTTATGCATGCCAATACGGACAGTATTTATCTTTTCTGCCACTTTGGCGTGGAATGTGTATTGCTTTCCAGACTGCTGAACATATCTCCCGTGGTGCTGTGGCACCAAACCGTAGCACAGACCAGCTCTGTGACCATGCTTACCACGGAAGAGCGACGTCCGGGGACAGCTGTGTTCCGTATGTCCCGCTTTGGTGATTTGAGTCACCTGGATGGGGCAGGAGAAGCACCCTCCTTCTTCGCGCGTTTTTGCGAAGTGAATGGAGACGGAACCCGGGAAGACTGATTTTGAAGAACGTTTTCAGGACCAGGCTGCTTTCAGCGGCCTGGTCTTAGACTATCTCCGAATTTTCAAAAGGTGTTTAGCACCTGTTTTCGCCTGTGTTAATAATTTGTTTTCCCTTTTTTCTGCGGTCTGTGCTATACTGAAGGAAAATAATCGCTTTGTGCGCCCATAGCGCGCGGGCAAAGGAGTGATTGGCGATGCAGCCAAAAATGTGTACCAAATGTAAGAAAAATGTTGCGGTGATTTTTATCAGCAAAATAGAAAACGGTGTAACCCTGAATGAAGGCTATTGCATCAAATGTGCAAGATCTTTGGGAATTCCCCAGATAGACCAGGCCGTAAAGCAGATGGGCATTTCTGATGAAGATCTGGATATGATCTCCGATGAAATGAGTTCCATGTTCGGCCAGCGGGATCAGGGGGATGAAGAGGACGACGAAATCGATAGCCAGACGGCTACGTTCCCTCTGATGAATCAGCTGATGGGCAGCCTGGGAGGCTTGGCCAATCCCGGGAAAAAACCGGAGAAAAAGGAGCCCAAGCAGGAGGAAAAGGACAGCACGAAGGGAAAAAAGAGCAAGCATAAGTTCCTGGACAGCTATTGTATGGATTTGACCGCCCGCGCCCGGGAGGGAAAGCTGGATAAGGTGATCGGCCGGGATGTCGAGACCGAACGGGTGATCCAGATCCTGAACCGCCGCCAGAAGAACAATCCCTGTCTGATCGGCGAGCCGGGTGTTGGCAAAACAGCCATTGCCGAGGGGTTGGCTCAGCGTATTGTCGCGGGTGAAGTGCCCTATAAGCTCCGGGACAAAGAAGTTTTCCTGCTGGATCTTACCTCTCTCGTGGCCGGAACCCAGTTCCGTGGTCAGTTTGAAAGCCGCATGAAGAGCCTGATTACAGAGATTAAGGCCTGCGGTAATATCATCCTGGTCATCGATGAAGTGCACAATCTGGTGGGAGCCGGAGATGCCGAGGGCAGCATGAACGCGGCAAACATTCTGAAACCCCCGCTGTCCCGTGGGGAAATTCAGGTCATTGGTGCAACCACATTTAATGAGTACCGGAAGTATATTGAAAAGGACGCTGCTTTGGAGCGGCGGTTCCAGCCGGTTACGGTTGCGGAGCCTACCATTGAAGAGGCCAGCCAGATTTTGCAGGGGGTGGCGAAGAGCTATTCCCAGTTCCATGGTGTGGATATTTCTCCGGAGATTGCCCGGCAGTGTGTCGTACTTTCCGAGCGGTACATTACAGACCGGTTTCTGCCGGATAAGGCCATTGACTTGCTGGACGAGGCCTGTTCTGATGTGAATCTGCGCAGCAAAGAGCTGTCCCGCATGGCAGAGCTGAAAAAAGAGCGGGATGACTACGAGCTGGAACTGCGCATGCTCAATGAAGATACGGAAAATACGGATTACGAGCGCCTTGCCACCATTCGCAGCAAGCTTTGCCGGATTTCCGGTGAGATTGAGGAGCTGGAAAAGTTGCCTGCCCCTGCTGTGACGATGGATAATCTGGCCAGAATCATTGAACTCTGGACAAAGATTCCCGCGTCCAAGATCAAGGCGCAGGAATACCAGCAGCTTCGTGGCATGAGTGACCGGCTGAAGGGTCATATTGTTGGCCAGGATCACGCCGTAGAGGCGGTGTCCCGTGCCATCCGCCGGAACCGTGTGGGTATTTCTCCCAAGAGGCGGCCGGTATCCTTCATCTTTGTCGGCCCCACCGGCGTAGGTAAGACCGAGTTGGTCAAGTGCCTGGCCAGCGATATGTTTGACAGTGTGGATGCCCTGGTTCGGCTGGATATGTCCGAATATATGGAGAAGCATACCGTATCCAAGCTCATCGGTTCTCCTCCCGGCTATGTGGGTTACGATGAGGCAGGTCAGCTGACGGAGACCATCCGCCGTAAGCCTTACAGTGTCGTCCTTTTCGACGAAATTGAGAAAGCCCATCCGGATGTTCTGAATATCCTTCTGCAAGTGCTGGACGATGGCCGGATTACCGATGCCCAGGGACGTACCGTGAATTTTGAAAACACCGTTATTGTCATGACCTCCAACGCCGGTTCCGAAGGGGGCGTAGGCGGTATGGGCTTTGGCCGAACCCAGCAGGATCAGGTCAAAGAAAAGACCATGAAGGCGTTGCAGAGTTTTCTCCGTCCGGAGTTCCTGAACCGTGTGGATGAAATCATTACCTTCCATCACCTGAGCAAGGAAGACCTTGCAAGCATTGCGGATATTATGCTCAAAGAGCTTCAGCAGAGCCTGCAAAATCGGGAGCTGACCTTTACCTGGACCCAGGATGTGCGGGATTATCTGGTAGACGCGGCTTTTTCTGTGACATACGGTGCCAGAAATCTGCGCCGTACCATTCAGAAAGAGCTGGAAGATCCCATCAGCGAAGCAATCATCGATAGCTTTGAAAGTCCCATTACAGGAATTGCGGTTTGCGTGTGTGATGGGAAGCTGTCTCTGAAAGTGCAAAAATAATAAAAAACAGCGATGCCCGGATTAGGCCGGGTATCGCTGTTTTTGGATAATGATGACTTTGTTGTGTTACAGTTTGACAAGATTGGCATTCACCAGTTCCTGCAGGCTCATCAGGATGCCCAGCTTGGCGTGGTGCCAGGTCAGTCCGCCCTGGAAGTAAACGGCGTAGGGAGGACGGATGGGGCCGTCGGCAGAAAGTTCAATGGAGCTTCCCTGGATAAAGGCACCGGCAGCCATAATCACCTTGTCGTTGTAGCCAGGCATGTCCCAGGGCAGGGGAGTGGCGAATGCATCCACAGGAGCGGCTTCCTGGATGCCCTTGCAGAAGGCAATCATGCCTTCCTCGCTGCCCAGTTCCACGGCCTGGATAATATCGTGGCGGCTTTCCGTTGCATTGGGTACGCAACGGAATCCCAAAGGCTCATAGAGATTGGCGGCAAAAATTGCGCCCTTTTCCGCACCAGCCACAACCGTGGGAGCCAGGAAGAATCCCTGGTACAGGCTGGTCATCAGGCCCAGATTTGCGCCTACTTCCTGACCCAAGCCGGGGGCAGAGAGCCGATAGGCGCAGCGGTCTACACATGCCTGGGTTCCGCAGATGTAGCCGCCGATAGGAGCCAGGCCACCGCCGGGGTTCTTGATCAGGGAACCGACAATCATATCCGCACCCACATCGGAAGGTTCTATAGTTTCTACGAATTCACCATAGCAGTTATCCACCATGATAATGACATCCGGCTTGATGCTCTTACAGAATGCAATCAGCTCACCGATTTGTTTCACAGAGAAGGTGGGGCGGGTAGCGTAGCCCTTGGAGCGCTGGATGGTAATCAGCTTGGTTTTCACGTGGATGGCGGCACGGATGCCCTCGTAGTCAAAGGTGCCGTCGGCCAGAAGATCCACCTGGCGGTAGCTTACGCCGTATTCTGCCAGAGAGCAGGGGCTGGGACGGATGCCAATTACCTCCTGAAGGGTATCATAGGGCATGCCCACCGGGGAGAGCAGCTCATCTCCGGGCAACAGGTTGGCACTCAGGGCAACAGTCAGGGCGTGGGTACCGCATACAATCTGGGGACGAACCAGAGCGGCTTGGGTATGGAATACATCGGCGTATACTTTTTCCAGAGTATCCCGCCCCAGGTCATCGTAGCCGTAGCCGGTGGTTCCGGCAAAGCAGGCGGCGCTGACACGGTGCTTACGCATAGCGTTGACCACCTTGGCCTGATTGTATTCCGCTACAGCATCAATGGCGGCAAAGCGATCTTTCAGCTTTTTCAGGGTCTGCTCTCCGTAGGCATACACTCCGGAGGATACACCCATTTCCATATACATATTTAAGAGTTCTTCCATAAAAACCTTCTCTTTTCTTATTTTTTCACTCGGTTGATTATATAAGATGCACTGTAGAAAGTCAATACCCGGGGAAGATTTTGCATGGAAACCCGCAAAATGTTTGGCAAAAAGCGGATCTTTTCCAGGGCTGAAAAACGAATTTTCGTTCGATTTTCTCTTGTAACAATCAATGCTTTGTGGTATAATACACAGATAAGAAGAAAACCCACAAACCGGAGGGAAGCCTATGAATGACAAAATAATTGTGCGGGGCGCAAGAGAAAACAATTTGAAAAATGTGGATCTGACGATCCCCAGAGATAAGATGGTGGTGTTTACCGGATTGAGCGGCTCCGGAAAATCCAGCCTGGCATTCGATACCATTTACGCAGAGGGACAGCGGCGGTATGTGGAGAGCCTGAGCTCCTATGCCCGGCAATTTCTGGGGCAGATGGATAAGCCGGATGTAGACAGCATTGATGGCCTCTCTCCCGCAATCTCCATCGATCAGAAAACCACCTCCAAAAGTCCCCGGTCTACCGTAGGCACCGTTACGGAAATTTATGACTACCTGCGCCTTTTGTGGGCCCGTGTAGGTACGCCCCATTGTCCCAAGTGCGGCAAGGAAATCTCCCGCCAGACCATCGATCAGATCGTGGACCGGGTGGAAGCTTTGGGAGAAGGCAGCCGATTTGTGGTTCTGTCTCCGGTGATCCGGGGGAAAAAGGGTGAGCATGTAAAGGTATTGGAGGATGCCCGGAAGCAGGGATTTGCCCGGGTACGGGTGGATGGCATTCTGTACGATCTGACGGAAGAAATCAAGCTGGAAAAGAATAAAAAGCATACCATAGAGCTGGTGGTAGACCGGTTGGTGCTGAAGGATGGCCTGCGTCGCCGCCTGACTGATTCCATCGAGACTGCCTGCGCCCATTCCGGCGGCCTGGTGATCATCCAGCTGCCCAAAGAAAACCAGGAGATCAGCTTTTCCCAGAACTATGCCTGCGAAGATTGCGGCATCAGCCTGACGGAGTTGGAACCCAGAATGTTCTCCTTCAACAATCCCAATGGCGCTTGCCCGGATTGTACCGGATTGGGTTTTCAGCTGGTGGCAGACGAGGATCTGGTCATTCCGGATCGGGAGAAATCCATTTTCGAGGGGGCCATACAGGCATCCGGCTGGCAGAGTGCCCGCACGGATTCCATCTTCCGTATGTATTTTGAAGCACTCTCTCAAAAATACCATTTTTCCCTGACAGACCCGGTAAAAACCCTATCCAAGGATGCCATGAAAGTGATCCTGTACGGAACCGGTGGAGAGAAGCTGCGTATGACCTATAACCGGGGCAACGGTATGGGTGTGTTGGAGCAGCCTTTTGAGGGAATTTTGAATAATATCTCCCGCCGCTACCGGGAGACCCAGTCCGATGCTGCCCGAAAAGAACTGGAAGAGTGTATGGCCACTGCTCCATGCCCCCGGTGCCATGGAGATCGGCTTTCGGAGCTTGCGTTGGCAGTAACCGTGGGCGGATTGAATATTATGCAGTTTTGCCGAATGAGCATCCGTCAGGAGCTGGAGTTCATGGAAAATCTGCATCTGGATGGGAACATGGCTGTGATTGCCCAGCAGATTATCCGGGAAATCACCTCCCGGCTGAAATTTTTAACGGATGTGGGCTTGAGCTATTTAACGCTTTCCCGGGGAGCGGGTACCCTTTCCGGTGGTGAAAGCCAGAGAATCCGCCTGGCTACTCAGATTGGTTCCTCTCTGATGGGGGTGCTGTATATCCTGGACGAGCCTTCGATTGGTCTGCACCAGCGGGATAACGACAAGCTTCTGGCTACGCTGAAGCATTTGCGGGATATTGGCAATACGCTTATCGTAGTAGAGCACGATGAAGATACCATGCGTGCTGCGGATTATATTGTGGATGTCGGGCCGGGTGCCGGCAACCACGGTGGTCAGATCGTCGTGGCCGGCAGTTTGCAGGATGTCCTGAATTGTCCGGAATCCCTGACGGGTCAATATCTTTCCGGAGCAAAGAAAATTCCTGTGCCCACGGAGCGCCGGGAAGGGAATGGAAGCTTCCTGACGGTGAGGGGCGCAACGGAAAATAATTTGAAAGACATTGATGTTCAAATTCCTTTGGGTACCTTCACCTGTGTTACCGGCGTGTCCGGCTCCGGAAAATCCAGCCTTGTCAACGAGGTGCTGAATAAAACGTTGCTGTCCAGACTGAACCATGCCCGTTGCCGTCCCGGCGCCTGTCGGTGTGTGGAAGGGCTGGAAAACCTGGACAAGGTGATCGATATTGACCAGAGCCCCATTGGCAGAACTCCCCGGTCAAACCCGGCGACTTATACCGGCCTGTTTAACGGTATTCGGGATTTGTTTGCCTCTACGGCGGATGCCAGAATGCGGGGCTATGGCCCCGGCCGGTTCAGCTTCAACGTCAAAGGTGGCCGGTGCGAGGCCTGCTCCGGAGACGGCCTGGTAAAAATTGAGATGCATTTTCTGGCGGATGTCTACGTGCCCTGTGAAGTATGCCACGGTGCCCGGTACAATCGGGAAACCCTGGAAGTGCTTTATAAGGGGAAAAACATTGCCCAGGTTCTGGATATGACCTGCGAGGAAGCGGTAGATTTTTTTGAGAATCTGCCGAAGATCCGCAAAAAAGTGCAGATGCTTACCGAAGTCGGCCTGGGATATGTAAAACTCGGCCAGGCCAGCACGACCCTTTCCGGCGGCGAAGCCCAGCGGGTGAAGCTGGCTACGGAGCTGAGCCGCCCCTCTACCGGGCGAACCATGTATATCCTGGATGAACCGACTACGGGCTTACACAGTGCGGATGTACACCGGCTGATTCAGGTGCTCAACCGCCTGGTGGATGCCGGAAACACTGTGCTGGTTATTGAGCACAATCTGGATGTAATCAAAACGGCGGATTATCTGATTGACCTTGGCCCGGAAGGCGGAGACGGCGGCGGCAATCTGGTGGCCACCGGTACTCCGGAGGAAGTGGCGCAGGTTCCGGAAAGCTATACCGGACAGTATTTGAAACCCTATTTGGCATAAAGAATCCCGCACCGGTCACAGGCGCAGCTGCCTGACCGGTGCGGGAATTTTTAAATTTGGATCAGCCTTCAAAGTCTTCTTCGCTGGCAACGGGGGTGTTAGCGGGAACTTCCGGCTCGAAAATCTCTTCCTCCTGAGCGGGAACAGCTTCCTCCTGGACAGGAGCGGCCTGTGCAGGGACTTCTGCCTCTTCTACGGCCTGGGGAACGGTCTGTTCCGCGTCCGTTTCTTCCATGCCTTCGTCCCAGGGGCAGCAACCGACAATGCGCTTTGCCCAGGAAACAATTTTGTCACCATAGGCGGCAATAACATAAATGGTACCGGCAATGGCGGCCAGAGCGGCAAGAACCTTGACAATGGTATTCAGGGTTTTCATGGTAATTCCTCCATTTTTGGCTCACCGGTGGCTGCCGGGAGCGATGTATCTTCTAATAGTATAGCCAAGAAGGGCGAAAAAAGCAAGAGCCTAATATGAAAGAAATGTGAATATCCCGTTACTCCATGCGTAGCAGATGAACCAGCATATCTACGCACTGCTCCATATCTTCCACGGGGATGTATTCAAATCGTCCGTGGTAGTTCTCTCCGCCGGTACACAGGTTGGGGCAGGGGAGTCCCTCGTAGCTCAGTCGTGCTCCGTCGGTTCCGCCTCGTACGGGAACAGTTTTGGGCTCCATTCCAGCCTGGCACATGGCCTTCTTTGCCCGCTCTACAATTTCCATGCAGGGTTCAATTTTCTCCCGCATGTTGTAGTAGCTGTCTTTTATGGTCAGCTGGACGGTGCCTTCGCCGTATTTCCGGTTCAGGAAATCTGCGGCAGACTGCATCAGGGCTTTCTTTTCACGGAATTTCTCCATGTCGTGATCCCGGACAATGTAGCGCAGCACACTGTGTTCCACTTCGCCCTGCATATCCGTCAGATGGATAAAGCCTTCGTAATCCTGAGTGTATTCCGGCTTTTGCGCGGCAGGGAGCAGGCTCTGGTATTCCATGGCGATCAGCTGGGAATTTACCATTTTGTCCTTGGCGGATCCGGGGTGGATGTTCAGACCGGTAAATTCCACAACCGCACCGGCTGCGTTGAAGTTTTCGTATTCCAGTTCGCCTACCGTGCCGCCGTCAGCGGTATAGGCGTAGTCTGCGGCGAATGCTGCCACGGGAAATCTGTCCGCACCCCGGCCAATCTCTTCATCCGGGGTGAAGCCGATTTTCAGGGTGGCATGCTTTCCTCCCTGGGTCAGAAGAATCTGGGCAGCGGTCAGAATTTCCGCGATGCCGGCTTTATCATCCGCACCCAGCAGGGTAGTTCCATCGGTAACGATGAGATGTTTGCCCGTGTTGCGCTTCAGGGATTCATATTCGGATTCTTTCAGGTAGATGCCCTTTTCGGGATTCAGGCAAATATCGCCTCCCTGATAGGCAATTACCTTTGCCTGGATGTCCTTTCCGGAGCAATCCGGCGCAGTGTCCATGTGGGCAATCAGACCGATAGTGGGCAAGCTGGGGTCACCGGGTACGGTGCCAAACACATAGCCGTTTTCATCCATATGGGCATCCTGGATGCCCATGGCCAGCATCTCTTCCACGATGGCGCTGCCCAGTACCTTCTGCCCGGGTGTAGAAGGGCAGTTGGCAGAAAACTCATCGGATGTGGTTTCAAAGGATACATAGCGCAGGAAGCGCTCTACTACAGTTGCCATTATAAAACCTCCAAAGAAAGCAGCCGCCGCATCCCTGCGGCGGCTGAACATACAATAAACTTAAAACTTACTTGGCGGCCTTGACCAGCTCAGCGGTATCCTGAGCGATCATCAGCTCTTCGTTGGTGG
>CAZCRO010000014.1:0-33589 GCA_964501115.1 uncultured Oscillospiraceae bacterium
GTATGGTATGGGTAGTAACCGGATTTCAATCCACGCTCCCCGTGGGGGGAGCGACTTGCCTACATGATGACCCCCTGCGTGCTGATGGAATTTCAATCCACGCTCCCCGTGGGGGGAGCGACGTGCTTCTGTCTGCTTTCGACCCCAGCACCGCAATTTCAATCCACGCTCCCCGTGGGGGGAGCGACTTGGTGTTTCTTTTGACGCACGGATAACTGGGATTATTTCAATCCACGCTCCCCGTGGGGGGAGCGACGCATGGAGGCCTGCGGAAGCGTGGCTGTTTACAATTTCAATCCACGCTCCCCGTGGGGGGAGCGACGCTTTTTGTAGCCAGTGGTGGTAATAGCCACCGAATTTCAATCCACGCTCCCCGTGGGGGGAGCGACAAAATCTCCCTGGCTACTGCTGCGCAGCATGCGTGATTTCAATCCACGCTCCCCGTGGGGGGAGCGACCCGCACATTCAATCGGTGCGGAAAACCTTACAAAACCTATTTCAATCCACGCTCCCCGTGGGGGGAGCGACGCCTGTCTGTTGCCCTTGCAATGTGGTGTGTGCTATTTCAATCCACGCTCCCCGTGGGGGGAGCGACAACGCAGCGACAGCATCCTGACCTACCACCTGTTTATTTCAATCCACGCTCCCCGTGGGGGGAGCGACGAGACGGATAGAATCCGGCTTACCAATAAGCTGATATTTCAATCCACGCTCCCCGTGGGGGGAGCGACGACAAGCTGGATGCTCAGGCACGTTCCTATGCAGCATTTCAATCCACGCTCCCCGTGGGGGGAGCGACGTCTACCGCCCAGTTTATCGCCCGAAACTTCAGCATTTCAATCCACGCTCCCCGTGGGGGGAGCGACGTGCGGTCAGGTTGGTAATACCGTAAATCTCGCCAATTTCAATCCACGCTCCCCGTGGGGGGAGCGACATGCCCCCCTCCAACCCTTAGGAGGTATTTTTATATTTCAATCCACGCTCCCCGTGGGGGGAGCGACAGCGAAAATGCTCGAAAGAGGCGGGCATTTTCGTAAAAAGTTGGGTTTAATTTGGTGTATTTCACCAAAATCTTTGTTTTTCCAGGAACTTCACCGAAAAAAGCATGAAAAAAGGGGCTTTTTTCGGTGCGAACCTGGCGGGGAATTCTGTTTGCTTCCCCTTCGCCTGCTATACCATCCAGGTATCCTCCGGGAGGTAGGTGTTCCGGGCGCCGAAGTGTTCTACTTTGTTTTCATAGTGATTGCCCAGATAGTAAAAGCGCAGGCTGTCCTTTTCTTTGTCCATGATGGCCAGCAGGGCGGCTTGCAGTTTGCGGCAAGTTGCCGCGTCTACGCTGCATTCAAATACGGAGTTCTGCACCCGCTGCCCATAGTCCACGCATTTTTTTGCTATTTTTCGCAGACGGCGTTTTCCGGCGGAATCTTCCGTGTTCACATCATAAGTAATGAGTACCAGCATAGCATCACTTCCATAAAAAAGGTGGATAGGCATCCAGATCGCCCCGGATACAGCGTGCCAGCAGCAGTGCCTGCACATAGGGGATCATGCCCCAGCTCAGCTTCTCTTCCAGGTATGGGTGGGTCAGGGTATCCCGCTTCCGCTCCTGCCAGGCCTTCAGGAATTTTCGCCTTCCGTCGTCGGTCAGCAGCACGGCACCGCTGTCCTGGGTCTGGAAATCCGACTGCTGCATCACCCGGTTATTCACCAAGGTGAGCACAAACCGGTCTGCCATACATGGACGCAGTTCCTCCATCATATCCAGTGCCAGGGAGGATCTGCCCGGTCTGTCCCGGTGGAGGAACCCCACATAGGCATCCAGTCCCACACTTTCCAGTGCGCTGGCACAGTCCTGCGCCAGCAGGCTATAGGCGAAGGAAAGCATGGCGTTCATACAGTCCAGAGGCGGACGGCGGTTGCGGCCGTGGAAGAAGAACACCTCCTTCCGGTTCAGAATCAGCTCGTCCAGCACGCCAAAATACGCGTTGGCCGCCACACCTTCCAGGCCACGCAGCGTTTCCGGCTCCTGCGCCTGGAGCAGCAGGGGCTGGAGCTGACGAATCTGCTCTACCGCGGCTTCCAGCTTCTGCTTGTCCACTCTGGGGGCATGATCCCGCAGAGTGCGCCGGATCACCCCGGCAGAGTTATATAGCTTGCCAAAGAGCATGGTGCCCGCCATGGCACAGCAACGCTGCGGGTCATCCGCCAGGCGATATTGCTCCCGCCGGAGCAGGACATTCCCGCTGTTTTCTCCGGACACACGAGCCAGAAACCGCCCCCGTGGGGTGCAGAAGGCCAGGCCGATGCCTCGCTGAGCACATGCCCCCATCAGAGCCGGAGAGGCTCCGGAATAGGAAAAACTGACAATTTCCTGCAAGGTGTGCAAAGGGTAGCGGGCTACCACGGTTTTTTCCCGGTTGGCCAGGACATTTTCTCCCTCCAGGGAGAGGTACACATCTTCCGAAGTGACGAAGAGGGTATTGAGCAGTTGTTTCATCCCGATTCCTCCATAGCATGCTTCAAGTAATCCGCCACCGGCTTTCTTTTCGCCAGCCTGGGCAGACACAGCTCCTTCAGCGAACAGGCATTGCAGGATTTTGTCGGTTTGGATTTTGGGGTATACCCTCGGCGGTAAAGGGCATGCATCTCCTCCAGCATGTCCTCTACCTGCCGACGCAGCTCCTGGGTGAAGCATACCTGCATCCGGTGCCGGGTTTGACCATAGTAAATTGCGCCCTCCGGAATTTGGCAGCACAGCATATCCTCCAGGCACATGGCCTGACCGCACAGCTGCAGCACATCGGCATTGTTCTGTTTCGGTTCACCCCGCTTGTATTCCACGGGGTAGGGCTGCCACAGCCCCTGCCGTCCCGTCACCGGGATACCCCGGCTATTCCGGGTATACTCCACCACATCGCACTGACCGGATACCCCAAGCCGGGAGCTGTAGATGCTGATTCCCCGGGCAACGAAGAAGTTTCCCCGGCTTTCCTTCCGCTGGGAATCATGGGCAGCGGCATGGAGCAGTTCCCCATCCACCGTGCGGTAGTTCTCCGCCCACTGCTGCTCAATGTGAATCAGCGCCCATTGCCGCCTGCAAAATGCAAAATGCTGCAACCCAGAGAGCTGGAGGAAGTCGTCTTCGTTATATTCCATGAAGCACCTCTGGAACCAGTCCAGGAAGCTGCCTTACCTCAATATCATAATCATCGATACTGCTGGGAACCAGTACGCCCGTCTTTTGAGTCACTTTCACGCTGCGGTGAACCTCCGCCGTAGAATACTGGCCGGTTGCGCAGTTGTGCTCAAACCAATACAGCCTCCAAACTTCCATTGATCCCTCCGGACGGGCAGAGGATGCGTCTCCCTCAAACAAGGTACGCAGTGCTTCCTTTACAACCAGGGCATCTTCGTAAGAAAATCCGGTTTTTTGTGCCAATTGCACGTTGATGGCACCTTTGACTACGTAAACACCGAAGCGAACAAAATGCTTTTTCCCCATTGTATCCGAAGATCGTTTGGCTCCCTTTTCGCCTTTTTCACCATTCACACTTTTGGTGATCTGCAACGTTTCCACATCCACCGGAGAAACACTGACAGCCTGGTGAATGGATACAGGCCCGCGCACGCCTACAGATACACCCTTTGCGTCTTTGAAGGCAAACACCTGGCCAAAGCTGCGCACATCCAGCCAGGTTTGGCATGCCTTTTGTGCATAGACATCCCGGTTCTTTTCCCCCTTCATCACACTGGATGCACGTTCGGAAAGGCTTCCGTATCCATCGTCACACCGATCCTCCGACTGGACAAAAATCGGCTGTCCCATATCCTGCATCCGGTTGCGGATCTTCCGCTTGATGCATACATCACTCATTTCCCCATATCCTTCATAATCCGTGCGTGGACGGTTTCCGTTCAGAGGGTCTCCGTTGGCATTGGCTCTGTCTACAGAAACAATTGCGACAAAATCGATTTTCTTAGTTAGCGCACTCATTTTCATTCTCCTCCGTATTGTTTGTATTTTTTTCGTACAAAGCGCATCTTTGCAGATAGTAACCCATCAGATAGCTGTCCTCCAGGGCTAAATCCCATGTTTCCTGGGGGAACTGGCTGATCACTCCCATGATCTGTCCTATTAAATTTCTGTATGCGTCTCTCTTCCAGGGCTTCAGGCGGCGGAAATACGCCTGTTCCAGCTGATCCTCCAACATTTTCGCCGTATGCATCGGCCTCTTACAGAACACAGACTGCATACGCATAGCATTGGTTTCCCGCTCTTCCGAACTGTCGTAGGTATCCCTCTCTACCTTGTCCATTACAGCCAGCAGCCGTCCAAACTGATAGCTGCGGTCTTTTTTGTCCTTTTCCAGAGCCATTTTCCATTCCTCCTTAAATCTGTCATATCGGCTTTTTTTCACCACCGCACAAGCCGCGAATAGAATGTTTTCCCACACTTCTCTTGAGTATGCCTGGGGCTGGGATGACCTGTTCACCAGAGCGTTTACCACATCCATGCCAATAGGCTGCCCTTCTATGCGGCTTGCCAGCAACCGCTGGATTTGCTGGCACATCACACCATCATCCACACTGATATTGGTTTTGCCGTTTTCTGTCTTCTCCGTTCCAAAGGCGCAGTTTACAATTTGCTTCAACGTAGGGCAGTAGATTCCATAACGATAGTTATACCAGCAGCACAATTGATCCCAATCGTGCAGACGCTGCAGAAAATCATGTGCCCGGAATTCGTTATAATACGTGACAGCCAGACGACCTGTGGTGGCAGCGTCAAAAGCGGCAACCACTACGCCATCCGTAATCTGAAAATCTCTTTTCTTCCCTTCCAGTGCTTTTGCGAGTGCATCTTGGTAATGATCCGGCTGCCACACCGGTTTCGCCGGGCGGAAAGGCAACGTAGGGGGTGTAATGGTTTTTCCCTGGGGATTCCAGCACAGGATTGCTCTTCCACCGAAAACAGTCTTTTGTTCCTGCAGCAGCCAACGCAATGCGCTGTGGGCTTTCTGAGAGGCTTCATATCCAACCTGGGCGGCTTGCCATTCTTCCGCAAATCTTCCCCGGTAAGTAAATCCGCTGGAGTCATTTGCGGAAATCAGCTTCGCATTTCCATTTAAAGAGAACACACCTTTAGGGTGCTGTTCGGCAATGCCCGTCCAGGTACCGGTTACCATACACAGTCCGTTTTCCCGAACCATCTTGTTCAAACTATAGCCCGTATACGCCTGCTGTAAGGAAGAATCCAGCCAGCACGCTTCCGGAACGCTTCCCTGGATTTTCCAGCGCACAAGCAGCTTATCATTTTCCGGGACGCCCTTTGCATCCAGCTTTATAAGATCACACCGGTATAAATCTGATACAATGGTTCCGCTGCGAACATAGTTCAAAATCGGCTCTAATTTTGGATGCGTATATTCAGAGTCCATCCACTGGGCAAGCTGCTGTGTGTACAGCGTATATTTCGTTTCATTTCTGGGCTGCAGATAGCCAATCTGCTCGCAAAGCGGGTGAGGACACGGAGCACTGGTTCGGCCTGCGGATGCCTCTGTTACCGGAATCACGATTTTAGGCTCCTGTTTGTCCACCGCAGATGCCATCAGAAATTTTCCATCGGGATCCAGTGTAATTTCCAAATCTGCCCGTGTCACAATATGCCCAATCGGTGCCATCGCCGCCATACCGGCTCTGTTCTGTGTATATTGCACGTGGCTTTCGTAGGTTTCCAAGGCCCGTTGCAACAAAGCCATTTATCTCACCTCCTCAAGTTTTTCCCATCCTGCAAAATTGTCCAGTTCTTCACCAAACGGTTTTATCTCCATCTTCCGCAAGGTTTTCTGATAGGGACACTCTTCCGGTCGCAAAAAGTGGATGATTCCATTTTCCATAACCGGACTCCAAAACCGGGTGGTCATATGGCCTGCGGTTTCCTGGGAGTAGGCTTCATCCGCATAGGTGATGCCGTGGTACATCAGACCAAATTCCAGCCGGGGAATTGTGTCATATGCCCCATCTCCCTCTCCGTATACGCACGGCTCCACATATCCCTGGCATTCCCGTGTGCCCAGGAAAACATCTCTGCGCCCTCCTCTGCGTATCATCTTCAACGCAATCTGATGATGCTTATTTTCATTTCGGTCTGCTTCCAGCTCCGGTCTATTTTCATTCCACTCAAAATGTGCCCGAACCTGATAGCGGCAATTTCTTAGATAGGTATAATAAGCCAAATCATTTCCGCCACTGTATTTTATTGGCCGAATACCTTTTACTTCCATGGCAATAGGTTCCATAACCCGCACTTCATCGATTACCCAAATGAAGGTAGGCTTCCAATATACAGATGACAAGATTCCTTTCAGTGCCTCGTATGTAGGAATCTGGTAGCTGCACTTTTCGCCACCCACGCGTGTGATCGGGTCTGAAAACAAGGCATATGCGCCTGTTACCTGAAACTCAACAATATTGGGATACCTGGTATTTTTCATTCTACACCTCCAAAAAATCAAGCGCTCCCGCATTCATTTGCAAGCCGTATTTTTCATCATAATATTCCGGGGGAATCACCAATATACCCGAGTATTCTGCCAGAACTCCTCCCAGTTTTTGAAACTGGTAAGCATACAGAGAAACGGTATACGGCTTTGCTTCCTTTATCCATTGTTGCAAGAAACCCACATTCAGGCAGAACTGTCCTGCCAATTCTTCAATCAGTGCCTTCCCTTCCCCAAAGGGAACCACAACATCCCGGGTGTCACTGTCAAAAACCGTGAAGCAATCCCCCGCTGTCCGGAATGCCTGATTGAGCATGTATTTCCCATAGCTTCGGCTGTTTTCCCTTAAATAGTCTGGATTCTGTCCCAGAAAGCGCAACATGGTAGAGTGTTCTTTAGGCAGTGGATAATCCTGCGCTTCTCTGGGAAGGGCTGCATAAAGGCGTTTGTAATAATAGTCAATAGCCTGCTCCGATGCCAGGTCAGATTGGAACTGTTCAGGGTTCCGGCTGTATTCTGTAAAGAGTGCCAGAGTTGCGTCCTTTGCCCTGCGTATCTCTTCCAAATGTGTCAATTTTTCTCCCAAAATCGATAACGCATATACCTGCGCTTCTTTTTCCTGGCCATTCCGGTTGCATCGTCCTGCCGCCTGAATAACGTTGTCCATCCCGGCAGTCAAACGAATGACTCTCCGAAACGATATATCCACTCCCGCTTCAATTACCTGCGTTGCCACACACAGGCACCGCTTACCTGCATCCAACGCATTGCGCAGCGCTTCCAGAGTCTGCCTGCGGTGTGCCGGGCACATAGAGGCGGACAGATGACCACATACTTCCGCGCTTCCCTCTAATTTTTCCGAAAGAAAGACCGCTTCCTCCCGCTTATTGCAAATAACCAGAAGGGAATCCACCTGTTCCATGGATGAAGCAATGAATTCCGCCGCTTCCTGCATCGTTTTGGCACCGCCGTCCAGGATCTGCGTGCGTTTAAAAGGCTTCCGGAGTTCCGCCTGAATGGAAACCATTTCTCTTGGTACGGGAGAGATGGGATGCGTAACCTTTTCCAGACAGGGCTGTGTCGCAGAACACAGAACAATCGTTGCCCCACAAATATCTGCCAGAAAATTGATTGCCAGATTGAACAGACTGACCATTTTGCATGGAACCGTTTGCACTTCGTCAATTACGATTATGCTTCCGCACAGGCTTTGAAAACGCCGAACAGCCGTCGTTTTCCCAGAAAAAAGGGTATTCAAAAACTGTACAAGTGTGGTAACAATTACCGGGCTGTTCCAGCTTTCTACCGCCAACTCCCGCAAATCCAATTCAGCAGATGTCTCTGGCTCCGCCACATTGCTGTGGTGCTCCAACACAATACCGGCATCTCCCAGGTATTGGCGGATAACCGATACATTTTGCTCCAAAATCGTCAGCAACGGCAGAGTGAAAATAATCCGCCGCTTTCCCCATTTTTGTGCATGCCGCAGTGCATATCCCAAGGAGCTAAGGGTTTTTCCTCCTCCCGTTGGTACATTGAGCCGGATAATTCCTCCCGGATCCTGCGCCACTTCCCGACACTTTTGTGAAATAGAACTTCTTGCCTTCTGAATAGGCGTTTGCTGGGGGAATTCTCTTAGTTTTTCTTCGAAAAAGGACAGATATTTCTCCCAGTATACAGAATAGTTCTCTGGTTCCGGCGGGTAATGCATTCCGGTCATAAATTCGCAGGTATCTCTCCGGTCTCCCTCAATAACCGCGGAAAGCAACAGTCTTGCCAGTAATCCCTGGTAAAAAGCAAATTCCTCGTCATCTTCTCCTGCCAATGTTCCCATCCGCTCATATACCGGTATCAGCTCCCTGTCGGCAGATTCAAAACGCTGTGTCAACTCGTCCATCCCGGCGCATTGTTTCAGGAAGTTCTCCAAGCTCTCCGGGTATCCGATTTCTTCTTTTTCTACCCGATGCAAAAAGCCGGAGTTTCCTTCCATGTCCACACAATCGAACAGTCCATGGTGTGCCCCTGCGGCATAGGCCAGCAGTTCCGCGGTTAAATCCTGGCAGCTGGATGCATATACACCGTGGAATCGATCCAAAAGAAAACGGCATCCTGCGAAACTGTGATTTACAGAACCACGGAACCCCTTTCCTTCCAGCAGGTATTCCTGAAATTCCTTTTTCATTTTGCCCATGTCATGCACAAGTCCGGCCAGATACCCGGCATTTTCCAGCCCTGCTGGGCGCAAAGCTTTTTGTGCATAGCAGGCAGTACCACGGCAATGCGCCGTCACAGTCTGCTTTCTGGCCGCCCCTGTTATATCCTGCGCAATATGCGAATAAAAAAGCATATCCATCACCTGTTATTTGTTGTTATTTACAATATACCACAATTCTTATCATTCGACAAGTCTCCAGTCAAAGATTGTATTTTCTCTTCCTGTGTATTTGCCACCCCCTTTTCCTTTGGAAATTATTAAATCTTCCACCTGCATGTTTACTTTTTCTTCGTTCGGTGGTAAAATGGTAGAGATTATAGCGAAACGAGTTGATATTCTTGAATTACGACAATTCCCAGGTTGTGATTGACCTGGATGCCATTGAGAAAAATATAGATGCTGTGAAAGAGAAGACCGGGCTGCCGGTGATGGCCATTATCAAAGCGGATGCCTATGGGCACGGTGCCATTCAGGTTGCGCGGCTTTTGCAGGAAAAATGCGCATTTTTCGGTGTCAGTTCCATGCTGGAGGCGATGGAACTGCGGCGGGCAGGATTGGCAACGCCAATCCTGATTCTGGGCTACACCCCGGTTTCTGCCTTCCCTACGGCTATTTCCCAGGGGATCCGCCCTTCAATCTTTCACTATGAGGATGCCTTGGCGCTGTCCCAGGCCGCTCAAACCCTGGGGGCAACGCAGGTACCCTTTCACTTTGCCCTGGACACCGGCATGAGCCGCATTGGCTTCCAGGCCACCCGCGCCGCTGCTGACCAGTGCGCCCGCATTGCGGCTCTGCCCGGGCTGAAGGCAGAGGGTCTCTTTACCCACTTTGCCACAGCAGACAGCGCCGACCTGACCCGGGCCAGAAAACAGGCAGAGCTCTTCTATGAATTCGACGCCATGCTCCGCCAGCGGGGGGTGGAAGTCCCCATCCGTCATCTGGACAATTCCGCAGGCATTTTGAACTTTGACCATCCATGTGAAATGGTACGCTCCGGCATCATCACCTATGGTCTGTACCCCAGCGATGAAGTGGATCCCGCCAAGCTCTGCCTCACCCCGGCGCTTTCCTGGCGATGCCGGATCACCCATCTGAAGCTACTGGAGGCCGGGCGGGAAATCAGCTACGGCGGCACCTATGTCACCAGCCGCCCCACCATGGTTGCTACCATCCCCATCGGCTATGCCGATGGCTACCGGCGGAGCCTTTCCGGCAGGTTCCATGTACTGATCCACGGAAAGAAAGCCCCCATCCTTGGCCGGGTTTGCATGGATCAGCTGATGGTGGATGTGACAGACATCCCGGAAACCAGGCTGGAAGACACCGTTATCCTGGTTGGCCACAGCGGAAGCGAGACCATCAGCGTCGAGCAGATTGCCGCTGCGGCAGACAGTTTTAACTATGAATTCGTCTGTGGTATCAGCAGGCGAGTTCCCAGAATTTATATCCGTGGCGGCCAGGTGGTGAACGAGGTCCGCTATCTGCTGGATACATAAGGAGGCTTTTATGGAAAATTCTCCCCGCCGTCGCCGCCCCAGACCCCGGCGGCGTAATCCCATTGTAAATATTCTTATTGCTGCCATTGTGATTTTATCTGTTGCAGATATTTCTGTGATTTCTCTGTGCCTGCGCAGCGGCAAGGAAAAACCTGCCCGGGAGCCTGGCTCCAGCCTGGCGCAAACCAATTCCCGGGAGGAATCCACAATTCCCCAGGCGACAGAGCCGCTGCCGCCTGCCCCGGAAAGCACCGCCACCATTCTCTCCACCGGCGACCTGCTGATGCACAAAAAAGTGATCAATACCGGCAAACAGGAAGATGGCAGCTACAACTTTGACAGCATCTTCCAATATATCCGCAGCTATGTACAGCAGGCGGACTATGCCGTAGCCAACCTGGAAACCACCCTTTGCGGCACAGACAAAGGCTACGCCTACTCCGGCAATCCCCTGTTCAATTGTCCCGATGCCATTGTGGACAGCGCCAAGGCTTCCGGATTTGACCTGCTGCTCACCGCCAATAACCACTGCGCTGATACCGGACTTGTGGGCTACCGGCGCACGCTGGAGGTAGTGCGGAGTAAGGGCGTACAGACCCTGGGCACCTATCTCAGTGCAGACGAGCAAAAATGGGTCATTGTCCCGGTAAACGGCATCCAGATCGGCATGATGTGCTACACCTATTCCGAAGGCTTTGAAAAAAGCGGCAATCCTACGCTGAACTATCACGAAGGTCCGGAAAGCGGCATGCTGAACTACTTCCACTACAATGATCTTCCCACCTTCTACAGCAAAATTCAAACTTCCCTGGAGCAGATGCGGGATGCCGGAGCAGAAGCCACCATTCTCTACATCCATTGGGGTGAAGAATATAAGACAAGCCCCAATTCCGACCAGACTTCCATGGCTCAGAAGCTGTGTGACCTGGGGGTAGATGTCATCATCGGTGGTCACCCCCATGTTTTGCAGCCCCTGGATCTACTGCAAAGCACTCAAAACCCCGACCACCAGACTTTGGTGCTCTACTCTCTGGGCAATGCCGTTTCCAACCAGCGCAAAGAAGAGCTGGCAAACACCATGCCCACAGGAGAGACGGAAGACGGCTGTCTCTACAGCGTCACCTTCGCCAAATATCCCGATGGCGGTGTGTATGTAGACAGTGTAACGCTGATCCCCACCTGGGTGAACATGCACGCCAACAACGGCACGACCCAGTACCCGATTCTCCCCCTGGAGCTGGACAAAATGGATTCCTGGCAAGCCTCGTTCGGCCTGACGGACAGCCAGCTGCTCCAGGCCAGAAGCTCCTACAACCGTACCCAGCAGATTGTCGGCCAAAGCCTGCAGAGCATTCAATCTGCATTGCTGGAACAAAAGCAAGCCCGGGAGTCCATCCCTGCCGTGGCAGAGCCTGCCGCGTAATTTCCACTGGAGGTTTTTATGCCCTTACACAATTCTCATAACCGAGGCAACCGTGGGTCCGTACTGGTCGGCATCCTGATTGCCCTGATTCTCTTCCTTCTGGCCGCCAATGCGCTGGTTATCTGGCTGTGCGTCCAGGTAGGCTCCCAGCCGGAACCTGTGCCTCAGCCCACCACCGTGGCCACAGAGCCGCCTACGGAACCGCCCACCACAGAGACCACCGCTCCGCCCACCATGCCGGAGCCGGAGCATGTGGTATCCACCGCCACGGTGCTTTCCACCGGCGACCTGCTGATGCACATGCCTGTTGTCAATACCTGCCTGGTAAACGGAAGCTATAACTTCGACTCCATCTTCCGCTATGCCAACGAATATATTTCCGCCGCGGACTATGCCGTAGCCAACCTGGAAACTACCCTGTGCGGCACAGACAATGGATTCAACTATTCCGGCTACCCCAATTTTAACTGCCCCGATGCCATTGTAGACGGCGCCCGGGATGCCGGATTTGATATGCTCCTTACCGCCAACAACCACAGCTATGACACCACTCTCGTGGGCTACAAGCGCACCCTGGAAGTTACCCGGGCTGCCGGCCTGGAAACTCTGGGCACATATCTCTCCGCCGACGAACAAAAGTGGACCATTGTCGAGGTGAATGATATTAAAATCGGCATGCTCTGTTACACCTATGCCGATGCGCTCGGCCCCAAGGGAAATCCCCGCCTGAACCTGAACTCCGAAATTGCCGAAGCCGATCTGTGCAATTACTTCACCTATAAAAATCTGCCCGCTTTCTACGAAGAGGTGGGACAGTACCTGGAGGAAATGAAAGCCGCCGGAGCGGAAGCCACTATGATCTATCTCCACTGGGGTGTTGAATATCAGCTCTCCTCCAACGAGAACCAGACCACCATGGCGCAGCAGCTGTGCGACATGGGTATTGATGTCATTATCGGCGGTCATCCCCACGTGGTGCAGCCCATGGACCTGCTGGAAAGCACCCTGGATCCGGAACACAAAACCGTGATCCTCTACTCCATGGGCAATGCCGTTTCCAACCAGCGCAGCCACATGGATTCCTTCCGCAATGGATATTCGGAAGACGGTGTACTCTTCAGCGTCACCTTCAGCAAGTATTCCGACGGTACGGTTTACCTGGAAGATGTAGACCTGATGCCCACCTGGGTCAATCTGAACAGCAACAACGGTTCCCGGGAATACAACATCGTCCCCCTGGACAACAGCATCCGGGAAGAGTGGCAGGAAAAGTTCAATATGACCGAAAACGAGTTCAACAGCGCCCAGCGCTCCTACGACCGCACCCAGGGTCTGATTGCCGATGGCCTCACCAAGTCCAAGGACTACCTCTCCCAGCAGAAACAGCAGCGGGAAGCCGACTACCTGGCTCAGGCAGAAAGCATGATGGGCTGAAAAGCAAATACTTCCTGAAAACAAATCCGACCTGCGCTCTGATCACAGGTCGGATTTGCTGTAAAAATTGTCGGAAAAGCCCGCAGGTTTTTCCGACAGTCTGCCCCCCGGCTTTGAGCCGGGGGGTACGTTTATTTATTCATGCCATACGATCGCAGGGGTTGGATATAGCGTTGGTAGCTCATTGCCTGTGGGCGGGCGTGGGCACCGGAGACCAGCCCCATCATGGCAAAGATGGACATGACGGAAGAGCCGCCGTAACTGATAAAGGGCAGAGTCAGGCCGATAACAGGCATGACGCCGATACACATACCAATGTTGATCATCAGCTGGAACATCATGGAAGAGGCCACGCCGTAGCACACCAGACGGCGCATGTAGTCCGGGCAGCGGGAGCCGACCTGGATACACCGGGCAATGATAAGAAACTCCAGCAGCATAACACCGCAGCAGCCGAAGAAGCCCAGTTCTTCACCAATGGAAGAGAAGATATAGTCCGTATGCTGCGCGAACAGGTAGCCACCCTGGGTACGGTTGCCATTGAACAGCCCCTGTCCTGTCAGACCGCCGCCGGTCAGGGACATCAAATTGATTTTACTGTGGTACCGGGCACCCAGACCTTCTTTATCAAAGCTGGGGTCGATCAGAACCATGATTCTCTCCTGCTGGTAGGTGCCCAGCATAGGCCAGGCAACAGGTATAAGAATACCAATGGCACATATGGCCAACAGGAACCACCACAGGCTCACGCCTCCGGCGAAAGCCATGCCAATGAAGATGAACACGAAGATCAATGACACACCGGCGTCCCCGGAGAGCGCCATATTCAGACCCACGATCACGCCCAGATGCACTACCATATGGATAACCGATGGGACACTGGATATATCGTTTTGGTGGGAGGACATAATCGATGCCATGATGATAATGTAGGTAATTTTACAGAATTCCGCAGGCTGAATGCTCAGGGGCAGCAGAGGAATATCCAGCCAGCTTCGGTTACCGGTGTTATTGTCCGTTCCGAAGGGAATCAGCAAAAGAAGCAGGCAGATGTTGAACGCCACCAGCCAGCTGCGCCGCTCGGACATCACCTCAATATCTACAGAGGACACAATCATGTAGGCAATGCAGCCCAGCATTACGGCTGCCACCTGGATGAGGATATATTTGGTATTTCCTTCAAATTTAGGGGCACTGGTGGCACTGGTCATACAGATGACGCCCACACCGGCGGTGACCAGGCACAAAATCAGCAGCGTCCAGTCTCCCTTTATGCGGAAATCCTTTAATTCTTCTATAAACTGACGCAAATAAACAGCTCCTTTGGGTACAGGT
This sequence comes from uncultured Oscillospiraceae bacterium, assembly GCA_964501115.1. GTDB lineage: Bacteria > Bacillota > Clostridia > Oscillospirales > Oscillospiraceae > Faecousia. Next base: position 14,404 of record CAZCRO010000014.1, read on the forward strand.
GAGAAAATTATAGCATGAAGCGGAAGGAAAGTAAAGCAACGTTGTGTGAACAGTGGATAAATTCCGAAAAAAACCACCATTGTCCCCGGATTCCACCGGTACACAATGGCGGTTTTCTCATTTTCAGCTGATCCGCACAGCGGCAACTACCAACCGGCCATTGTCCAGAGTGTACTCGCAGGTGGACAGGCACAGCAGCTTATCCCCGTACTGAGGAGTTACGCCGGTGTCGTAATAGGCCAGGCTCTTGCATGTGGAAACGAAATCATTGAATTCCTTTTCGCTGGCGGCATTCTCAAAACGATGGTAAGAGAAGCCTTCTCCCAGGTTAGCAGAGGTCTTGAAAACGGAGAAAATCTTGTAGGTATGATACTGTACCTCACCTGTCTGGGGATCGAAGGTATCGAAGAAAATCAGGTTGTTATTGTCCCAGGTCTGCTTGCTGGTATAGTTGTGCAGGCAGGCAAACATACTGCCGTCCTTCATGGTGTGGCCATACAGCGTCACGTTGTCGCTGGGGGTATACACATCACACTGCTCCCGGGCGTAAACCGTGCCGGCAGCCGAATTGTTCTTATAGTAGTCCCGGTAGAGGTAGTAATCGGCATTGTCTTCCGCAGACTGCACCACAGGGTAATCCAGCACGGTTCCGGAAATGCGCAGCCAGCCCACAAAATCATCATTGGGCTTGTCATCGTAGAATGCCTTGTAGTCCCGGTAGGTTTCCAGGGGGGCAGTCACCACTTCGGTAGGTTCTTCCGTCGTCGCTTCGGTTTCCTCTGTAGTAGCGGCAGTGGACTCTGCAGGTGGAGTGGTGGCAACAGTGAGAGAATCCCGCAGTTCCGCATTGAGCTGCGCGTTTTTCTTGGATGCCCAGAAATACTGGAACAAATACACCGCACTGGCCAACAGGGCAACGGCCAGCAGGATCACAACGGTTATGTAGAGGCCCTTCTTTTTCATAGCGATTCCTCCTAAAACGTTTTGACATATTTTTTGTCAAACTGTAACTATCTGTAACCAATTATAATCTATCCCTATCCTCCTGTCAAGACGTATCCGGTACATTCATAAAATCTTAATGGGTGGTGTTTTTCGTGATTTATCCCACCATATAGCCCATGCCCAGAATGTCCCGCTGCTGCTTGTATCGCTCCCCCAGCCGCCAGCTGCCGCCGGTGGAAGAGCGGGAAGTGAAATTACACTCCGTATCCGGCAGGTAGTTTTCCAACCCCCGGGTCTCGTAGGGGTTGCCATCCCACCACAGCCGTTTCAGCCAGGTCATTTTCTTTACCGGCGCAGACTTCCCCGGACAGTAGCAAAGATTCAGATCTTCCAGCTTTCGGCAGGAAAGCAAGGGAGAATAATCCCGCACTCCGGTCAGAAACAGCTCCAAAAATACCAATTCCCCGCAATTGCGCAGGGGGGATATATCGGTCACACAGGTGTCTGCCAGAATGAGATAGCGAAGGTTCGGCATATATTCCGCCCAGGTGCAACTGCGCACACTCATATGCCCCAGGTCGATGGCCACCAGATCGGTGCAGTATTTCAGCGGAGCCATGTCTGCCTCGGTTACAAACTGCCCTGTTACCACCGGGGCAAAGAATTCCGCATCCGTCCGCACCGCCACCTGGCCGATGTGAACCGTCCAGACAATGCGGGTATTTTCCAGCCTGTCATTCAGCATAGCCAGCGCTTCATCTGCCAGGCCGCAGTCTTCCAGAATTACACGGCGCACATTGGGCATATAGCGCAGCTTGTTTTCCAGCCAAGCGGTATCCGGCAGTGTCAGGCCGGATAAGTCCAGCTCCTGGGCATCGCTGGGGTAGAAAACATCCCCAAAAGGAACTTCCCACCGCAGAAAACAGTTTGGGAAAGCATCACACAGAGCCATCTGTTCCCGCTCGCTCAGGCCACAGTCCCGGATGTCTCCCATGGTCAGATCCGGCCAGCAGCGGATCAGCGCCGCCAGATCGGCACACGACAGCCTTGCGCCACGCAAGTCGGCTTCCTTGTACCCGCTGCCCAGAGGCAAGCGCCGATTTCCCAGAATATAAAAAACAGTCACCTCCGGGAAGCGCCGCTCCATTTCTTCCAGCGCAGCCGGGGTGGGGATGGTTTCCGTCAGCAGCTTTTTCGCCCTTGGCAAATAGGGAAGCTTCTCCCGAAGTTCTTCCATATCCAGCTCCGGAAGCTCCAGAGTATCCGCTTCGGCATTCTGAAGTATTCCGCCCAGAGGCACTTGATAGATCACCTTGCAGTCCGGTCGTCGCAGGCTCAACGCCGCCAGAGTCCCATAGTCCCGGCAGCCGGTGGCATCCAGGGTTTCCAGCTCCGGCAGATAGGCAGTTGCCGCCAGATCCCGGACGGAAAAGCCTGTAACAGTAAGCTTTTTGGTGTTCACATCCACATAGCCATCCTGAAAAGGCACCTGCCACAGGATTTCACACTCCGGCAAGCTGGAGTGCAGAGCGTCATATTGTTCCGGCTGCAGATCCGTGTCCCGCAAATCCACTCGCTCCAGAGCATAGAAACGGGACAGCCTGTGAAATTCCACCTCCCGGCACCCCCGCAGATCCAGTTCCCGGGCATACCGGTCATAGCGCTGCCCTCCCAGAAACACATAGCTACGCCCATACACCAGCCAAAGCACCCCTGCCACAGCCACCGCCATCATAACCAGCAGCCCCATCATCCATCCCAGACGCCTGCGCACACCAACCTGAACCATCTGTCCTGTCCCCTTTCAGGAAATTATGTAACCTTATTTTATTATGCACATTTTTCGGTGTTATGTCAAGTACTTTTCGTCGAATCCCATTGAAGATTTTCTTTTCCAGCCTTTTCCTTCCCAACTTTCTTTGACAGCTTCCTCCCCTTTGTGCTATAATTGGCCCATCATATGAAGATGCCCTCAGGGCAGGAGGAGCGCTATGGAAGACGAAGAAAAAAGCAAAACCAACTGGTGCCAGTCAGTAACCGGCATTGTGATCCGGGAGGGGAAGGTGCTCCTGGCACGGCATACTTACGGCGTGGGAAAAGGCCGTCTGATTGTTCCCGGAGGCTATGTAGAGTTTGGGGAATCCCCTCAGGAGGCACTGAAACGGGAATTCTACGAGGAAACAAAAATTCGAGTGGAACCCCGGCGCATTCTTGCCGTGCGGTTCAACATCAAGGACTGGTACATCGCTTTTGCCGCCGACTATATCTCCGGCGAGGCCAGCTCAGACCATGACGAAAACGATCTGGTAGTCTGGATGGATGTGGAAGAAGCTCTCCACCGGGATGAGGTTCCGGATCTGACCAAGAAACTGATTGAATGTGCCATCCGTCCCGGCAGTGGCCTGGTGCCCCTGCCCTACACCAGCATCTCCCGGCACGGCCAGGGCTACCTGTTCGGCATTCCGGAAGAAGAAACCTAAAAAAGTCCCTGCTCTTCACTTCAAACGGAAAAGCAGGGACTTTTCATATCTTATTTCAGAAAACAATACAGCAGCCAGGTAAAGCTCAGAGAATAGATCAGGCTGTCGCACCGATCCAGGATGCCACCGTGGCCGGGGAAAATTTTGCCAAAGTCCTTCACCCCGGCAATTCGCTTTACTGCGGACAGGGACAAATCTCCCCACTGCCCCAGAAGAGAGCAAACCGCCGCATACACTGCCACCAGCCAGGGAGCACCCACCAAGGGCGTGACTGTCAGAGTAATCAGCAGTACCGTCACAATCAGCCCGCCCAGGGCACCTTCTACGCTCTTGCCCGGACTGACCTTTGGTGCCAGCTTGTGTCTGCCAAAGCGGCTGCCTATGAGATAGGCAAAAATATCCGTTGCGGCGCAGATCATCCCAGTCAGGCACAGCAGGAATGCCCCCTTGGGCATATCCCCAAAGGCCGCCACACTGCGGTAAAGTCCCACGGTAAACACAATGTCCACGTAGGGCATCCAGCCCTTGGCCGGCGTGCCGATGGCGTGCATCTGGTATGTAAAGTAGGCCAGTCCCAGCACCAGCATCCCCAGTACTACCCATTGGTTCTGACCAATATCCAACAGGGGCAGCGCGACGGCATAGAGCATGCACAGCCCCATTGGGAGCTTTCCCTTCACACCGTAGGCCCCCAAAATTTCCCAAACACTGCCGCAGCTCAGGCAGATTGCCGTAATCTGGGGCACCATAGGCAGCTGGAAACAGCATAGCAGCACTCCGGCCGCCAGCGCCAATACCAGGGCCGTCCATGTTCTCTGCTTCATGGCTCCACCTCCTGGGTAAGTGCGGGAATAAACCAGTCCTGCCCGTGACAAATGGAATACAGACCCAGCAGAGAAGCCAGCAGGGCACCCAGTACATCCACAATAATGTCCTTCATGGTATCCGCCAGCGCTGCGTGTCCCACCAGGGTCACACCATCGGCCGTGATAAACTTTTGCATATTCAGGCCAAACAGCCCATCGGCAGCAAATTCATAAATTTCCCAAAGCGACCCGATGGTAACGGAAAAGCAGAATGCAAACAGGCACAAAAAGAAGGGAGACAACTGCATGGACAGCCGCTTGTCCCGGTTGAGAATCGTAACCACCATCAAACCAAACAGACCCGTCATCATGGAGCTGAAAAAGTGGCAAACCGTATCCCAATGGGGCACCAGATAGTAAAAGCTCCGTACCTCCCCCAGGAAGATGGCGCAGTACAGGAAAATCATATACTGGATATACAGCTGCTTGGGCAGCTCAAAGCGCAGCTTTTTCTCCAAAATACCGGGCAAATGGATGGTAAACAGCCCCAGCAGGCACTGCAAAAGCATCAGCAGATAATCTGAATCCGAATGGTAGCCCGCTCCCTGCTGCCCACCGCCAAAGATCATCCGCAAGATCAGATACACGATCGGCACCAAAAAGCTGAGCATCACCCAAAAATACAGTGCCCGTCCTAATTTATTTTTCGGTTCCATCCGTCCGGTTCCTCCCGATTATTAAGATTTTCTTATTTTCTCCCTATTTTATCGGAATATTCTAAACCGAAACGAAACGTCTTACCCCTTTGCCGCCTGTTCCCACAGGTTATTTTCCACTGTACGCATATCCGAAAGGTCATAGTGCTCTTTCAGATACGCACCCAGATACCGGGCAACCTTCCGGGCACCGCTCTGGTTCAGATGTCCGCTGTCGCTGAAATCCGTGGCTTCCTCCAGCCCGGTCTGCTGCCAATCGGCAAACATGTTCAGATAAGCGCAGCCCTTTTCCTGTGCGTAGCTTTCCATGGCATCGGCATAGAGCCAACCGCCCTCCCAGGGAATGGTCACAAACACCAGCTCTATCCGGCGCTGGCGGCAAATATCCACAATTTCATCCAGGAGCTCCACTGCGCCATCATACAGTTCCTCCTGGGCGTATTGACTCTGATCCGGCAGAGATACCGGCGTAACACCCATGCTTACCTCCGATCCCATAGACCGGAAGAAATTGTCCCCGGACTGCTCCGGCGTGCGGAAGCTCTGCCCGGACAAATTGACCCAATTTTCATGGAACGCCGCCAGAGGCACAAAATAAGACAGGTATCGCTGGACATTGCTGCCAAAGCACTGGCGCAGGTAGGGAATCTTCCCGGAAAACCAGGGAATGGCCCGGGTATAATAGATTTCTCCATCCATGTCCATATCCATCTTCCATGTGTTTACATGGAAGGTATCCATCACCACCACTTTAGGGGACTGGGTGCGAAGGGAATCCTTTAAAAACAGCAGTGTTGTATTCAGCTCCTGCCAGTTGCAGCCGTAGTTATACGCACCGATGCCATAGCTCTCATACATCTCCATGGCATCCATGCCCCGCCACATGTGGCTGGATCCGTAACCGATAACTTCCAGGCTGTTTTCCGGCATCTGATGAAAGGTTTCTACCGCATTTACCGGGGAATCCGTATCCACCGGCCGCAGCAGATTGTTCAGGTAATGTACCCCGTACAGTACCAGCAGCACCGTCACCAGCACGCCAAGGGCTGGACGCAAGGCCTTTTTCAGCATATTCAACCCCTCCTTAGAACTGGAAATAGATAAAGCTGGCCTGCTGGAAGCCGATGCCCCATTTGCCGAATACCAACAGCCCCAGAATGCCCAGAGCGATCCACAGGCAGCGGAACCAGCCATCCTGCCGGGCCAGTACCTGGCGGATAACCAGCCCCCGGCGCTTGCAAATATCCCCTGCCAGCAGCAGCGCAATGCCCAGCAACACCACCACAAAATTCTTGCTGTCCAGGCCGCAGGCATACAGGGAGCCATCCACCAGAATCCAGGGGTTGGACGCAGTGAAAATAGATTGGATAACTTCTACCGCCTGGCGCAGATCCGCCGCTCTGAAAAAGATCCAGGTAAAATCCACCAGCATGAATGTCAGAATCCCTTGCAGCAGCTTATGCCCCGCGCTTTCCCGATGAAGCCCCAGCCCCCGGCAAAGCCTTTCCCGCAAGGGCAGCAGTGCTTCACCGACCACCTGGTACAGCCCATTCAAAACGCCCCACACCACAAAGGACAACTCTGCCCCATGCCAAAGGCCGCTGACTGCAAACACCATCAGCTTATTGAGATACTTTCTTGCCTTCCCCTTCCGGCTGCCGCCCAGGGGGATGTACAGATAATCCTTGAACCAGGAGGTCAGGGAGATATGCCACCGGCGCCAGAACCTGCTGACGGAAGTGGACAGATACGGTGCGTCAAAATTCTCCATCAAATCTACGCCCAGAAGCTTGGCGCTTCCCATGGCGATTACCGAGTATCCCGCAAAATCGCAATAAATCTGCACCGCAAACAGCACCGTGGCCACCAGCAGGAAGAATCCCGGATAGGCGGCAATGTCCCCATAAACCGTGTCCACAAACAGGGCAATCCGATCCGCCAGGACGATTTTCATAAAATAGCCCCACAGCATCAGCACAATGCCCTCACGGAAGCGGCTGAAAGTAAGCTTTTTGGGGTTTTCCAGCTGGCTGAGCAGGTTCCCGGAACGTTCAATCGGCCCCGCCACCAGCTGGGGGAAAAAGGAGACAAACAGTGCGTAGCGGAAGAAATTTTTCTCCGCCGGAATGTCTCCCCGGTATACGTCCATCGTATACCCCAGCGCCTGAAAGGTGAAGAAAGAGATGCCTACAGGCAGCAATATGTCCACTTCCGGCACCCGCAGCGCCAGACCCAAACTCCGGGCCAGCTGCTCTGCCAGGGACAGGGCAAAGCCTGTATACTTATAATAGAACAGAATTCCCAGATTCAGGGCGAATCCCGCCGCCACGACCCACTTTTTCTTTCTTCCATCCTCCCGGAATCGCTCCACAAGCAGCCCCACGGCATAGGTGATGGCCGTGGATGTAAAAAGCAGCACCACGTATTTGGCGTTCCAGCCCATGTAAAACACATAGCTGGTAAGCAGCAGCCAATAGGGTCGGATTTTTCTGGGAATCACATAATAAACCAGCAATACCGCCGGAAAAAACAGCATAAATTTCAGCGAGTTGAAAAGCATTTTCTTCCTCCATCTATATATTTTCTCTATCATACCATAGCTTTTGCAAAAATGCTACCATTGTCTCCCATTTCTCCCTTCAATGTTTGACAATCCCCTGGATCCATGATAAGATTAAGGGTAGTTTTCTATCGGAGGAACCCAAAATGCAATTTCTGCTGTATGCTGTTTTTGTGGTGCTGATCGTCCTTCTGGATCAGCTGACCAAAGCTCTGGTGGTTGCCCACATTCCCCTGGGAGGGCACGTGGCCTTTCTGCCGGGGGTGCTGGACTTTACCTATTTGCGCAATACCGGCGCTGCCTTCTCCTCCTTTGAGGGGATGCAGTGGCTGTTCGCCCTGATTTTTCTGGGCTTTACCCTGTGGATTTTTTATGAATATTTCCGCAAGCGCATGCCCTTCACCCGGTTTGAGCGCTGGATGATCGCCGCCATTTATGCCGGCGGCCTGGGTAACATGATTGACCGTCTGCGCCTTGGCTACGTGGTAGATATGATTGAGACCCTGTTCATTCAGTTCCCCGTTTTCAACGTGGCAGACTGCTTCATCACCTGCGGCTGCATCGGGCTGTTCGGCAGCCTGTGCCTGCTGAACAAAGAATTCTGGAAGGATGAGAAAAAATGCTCCTGACGGCTGACCAAAGTGGAGAACGGCTGGATGCTTTTCTCTCCCGGGTCTGCGATGGGATGAGCCGCAGCGCCGCCCAGAAGCTGATCACCGAGGGCAATGTCCTGCTAAACGGAAAGAGCGCCAAGAAAAACGATCGTCTGACCCCTGGAGACGAGATTCAGCTGACCATCCCCGAACCCAAAGAAATTGACATTGCGCCCAGGAACATCCCCCTGAATATTGTGTATGAAGACGAGGATGTTGCCGTTATCAATAAGCCCAAGGGACTTGTCGTACATCCCGCTGCCGGACATCAGGACGACACCCTGGTAAATGGCCTGCTGTATGCCATGGGGGACAGCCTTTCCGGGATCAACGGAGAGCTGCGTCCCGGCATTGTCCACCGGATTGACAAGGATACTTCCGGTCTGCTTGCCATCGCAAAGAATGACCTTGCCCATACCGTGCTGGCCTCCCAGCTGAAAGATCACTCCATGGCACGAACTTACGATGCCATCGTGTGTGGCTCCTTCCGGGAAGACAGCGGCACCGTAGATGCTCCCATCGGCCGCCACCCCAGTGACCGAAAAAAGATGTGCGTCACCCAACGCAATTCCAAGCCGGCGGTAACCCACTGGGAAGTCGTCGCCCGCTACCGGGGCTACACCCACATCCGTTGCCACCTGGAAACGGGACGCACCCATCAGATCCGTGTCCACATGGCTTACATCGGCCACCCCATTCTGGGCGATATAGTCTACGGCCACAAGAAACCGGAGCTTGGGCTGGACAGCCAGTGCCTCCACGCCTCCGAACTGTACTTCACCCACCCCCGGGATGGCCGTCCTGTTCTGGTTCTCGCCCCTTTGCCAGAATATTTCACCCAGGTTTTGGAAAAATTGGAGAAAATGAATACCTAACGTTCTCTTGACGGGAAGAGAGAATATGGTATAATGGAGTGGAAAGATTACCCATCCTGTGTTTTAGGAGAGAAACAGCATGAATTATGACGTATTGATTATCGGTGCCGGCCCCGGCGGCATTTTTTCTGCCTACGAGCTGGTACTGCGGGATCCCAGCCTGAAAATCGGCGTGTTCGAAACCGGACATGCCCTGGCCAAGCGCTCCTGCCCCATCAACGGCACCACAGTAAAAAGCTGCATTGGCTGCAAGACCTGCTCCATTATGAGCGGCTTCGGCGGCGCAGGAGCTTTCTCCGATGGCAAGTATAACATCACCAATGATTTCGGTGGCACCCTGTACGAATACATCGGCAAAAAGCGTGCCCTGGATCTGATGAAATACGTAGACGAGATCAACATGGCTTACGGCGGCGAGGGCACCAAGCTCTACTCCACCGCCGGAACTCAGTTCAAGAAAAAGTGTGTCCAGAACGACCTGCATCTTCTGGATGCCTCCGTACGCCACCTGGGTACAGACATTAACTATGTGGTTCTGGAGAATCTGTACGCCTATCTGCAGGACAAGGTGGATTTCCACTTTGATACCCCCGTGCGCAACATTCACCCCCTGGAAGGCGGCTATGAGATCGTCACAGACGCAGCCAGCTACACTACCAAAGAATGCATCGTCTCCGTGGGTCGCAGCGGCAGCAAGTGGATGGAGCAGGTCTGCCAGGAGATGCACATCCCCACCAAGTCCAATCGTGTGGACATCGGCGTGCGCGTAGAGCTGCCCGCTGTGGTCTTCTCCCACCTGACCGACGAGCTGTACGAAAGCAAAATTGTTTACCGTACCCCCAAGTATGAAGACAAGGTGCGTACCTTCTGCATGAACCCCAAGGGTGCCGTGGTCAACGAAAACACCAACGGCATCATCACCGTCAATGGCCACAGCTACGAAGATCCCGCCAAGCAGACGGAGAACACCAACTTTGCCCTGCTGGTTGCCAAGCACTTCTCCGAGCCCTTCAAGGATTCCAACGGCTACGGCGAGTCCATCGCCCGTTTGAGCAATATGCTGGGCGGCGGCGTCATTGTTCAGCGCTTTGGCGACCTGATCCGTGGCCAGCGCTCCACCCCCAAGCGTATTGAAGAAAGCTTCGTTACCCCCACCCTGAACGCTACCCCGGGCGATTTGAGTCTGGTACTGCCCAAGCGAATCCTGGACGGCATCATTGAAATGATCTACGCCCTGGATAAAATCGCCCCCGGCACCGCCAACGATGACACCCTGCTGTACGGCGTAGAAGTGAAGTTCTACAACATGGAAGTTGAGGTAGACGAGCACCTGGAAAGCAAGTACCCCGGCCTGTATATCATCGGCGATGGCAGCGGCATCACCCACTCCCTGTCCCACGCCTCCGCCAGCGGTGTCCATGTCGCCCGGCGTATCACCGGCTTCCAGGAATAAGCCTGTATTCGTACCAAAAAATCCCATCCTCTCGACCTGCGAAAGGATGGGATTTTTTTATCTTCTGTGGTCGTTCAGGAAATCTGCCAGAGCTTCCATAGCCTTTGTAATCCGCTCCGGTTTGGGGAGCATAACAATGCGGAAGCGCAAATCCTCAAACCAGTCAAATCCATGGCCGGGAATCACCAGAACGTGCTTTTCATGGAGGAATTTCATGGCAAAATCCTCGTCGCTTTCAAAATCGAACTGTTCCTGATCCAGCCCCGGGAACAGGTAGAATGCCGCCCGGTTGGGCAGGAAGTTCACTCCGGGAATGTCCTTGAGTCCCTCTATAGTAGCCTTGCTCTGCTCATACAGCCGGCCACCGGGTACCATCATGGCACGGGTACTCTCCGGGTCTGCCAGAGCCGCGGGGATCACCAGCTGCGTCAGCGTATTGCCGCACAGGCGCATTGCCGCCAGCTGCATCACCCCCTGCTTAATCTCCGTCAATTCTTCCTCCGGGCCGGAGAAAACCATCCAGCCGCAGCGGAAGCCGCAGATGATATGGGACTTGCTCAAACCGTTGAAGGTGACACAGGGCACATCCGGTGCCAGCGCCGCCATAGAGTAATTGGGAATGTCGCCTATCACCAGCCGGTCATAAATCTCGTCTGCCAGCAGAAGCAGGTGATGCTCCCGAGCCAGCTGAGCAATTTCCAGAAGCGTTTCCTTGCCGTATACCGCACCCGTGGGGTTATTGGGGTTGATCACCAGGATGGCCTTGGTTCTGGGGGTGATTTTACTGCGAATATCCTCCAGATCCGGATTCCAATCCTGCTTGGGATCGCACCGGTAGTGGACGGGCTTGCCGCCTCCCAGGTAGGTATTGTTGCTCCACAGGGAATAGCAGGGAGAAGGCACAAGAACCTCGTCCCCGGAACCAACCAGAGCAGTGGTCAGCATGGATACCGCTTCGCTGACACCGTTGCAGATGAAAATATCATCCAGGGTAATATTTTGCAGTCCCTGCGCCTTGTGGTAGGCCAGGATGGCCTCCCGGGCAGCGGGCATACCCCGCACATCGCAGTAAGGCACAGCCTCGTCCAAATGTACCTCCAGCGCCTGACGGACGCTCTGGGGCATGGCAAATCCAAAGTTACCGGGATTGCCTGTATTCAACTTCAGCACCGGGGTTCCCGCAGCCTGCATCCGCAGTGCCTCTACATACAGAGGTCCCCGAATATCGGAATGCACATGGGTCAGGCGGTCTGATCGAGTAATCATGGTCGTAATCCTTTCAAAACGGTTATGTATTAAGGTATTATACCATGTTTACCTTGCAATAGCAATTGTTTTTTGGAAATCACGGAACTTTTCCTGAAAAACAGCCATTTTCCATTCATTTTTCTGAATTGCGCCTGACATGTGTAGCTCATGATGGTTTGTGTTGACATGGTAGCTATATTTGCATATAATATTATTAGAATTTGACTACAAGGAGGAAACCTTATGAATATTCGCCCTTCTGCTGCCATTCGGCAGAATTACAATGAAATTGCAGATCTTTGCAGAAAAACCATGGCGCCTGTTTATCTGACAAAGAACGGAGAAGGTGATCTGGTTGTCATGGATATTGAAAGTTTCACCCGCCGCGAAAAAATGCTACAACTCCGTGAGAATCTGCTTGCAGTTGAGGAAGACCGGGCAATGGGCCGAAATGGCTGCTCTGTCGATGAGTTGGAATCCTATCTTGACAGTATTCTGGATGAGGTATGAAAGGTGAAATATAAAGTCATCATCTCAGACAGAGCCAAAGAAATGCTCGGAATGCATATCCGTTTCCTTGGTCAGAAGAATAAGACTGTAGCAGACAATCTTAAAAAAAGATTAATTGCAGAAATTCGTTCCCTCCAGGAATATCCACAAGGGTATCCTTTTTTCAACGAAACCTATATTCCGGCAAACAAATATCACAAGCTGTATGTAGAAAACTGGTATTTGGTTCTCTATCAGATTCGGGACAATGTTGTATATGTGGACTGGATCGTAGATTGCAGGCAAGATTACAGTTGGCTACTGAACTAACCTATTGTTTTGGTGAGTATATGAAAAAGAAGATAAAGCAGGCAATCCAGGTATTCTTCATCTTTGCAGCTATCTTCTCGCTTTTGTTACTGGCAATACCGCTATCCCCGCGACTCCCGACATATGCCGCCTACCCCGCCTCAGGTAGAGGAAACACAAGGTGCATCCGCAGACTTTTGACTACGGATGCACCACATTTTTGTTGGAAGGTATCTGCTATGAACGCAATCCTTGGCGTTGAATCACAGAAGACCGTTCCTGTCAGAGATTACTTTTGCACTTTAACAGTCAGCCTGACCTGGATGGGGTTCACATTGGCAGCGTTACCCTTGGGAGTCACATCCAGGATAAGCGTATAGTTCTTGCCCGGGGTGAGCATTGCAGGATTTTCCAGCGTGAGGGTAAATTTACCTGTGTTCTGGTCAAAATTCAGGCTTCCCTTTTCCCCGCAGGCATCCCGCAGAGCCACTGCAGTTTTGCTGCTCAAGGTCACCTGGGCAATTTCCGCCGTGATTGGGCTGGTAACTGTCAGTTTGGCACTGATCCGGTTCAGCGCCTGGAAGCAGGTTACAGCTGTGGGCGCAACGGCAACCTTCAGGGCGGTCTGGCTGACCTTAAAGCTGATCGCCTTGCTGACGGTTACGCCGCAGGCTTCCATATCCAGCGTCAGCTTGTAGTTCTTATTGGTGGCATAGGTCTCCCCTTCCACCATGGATATAATCACTTTTCCGTCCTGAACCTCGGCATTGAACAGGTTGCTGTCCTCACCGGAGATGGAGATATCACTGATCATTCCGGCGCAGTTTTTCAACTTCACCGTGCCTGTGATGGTACTGTCCGGATTCTGGGTATCTAGCTTACCCTTGGTGGTAACTGTGGCGGTAACATCTCCGCTGTAGGGCGTAAGCTTTACTTTGATTCCGGTCTTCATCGTCACAGCCACATCGCTTCCCTCCGGTTCAAGGATAGGATAGAGCATATAGCTGCCGCCAGCGCCCCTTGCGTCCAGTGCTACAGTAAGATATCCAGCTTCAAAGGTGAAGTTACCTCCCGGGATGTCACTCTGAAAGCCCTTCAGCGTATAGCCGGCAGGCACTGTGACCTTGGTGGAAATCGTTTCCTTACCGGCAAGATTCCGGTTCAGCTTGAAGGTAGTAGCAGCCAACTTCACTTTCGGTTCCGCAGCAGAAACGTTGACCTTTACGGTCACAGCCTTCAGCGCAGTTTTTCCATTCAGCATAGCTTTACAGGAATACGTATAGGTACCCGCTTTGACGCTGGCATCCATGATTTTCGCAACGATCTTGCCATCCCGGAATGTCACAGACAGCTTTTCCGCACCGGCATTCCCGGAAGTAAGAACTACATCCTCGTCAGCCAGATATACATTGGCCTGAGACAGGGAGAGGGTGGTTTCCGCACCCACTGCCGGGAAAACGCTGTTCAGTTTCAGCGTTGTTGTGCCCAGCTTCATTGTGGGCAAGGTTGTCTGCACCGCAACTTTGTGGGTCAGCTTCACCGGCTTTGCCCAGTTGTCCTTCCGGATGTTCAAGGTAGCCGTACCGCCCTTGGTTCCACTGAGGGTCAGGGTGATGGCATCTGCATATACATCGAATTCCGCAAAGTTACCGCTATACATGATGTCACTTCTGTTCAGCGGCAACACTTCCCCATTTTTCAGCACCTGGAAGGTGGTGAACTGATTGCCGTAATTCGTATTGATGCTGCTGGAAGTGGCTGTGAGCTTCAGCTTGGGTGCCGTGTTGACGGTGGAAAGCGTGACGGTCTTTCGGATGGTCTTGGCGTAACCTGCCAGCGCAATTTCCAGCTCCACCTTCTTTCCGGGGACGCTGCCGCCCTTGGCGTTGAGGGTCAGAACACCATCCCGGAATTCACCGGTAAAATCGCCACCTGCAACTTTAACATCCGCAACCGTCGCTTCCCTGGCGGTAATGGTCAGTGCAGCGGTTCCATCCGTGTAGAACAGGTTATATTTTCCGCTCTGCTTTGTGGTGATGGCGGGAGCAGTGTCCGTAACCTTGATTTTCAAAGTATACGTATCCGTTCGTGTCAACACTCCGTTTCCGCTGGTTACTTGCAGCGTCTGGGTATAGGTACCCTTTCCGGTTCCCTCCCGGGCGGTGACCGTCAGGATTCCATTCTTCCACGTTGCATCAAATCGGTCATCCAGTGAAACATCCGTAACGGTATATCCATAGCTTCCCTGCAGTTCCACCTCTACCTGAGGAGACTTGCACAGGTTCATAGTAAGGCTGGTACTTTCCAGTCTGGGTTGGTAGTCCCGGACGGAAATACACAGCTGTGCGGAAGCTTTAAGCTTATCCTTAGCGGTGGCCGAGATGGCGCATTCGCCGCTGACTCCCTTCTTGATGGTGACGACCGCGGTGCCGTCCTTGTTATCCTTGAGTGTGGCAATGGCTGTATTGCTGCTGGCCCAGGTGACGGGGGTATCCACCAGACTTCCCCGATAATCACGACCCATGGCGGATACCAAGAAGGTTGTTGCATCCTGCTTCACATTCTGCGCATCCAGGATCACCATCCACTGGCCATAGTGGTCACCCAGGGAAATGTCATCCCCGTAAGGGAACAGCTCCACAGATGTCACCATATAGTCGATGACTGTTATCTTGCAGGTAGCCTTTCGGTTAAGTTCGTCGCCCTGAACGGTTACAGTGACGGTGGCCGTACCGGGGGTATCCCCTGCGGTGACCACACCATAGTCATCCACAGTGGCAATCTGCTGCTGGTTCTCCGGGATAGAGAACAACAGCTTCTCCACAGGCAGCACATCGTTTCCGGTAACCGTCAGCTGGGCGGTCTGACCGGGCTGCAGGCCGACGGCGGGGGCATCGGAGGATACCTTCAGGCTCTTGGCGGTATCCAGATAATACACCGTCAACTTGATATTTGCGGTGCGGTTGGTACCATCCATTGTTTTTGCGGTGATGATGACTGTGCCGGGCTTTTGCAGTGTGACCTCGCCCTTTGCATTCACAGTGGCAACTTTTTCATCACTGCTGCTCCAGCTCACCGCCTGGTTTGCATCTGCGGGAGCGACTGTAGCCGTAAGCTGAACGGTGTGAGACCGGTACATGTCCACTGTCAAAGCGCCGCCCTGGTCGATGGCCAGTCCAGTGGATTGGGGGCGAATCCATATATAGGTTCCACCCATCCCGTACGAATCTTCAATAGCCCAGAGTGTAACCAATACTGCCTTGGATACTGTCTTTGCGGTAAGCACACCATCGGAAGACAGCGTAGCGTAAGGCCGGTATTTCTCCGGCAGCCACCACTCCGGATCAAGCACCTTGTTCTCCGGCATCATGACTGCTTTAAACTGAACACTCTGGCCGGAGGATATACCATCCTGCCAATTCCAGTTCTTATACAACGGTTCTGCCCAGACCGGCATGAACCAATCCTCCCAGGAGGCGTTGCGCAGCCAGCTGTTTCCGCTTTCCATGACAATGGCATCCCGCTCTTCCGGGCTGCCATAATACTTGCCCTTTTGCAATCCGCTGCATCCATCGAAGGCGTTGATGCCGACAGAGGTCAGCTTATTATTGATCTGCACACAGGTCAGTTCATTGTGTCCCTGGAATGCGTAGCTGCCAATACGGGCGATATTCCCCGTAATGACCAGCTCCCGGAAGCTATACCGGGCCCAGGGAGCGGGATTTTTCGGGCTGTAGTCGGGAATGATGTTCGTAACGCCCGAATTTCCATCTTCATCTTCAGTGTGACCCATAATTTCCAATTTTCCATCTTCGCAGAACCATTCTACCAATTCAAATCCACCGAAGGCAAAATCAGTACCAAAGACGTTGTTAGGATACACAGCAGCAAACAGGGGGCCGGTATACCCATAGTCATCCTTCTGCTTCTGCAACTGAAGCCACTGCTTCTGGGTACCATCAAAATAGAAATTCTTTATCGGGCAGTTTTTAAATATATAATCGCCCTGGAATACCACATCTCCGGGAAGGTGCACCTCTGTCAAACCGGTGCAGTTCGAGAAAGCTCCTTTCCCCACAAACACCCCATGGGGCAGGATCAGGGTACCGGTCAGGCCGGAGCAGCCGCCAAATGCGCCTTGCTGGATATACGCAAGACTTTCCGGCAGACTGATTGAGCCGTCAAATCCGGAACAGCCGGTGAAGGCCCATGCGCCGATGCACTGCAATCCCTCCGGGAAAATCAAATCCCCGGTGAGTCCGGAACAGCCAAAGAATGCACTGGGGTCAATAGTCTTCAGTGTTTCCGGGAAGGTGATGGCGCCGGTTTTTTGACCGGGACAGGCAATCAGCCTGGACAGGTCTTTGGTGTACAGAATGCCATCCCTGGCGGTGAACCAGGGGTTCCCTTCCGCAACGGAAATCGAGGTCAGCCGGTTGCCGCCGAAGGCGCTGGCGGGGTAGATGTGGCTGCCACCGATTCTCTGGACATTCTTGGGAATCACTAAGGTACCGGTAAGAGCGGTGCAGCGATGGAACGCTTCCTCACCAATGCTTTCCAGACTCTCCGGGAGCACCACGGTGCCCCAATCGCCTGTGCAGCTGATGAATGCGCAGTCACCAATGTGGGTGATTCCCTCGTTCAAGACCAGTTTCTTAATGTCCATATTGACAAAGGGTGAGTCCCCCGAAACCATGTAGCCATCCCGGTTGTAGTCCGTCATGGCACCGGTGCCGGAAATGATCAAGGTACCGCTTTCATCCAGCATCCAGGTCAGGTTTTCGCCACAGGTTCCTTTAACCATGCTGTGGTGGATCGTCGCATGGGTCAGAGCATCATTATCCTTCCCAATGGCGATACTTTCCCACTGCGCCTGTGTGCCAATGTAATATACATCGGTAAGGCCGGTGCAATCGGCAAAGGCATTGCTACCGATGACCATCACGCTCTGGGGAATGGATATACTTACCAAGTTCTTGCACCAGCCAAAAGCATATGCTCCGACGCTGCTGACCCCCTGGGAAAGGACAACCGTGGTGATTTCGTCCCTATAGGAAGTCCAGGGAGTAGAATTCTCCCCGTAAGGGTACATTTCTCCCTGACCGGAAACTGTCAGCGTACCATTTACCAGGGTCCAGGTCAGGTTTTTGCCGCAGGTACCCATCTGCTCTATGTAATGGATCGTTGCACTGGTCAGCCTTTCATTGCCGGAACCAATGGTGATGCTCTGCCATTCCATGCTGCTGCCATTATAGTAAACATCCTTCAGGCTATAGCAGTAACGAAACGCAGAATCGTTAATGGTGGTGACACTGGTGGGAATGGTGACGCTAGTCAGGCTACTACAGCCACGGAACGCATAATCGCCAATGCTGGTGACACTGGTGGGAATGGTGACGCTAGTTAGGCTACTACAGCCATAGAACGCATAATCGCCAATGCTGGTAACACTGTTCGGAATGGTAACGTTGGTCAGAAATCCGCAGTCGTAGAATGCAGCATAACCAATTGGGGTAACACCCTCCTCAATCACAACGGAAGTGATATAGTCGCGATAGACATACCAAGGAGCATTCCCATAAGATTGCACGTACATACTTCCTGTACCAGAAATGGTCAGAGTGCCATCGCCATCCAGCGCCCAGGTCAGGTTTTCTCCGCAGGTGCCGCTGGCAAGGGAATCCAAGGTTTCCACCTGGGCATTGAACCAGGAAAACAACGCCTCAAACTTCTCCGCACCCTGAATCAGAGCCTTTTCTTCCTCCGTCAGCGCTTCGTAAGCATCGTAGGCATCCTGCACGGAATCGTAGTCCTCCGCTGTGACGGTGTCCAGAGTGGGCAGGGCATCAATGAGGGACTGCACTGCTGCCACGTTTTCGGGCAACGCAGGTTCAGTTGCTTCCGTCGTTTCTTCCACGGCGGCTTCCGTGGTTTCCTCCACAGTTTCTGCTGCGGTTTCCGGAACGGTTTCTTCCGTAGCTTCCGTTTCTTCCACGGGTTCTGTCACGACTTCTGTTGCAACCGTGGTTTCCACAGGTTCCGTCTCCACCGGCTCTGTGGTCACCGGTTCGGTTTCCTGAACCTCCACCACTTCCGTGGCTTCCGTTTCCTCCGCCGCTACAGCAGCTGGTGGTAGCATCCCCACCACCAGTACCAGTGCCAGTAATCCGGAAATACATTGTTTCCATCCATATTCCAGCATTTTCTTCATCCTTTCCGTGTATTCCTTATATATATAAGTATACCACTGTTTATATGTGAATGCAAGCATACTACACAGTATTTACCCCAAAAAAGTATAATTAACAAACGATTTGTCGCAAATCCATATACTCCGAATTCCCCGGTCTTACAGCTTTCTTTCGACTCCAGCACATTTATATGCCACCGTCCCTCCATCTATTTCTCCACAGAACATTCTCTTCCTGTGGATGAAATAATCACTCTCTTCTGCTTTTTCCAGCTTCTCAACCTCTCAATATTTCCTTCTTGTCCTGAAATTTCAGCTTTTTCCACAATTTCAGAATTTTCTGTGGAATTTTTTCAATTTCTTCGCAAAATTTTTCCACAAGCTCTTAACACATCCATCTCCACTTTCGATAAGGTACAATAAATTGCGCAAATTGAAAATGGCAAAAAAGTAGACACGGCT
>CAZCRO010000015.1:0-32015 GCA_964501115.1 uncultured Oscillospiraceae bacterium
AATATATTAGGAGGAAATCATTATGTCTAAGATTATCGGTATTGACCTTGGTACTACCAATTCCTGTGTTGCTGTTCTGGAAGGCGGCGAACCCGTTGTGATCGCCAATGCGGAAGGCAACCGTACCACTCCCTCTGTAGTGGCATATTCCAAGACTGGCGAGCGTCTGGTTGGCCAGGTGGCCAAGCGCCAGGCTGTTACCAACGCAGACCAGACCGTGTCTTCCATTAAGCGCCACATGGGCGAAAATTATCATGTCTCCCTGAACGGCAAGAACTACAGCCCCCAGGAAGTCAGCGCCATGATCCTGCAGAAGCTGAAGGCAGATGCCGAAGCTTACCTGGGTCAGAGCGTGACCGAAGCTGTCATCACCGTTCCCGCTTACTTCTCCGATGCCCAGCGTCAGGCTACGAAGGATGCCGGTAAGATTGCCGGTCTGGATGTAAAGCGGATCATCAACGAGCCTACCGCCGCTGCTCTGGCTTACGGCCTGGATAAGGAATCCGAGCAGAAGATCATGGTCTACGACCTGGGCGGTGGTACCTTCGACGTTTCCATTCTGGACATCGGCGACGGCATCATCGAGGTTCTGGCTACCGCCGGCGATACCCGCCTGGGCGGCGACGACTTCGACCAGAGAATCATGGATTACCTGGTTGCTGAGTTCAAGAAGGCCGAGGGCGTGGATCTGTCCGGCGACCGTGTGGCTATGCAGCGTCTGAAGGAAGCTGCCGAGAAGGCCAAGATCGAGCTGTCCGGCGTGATGAGCACCAACGTAAACCTGCCCTATATCACCGCCGATGCCACCGGCCCCAAGCACCTGGATGTAACCCTGAGCCGTGCAAAGTTCAATGAACTCACTGCCGACCTGGTTGAGCGCACCATGAAGCCTGTCCGCCAGGCTATGTCCGATGCCGGCCTGACCGCTTCCGACCTGCATAAGGTTCTGCTGGTTGGCGGTTCCACCCGTATCCCCGCCGTTCAGGAAGCTGTGAAGAAGATCACCGGTTCCGAAGGCTTCAAGGGCATCAACCCCGACGAATGTGTTGCCGTCGGCGCTGCCATCCAGGGCGGCGTGCTCACCGGCGATGTGCAGGACATCCTGCTGCTGGACGTTACCCCCCTGTCCCTGGGCATTGAGACCATGGGCGGTGTGTTCACCCGTCTGATCGACCGCAACACCACCATCCCCACCCACAAGAGCCAGGTGTTCTCCACCGCCGCAGACGGCCAGACTTCCGTGGAAGTCCATGTCCTGCAGGGCGAGCGTGAGATGGCTGCTTACAATAAGACTCTGGGCCGCTTCCAGCTCACCGGCATTGCTCCCGCTCCCCGTGGCGTGCCTCAGATCGAAGTTACCTTCGACATCGATGCCAACGGCATCGTAAAGGTATCCGCCAAGGATCTGGGTACCGGTAAGGAGCAGCAGATCTCCATCACCGCTTCCACCAACCTGAGCAAGGACGACATTGACAAGGCTGTTCGGGAAGCTGAGCAGTTCGCCGCCGAAGACAAGGCCAACAAGGACAAGGTAGATGCCCACAATGGTGCCGACCAGGTGATTTACCAGACCGAGAAGACCCTGGGCGAGCTGGGTGACAAGATTTCCGCCGATGAGAAGTCCTCCATCCAGGCCGCGGTTGACAAGCTGAAGGAAGTCAACAAGACCGACGATGTGGAAGCCATCAAGGCCGCTACCGAGGAAGTGCAGAAGGCTTTCTATGCGGTATCCGAGAAGCTGTATCAGCAGACCGGTGCCCAGCAGGGTCAGCCCCAGGGTGGCCAGAATGACGACGGTGTGGTAGACGCAGACTACGAGACCGTAGAGTAAAAATCAAGACGCAAGGGGCGGCTCCTTTCGCCGCCCCTTGTTGGATTGTCCGCAAGGATGGAAAAAGCTCCGGTTCTTCGGTTTCGCCTCCGGGCGAGACGGGAAAACGGATACACCGGCGCATGGCCGCCTGTTTGTTGAGGTGAGGAAAAATGGCAGATAAACGAGACTATTACGAGGTGCTGGGTGTCCAGAAGGGTGCCAGTGCCGATGAGATAAAAAAGGCTTATCGGAAGATGGCCATGAAGTATCACCCGGACAGAAATCCGGGGGACAAAGCGGCAGAAGAGAAGTTTAAGGAGATCGGTGAGGCCTACGAGGTTCTGTCCGATGACGATAAGCGCTCCCGCTATGACCAGTACGGCTTTGCCGGGGTAGATCCCAACTTCAACCCCAATGCCGGAGCCGGTTTCGGTGGCTTCGGCGGCTTTGGCGGCGTGGATTTGGGCGATATTTTCGGTGATTTCTTTGGCGGCGGCCGCAGCAGCGGTGCCAGCCAGAATGCCCCTCGCCGGGGCGAAAGCGTAACGGCACGGCTGGAGCTGACCTTTGAAGAGGCCGCTTTCGGCACCGAGAAGGAGATTTCCGCCCCCAGAATTGAAAACTGTGCCGCCTGTAACGGCAGCGGCAGTGCCGATGGCGCTGTGGAAACCTGTAGCCGCTGCCACGGCTCCGGCCAGGAGCGGGTGGTTCAGAACTTTATGGGTATGCAGATGCAATCCACCACCACCTGCAGCCAGTGCGGCGGCCGTGGCAAGATCATCAAAACCCCCTGCAATACCTGTAAGGGCAAGGGCAAGGTGCGCCGGAACAACCGGGTAAAGGTGAAGATCCCCGCCGGTGTGGCCAGCGGCCAGAGCGTCCGGGTGCGGGGCGAAGGCAACGTTGGCAGCAATGGCGGCCCCAACGGCGATTTGCTGGTGGAGCTGCGGGTAAAGGCGCACGATACCTTCGTACGCAAAGGCAATGATATTTGCTGCGCCGTGCCCATCAGCTTTACCCAGGCCGCCCTGGGTGCGGAAATCCAGGTGCCTACCCTGGAGGGCAACGTCAGCTATACCATCCCCGAGGGTACCCAGACCGGTAAGGAATTCGTCATCCGGGATAAGGGTATCCCGGAACTGAACAATTCCCGCCGCCGTGGCGACCTGCGCTTCACCGTAGTGGTGGAAACCCCCACAAAGCTCACCCGGGAGCAAAAAGAACTCCTGCGCAAGCTGGATGGCTCCCTGGAAAAGAACAACACCCCCAAGGGAAGAAGCTTCTTCGAAAAGCTGTTTGACTGATAAAATACTGCCTCAGAATGATTTGCAAGAGTCATTCTGAGGCAGTTTCCTGTCGGAGAAGAAAAACGAGGAAAGGCCCTGCCCGTGGGAGAAAACAGAAGCATTTTTGCTTCTCCAAATTTCTTGACAAACCCGCGGGCAAGGTATAAAATACACTTGAAAATTACATAAACCACACAGAGGCTCCCTGGCTGTAACGGCGAAAGTCAGGCCCTGGAGCTGAACAAGGGAATGGGGTAAAGCCCCGCATTGACCAATACCGTGTGCGCTGAGAGAACTGCCCGTTGGCGAAAGCCAGTCATTGGGGCAACCTGAGAAGGCAGGGCAGTATCTTGATTGAGGCGCGAGTCGGGAGACCTACTGTGTGACAACCGGAATACGATCATAGATGGTCATGGTTCTATTCTGCCGTATGGGCAGAGGAGCCATGGCCGTTCTTTTTTGCCCATGAACCCTTTTCACCAGCGCCGGGCGCTGTTGACATAGAAAATAAGAGCAAGAAAGGACGATGTACATGAAACGCCGTATTTTGGCACTTTTCCTTGCTGTGGCAATGGTTGTGGGCATGCTGCCCATGCAGTCCTTCGCCGCTGAGACGGAAAACAGTACAGATTCTACCCAAGTGGTCTCTGCCCAGCAAAACGAGGCAGAAGAAACCCGGGAAACCGAGACAGAGGTGACGGAGCCGGACACGGTTCCGGACGCAGAGCCGGAGCCCTCCGAAACCGAGGCGGCCACCACGGAGCCTGATGAGACTTTCCCCGAAGAAACCGGGGAAACTACCGAGCCTGCCGCTTCCGAAGCGGGGGATGCAGAGGACGAAGAAACGCTCCCGGAGGAGACAGACGATATGCTGGAGCCTCAGGAAGTGGAGCAAACCGTCTCCATTCAGGCATCCTTCCTGGTTCAGTGGGACGGTGAATTTGCCACCAAGCCCCTGCTGGATATGACCGTATCCAGCGATACCGCGGAAAGCTATGATTTTGCCGACCAGACGGATTCCGCAACCCAGGTTTCCACCGTGGACGTTCTGGTAGCCGCCCATGTGGCCCGCTATGGGGACGCCTTCACGAAGGCAACCGCCGGCAACTACCTGGTTATCAACGGAAACTTTGTCACCACGCTCTTTGGCCATGATTCCGACGGAAACCTGTGTATCCTGGTCAACGGCTCCATGCCCGGAAACGATGGCATCGAGCAGGCCGTTATGAAGAGCGGAGACATTCTGGAAATTTTCCAGTACCAGGTACTCACCGGGGACTGGAGCGACGGAACCAAGTACTGCGACAAGTACCTTTATCTGGAAACCAAGGACGGCCAGAGGCTCTCCGGTACCACGCTGCCTGCCGGTGTTGCCGTGGAGCTTGTGGTAAAGGGATATTCCCCCTTCTATGAAAGCTACGGGGAAGCCGGTAAGGTCACCACCATTTCCGGAGCCACCTTGTATACGGTGAATATGCAAACCGGTGCGCTGACTTCCCTGAATGCTGTGTCCGCAGAGGATGGCACCGTTACCGTCACCATCCCCAAAGATCAGATCGGTGCAACCATCTACCTGACGGCCAGGGGCAAAGAAACGGCCATGTCCCTGAACAAGGTCACGGTTACAGTGCCTCCCGCCACCTCCCAAACGACCCTTTCCGGTCTGGAAGTGGCTGTGGGTGGCAGCACGCTGGAAGATACCACTGCCCTGACCCTTTCCCCCGCCTTCCATGGGGATACCAAGGCATACACCACCCCCATTCTGGACTATGAGGCCAGCAGCGACAAGCGCTATGTATGGGTAAAGGTGGAGGCTGAGGAAGGCGCTTCCGTCACCGCCAGCTGCGCTTCCTCCGAGACGGCCACCCTTACCGGCGGCCAGTGGGTCAAGCTGCAAACGGCGAAGCTTGTTTATTTCAACACCACCTATACCGGCTCTCTGGAAACCGGTGCCTACAATACCCTGACCATCACCGTCACCGCCGATGGCCAGTCCCAGAACTATACTGTCACCATTCCCATGCAGCCGGACATTTCCAAGGCAAAGCTCAGCTGGAAGACGAACCTTCCGGAAGAAGTTTACTGCAATCCCGGCAGCCAGGGAAAGACCCTGACGGTTCAGGCGCAGTACGAAAACCGTCCTCTGGACGACGACAGCGCCATCACCTACCAGTGGTACGCAGCGGATGGTGCCGATGAAGAGGGCACTGCCCTGGAAGGCCAGACCGGCGAAAGCTATACGGCTCCCACCGGCAGCGCAGGCGTGAAGTACTACTATGTCCTGGCCACCTGCGGCGAGAAGACCCTGAAGAGCAAGGTGACCGGTCTGCATGTCACCCAGGATGCCGCCCCCACCTCCATTACGGTGGTGTGCGACTATGCCCATACTGTCCCGGATACCTGGCCTGTGGCTCTGGGCGGCGTGGACTATGTGGCAAAAGTCGGCGACAAGCTGACCCTGCGTGCCCTGGATCAGGACGGCAAGGAGACCCCGGTTCAGTGGCCCACCTCTCTGGGCGGCAACAGCCTGGATGTGACCACCGGCACCACCGCGGTGTACACCATCGCCAATACCAACAATACCTATATTCAGGTATCCTCCCTGTTCGACAGCACGGTAAAATCCGAGGAAAAGGCTCTGGTTGTAAGGAACTATACCTTCTCCAGCTATTACAAGGCTCCCAGCGCTACCCTTTCTACCGATGGCCAGAAGGTCACCACCATCAGCACCAACGGCGGCCTGAACGGCTATGTTCTGTGGAAGTATGAAATGACCCCGGAGAACGCGGCCAGCCTCACCTCTGACCTGGGCAAGAAGTCCAATACCCTTGCCTTCCAGGCTCTGCGTCCCGGCATCATCACGGCCAGCTTCGACCTGGATCTGGACGGAGACGGCAAGGGCGACGGCCTGACGGACACCGCCACGCTGATCATCAAGGGTCTGTCCGTGGAGGACGCCTCCGGAAATCTGGGCAAGACCCGTCTGGAAACCAGCACCGATGCAGCCCATCCCACCATGCAGCTCAAGGCGCTGTCCTATAAGGACAATGCCACCTTCACCTGGAGCAGCGGAGACGAGACCATTGCCACCGTGGATGAAAACGGCCTCGTTACCGCCCAGGGCATCGGTTCCACCATCATCACCGCCAAGGATGGCACCTATACCGGTGGCATCAAGGTTGTGGTTACCAGCGCAACCGTTCCCTATTTTGAAGCCCTGGACTTTACCACTACCACCAACTGGAATGTTGGCCTGTCCAATACCAGCTGGAGACCTGCTTATTTCAAAGCCACTACCCTGAACTATACCGGCCTGACCCTGACCCAGGCCAGCGCAAGCAGCCTGACCTTCAGCGAGAGTACCCTGTACGATACGGAAAAGTGGGTTGCCACTGCCGCGTATACCGATGAGACCGGCGCTTCTCAGGAAGTTCCCATCGCCTCCGGTGCGGCCACCACTTTGAAGAATCTGTCCATGGAGACCAGCACCATCACCGTGACGCTGGCTTCCAGGGTCGATGCCAGCGTGAAGACCGTCTATACCTTTGAGATTACCCGTCCCCGGGACAAGACCAAGACCATTGCCAACCAGGGCATCGTCTTCGCCCCGGAGGGTCGTGAGATCTGGAAGGAACAGTACGACGGCAGAACCGAAGGCATTATGTATGTGGCCAATGCCGACGGCAGCTTCGCCCAGTACCAGGGCGTAACCTACAGCCGCAGCTACTACCGGGTTTACGCCATGGATGCCCTGGAGGCCTTCACCCTGACCATCAAGGGCAACACCGCCTATACCCACCTGCGCTACAGCCTGGACGATGGGCAGACCTGGATCTACCTGGGACAGACCGGGGCAGACGGCATGAAGACCCAGCCCATTTCCTTCCCTGCCCGGGTGGATGGGGACACGAACCCCGTGGTCAAGGTGACCATTCAGGTTCTGGACGATGCCACCTATACCGGAAACACCAAGTCCGGAAAGGACGGCTTTGCCGATGCCTCTCCCAGCAGCTACTATGTATGGCTGGAACAGATCGGCCGGATCAGCGCCGAATGTGACATTGTCACCGTGCAAACCCCCTACGGCGACTGGTACCCCGCCTTTGCCCCTGAGCACACAGACTACCGCCTGATCACCGGTGTGGGAACCAATCCTCCCGTTCTGGCCTTCACCGTATCCGAAGATGCTACAGTTTATGTGGCAGATACCCTGCAAACCCCCGATGAATCCGGCAACTATACCCTGGCGCTGACCAGGGAGACCCAGTCCGTTGTGGTCAAGGCCAGCAACGCCATGACCGAAAAGACCTATACCTTCGGTTCCAGCTCCCGGCTTTCCGAGCTGTACCCGGACAAGGTTGTGGATTATCTGCCGGTGAACAGCCAGTATGCCAACGGCGGCAGCGGCTACGGCATAAACCCCCAGCAGACCCTTACCGGCGGCCTGCTGAGCCTGGGTAACTTCGGCGGCTATGTCACCTTCTATTACGAGCAGGGACTGACCGACGATCCCAGCCACCCCTACGGCGTGGACTTCTATGTAGACGGCAATGCCTTTGTGGATACCTCCACCGGCACCGGCCTGGGCTCCATGGAGCCTGGACAGGTATGGGTTTCCGAGGATGGCAGCACCTGGTATGCTCTGGCCGGTTCCGAGCACTACGAGGACAGCACCCTGTGGAACTACGCCGTCACCTATTCCAAGACCGAAACCGGCGGCATCTCCTGGGCAGATAACTATGGCAACACCTCCGCCACTACCCACGGCCGTGCCTTCGAGTGGCCGGATGCCAGCATCTACACCATGAACGACCTGGCAAGCCTGAACAGCTTTACCCTTACCGGTGTGCTCCTGCCCTGCGTGGATGGCACCATTGCCGGTACGGATACCTTCAATTCCTTCTCCAAGGGCGCCCGGTTCGGCTATGTGGATACAATGGTGAACGGCACCAGCAATCCCTATGGCTACAATGCCGACTATAAAAACGCTTCCAGCGGCTTTGACCTTGCCTGGGCCGTGGATGAAAACGGAAATCCTGTGGATGTATCCGGCAAGTCCTTCCATTATGTGAAGGTGGTTACCGCCTCCAATCTGATGGCAGGCCTGGCCAATGAAAAATCCACGGAGGTCGCCTCCGTCAGCCGTGTGCCCTCCGCGGCAGAGGCTGTAGGCGTGACCAACGCCCCCACCGGTGTCACCTTCACCAGCGGGGACAACAGCTTCGTCCTGGACTTTGAAGATGGCGAGCAGATTTACGAGGTAGAGCTGCCCGGCATGGACAATGTATCTGTCCTGCTGAACGGCACCGCCGAGGATGACAACATCTATATCAACAACCAGCGTGTCGCCTCCGGCACCGCCGCCACAGGCTTCGCCATCACCGACACCACCCAGCGCCTCATCCGCATTATCGTCCAGAACGGCGAAAAAGAGCCGGTGATTTACCTGCTGAAGGTGAAGAACGAGACGCAGTATACATATCAGTCCTTCCAGCTCTACAGAAGCCTGGCTGCTTACGAAAGTGGAGAATCCCCGTTGACAATCTCCCCTGAGCTTGATGGAAGTATTCGCACGGGCTATACCGTAAAGGTTCCCGACTATGCCGACACGCTCTATGCGGTGGGTGAGATTACTCCTGCAGTTGAGGACGAAACGTATGTGTTTGTTTACTCCCGATATTCGTGGAATACATGGACATCTGCGCTTACTAAGAACAGCCGGATAGCCACCAACATTGGCATTAAATCCGGATGCATCCAAAGTAAGTTCTACGGGGAAAAAGATGCCGATGCATATACCTTCAATGTCAGCCGCTATGCGACCCTGACCGGGCTGCAGGCCGATGGTATCATAAATCAACCCTTTGACCCTAATACCAATACCTATCATGTATACATTGAGGGTGATGCGGAGACATTTACCCTGACGCCTACTGCCTATAGTGCCACTTACACCGTCCTGGTCAACGGAACGGCAGTGACTTCCGGTACCGAGGTGCAGTTGCCCTGCCAGTGGAATGATCAGGGTACCATGGATGTGGAAATCGTGCTGGAGGGTTCCAATGTTACCGCCGGCATCTATACCCTCCACGTTTCCAAAAAGCCGCAGGAATCCAAACCGTTTGTGATGCAACAGGAAACAGCGGAAGCAGACTATACCGTTATTGATGAAGCTTCTTATCTGAAAGACTTGTATGTGGTTGCCTCCGCCAGCGGTGAAATGATTTATCAGTGGTACTATACCACCGATGGTACCACAAAAAATGGTACACTTGTGGAGGGGGCTACTGCGTCTTCCTTTGTTCCCGTTATCACGGAAGATGCCATTGGAACCCGATACTACTACTGCCAGATTACCAATACCGGTGCCACAGAAGACAATGTGGCCTGCTCCCAGCCCGTCCGGGTCACCGTTGACCCCGACCCCACCCCTGTGGCGGTGTTCACCAACCTGGGTAACCCAATGCCTGATGATGGATATGATTACGCTTGGGATGTAGGCTATTTCTACAACCTGGGCGATGAAGCTGTTCCCGTATCCCTGAAGGTGACCACAGCAGTGGAAGGCGGTACGCTGAGCTATTCCTGGGGCTACGGCAGCCAGGGCTGGAATATGGGTAGCTGGAGCTTAGTTCTGGGTGCAACAGGCAACAGCGTGTCTCCCAAAACTGATGCGAGTGTGGCAAATACCACAGGTAACTTTTACCATTGCCAGGTTACAAATACCTTCAAAGGCAGAAAGTATACCGCCTGGGCTTCCACCGGCCAGACCTATACCGACCCCGAAACAGAAAAAAACTATGATGTCCGGGGTGTATATGTTTTTGTAAAGGTCACAGAGGCGGCTATGCCCAGCTTCCAGACCCAACCTCAGAGTGCCTATTATATGGTAGGCGATGCCATGTCTAACCTAAACGTCTACGCGAGAAAAGACGATAACGGTACCATGACCTACCAGTGGTTCGTCAATGACGTGGAGAGCACCGAGGGTGCTACCGCACTTGGCGCGCCGCAACTGCTTAACAACAGCTACAAATTGGGAACTGCCGCACAGGCTGGTACCAAGTACTACTTCTGTGTAGCCACGAATACCAACCAGGGCTATGTGGCTACGGCAACATCCGATATTGCCACAATCACAATCAACGATACCAATAGCCTGGTGGCTGGCAGACTACAAGGTTCAGGCACGAAAGAGGATCCCTACCATATTGCGACTGCAGAGGACTACCAGCTTGTAGCTGAACTGGTAGCAGAAAAATGCTCCTTTAATGGTACCTATCTGTTGCAAACTGCCGACATTACCCTGCCCGAGGATTGGACCGGCATTGGTTGCCGTATCAATCCGAACATCAGCCATATCAACAGGGGCAAAAACATGGCTGCGTTCAGCGGTACCCTGGATGGTGGCGGCCACACCCTGACTATCCCCGAGGGCGGTCTGCCCCTGTTCAGCTATGTCCGGGGCGCAACCGTGAAGAACCTGAACATCTTCGGAAAGAGGATTGCGGGCTATGGTCTTGTGAACAATTTGGAAGGCGTAGGACTCAGCGGTGAAGCCATTTGTATCGATCATGTTACCCTGAAATCCGGTTCTGCCACCCAAAAGGCCGGCTTCATTGGCACCTACATTACCAACAATGGTTTTGCCGGTTGCTCTGCAGCGTTCTACGTGACCATCAAGAACTCCACCATTGAAAAGGATGTTATTATCGGCTATGATGCCGACCAGAAGATGATTGGCTCCTTTGCCGGTCGTGTCCACGGCACCATCGAAAACTGCGTCAGCTATGCCACTGTCAAGGGCACCAACTATGTTGGCGGTATTCTTGGCACCCGTGACAACGCCATGGGTAACTGCACCGTGAATAACTGCCAGTTCTACGGCACCGTAGAAGCCTCCGGCCAGCACGCCGGTGGTATTGTCGGCGGCGGTTATGAAAACAGCACCGCTCCCAACGGCAACATTCCCAACGTTACCAACTGTACCGTCAACGCTACCATTACTGGCAAGGACAAGGTTGGCGGTATCCTGGGCGGCGACAGCTACGTTGCCCAGTCCTGGGGAGACTGGAGCCTCACCGGCAACACCTTCATCGGTTCCCTGACCGCTACAGAAGGCACTTATGCAGGTGGCATTGTGGGCTATCTGCTGAGTATGAACAAGTACGCCGGTATTTCCGATAACTATTACGTTACCAACAGCGTCAACCGTGCCATTGGCTTCGTAAAGTATCTGGATACCAGCTTCGAGAATCCTGTTGCCTTCGAAGATACCATTGTCTTCGATACTTCCAAGGGCACCGCTCTGTGTCCCACCGTTACCGGATGCAACTGGAGGGAAAACCTCAACCGTACCGACGATCCTCTGAATGAGCAGACCACCGTTACCGGCCAGGCTACTGTCATTGCCTCCTTCTCCGGCGATACCCAGCTGCTGTCCGGCAAGTCCACCACCCTGAAGGCTCTGGATGAAAACGGCAAGGCGATCTCCGCCGCTACCTGGGCACTGGACGAAGAGAGCAAAGAATACGCCACCGTTACCGTAAAGCAGGGCGTTGCCACCGTCAAGGCGCTGGAGGTTTCCGAAACCCACCAGGTTACCCTGACCGCTCAGGCTCCCGGCGGCGCGGCCCGCAGCATCACTCTGACCATTGTCCCCAAGGCACAGGGCATCGTCCTGTCGCAAAAGGATGTGACCGTTGACATCGGCGGCGAGTATACCAGCCCTGTCTTCACCGCCACCGTCCTGCCTGCCGATGCTGCCCAGAGCGTCACCTGGACTTCTTCCAACAAGAAGATCGCCACCGTGGAAGACGGCAAGCTGACCCTCACCGGTGCGCTGGGCAGCGTGAAGATCACGGCCACCACCACCGACGGCACCAAGCTTTCTGCCTCCGTCACCGTGAATGTGGTGAAGCTGGCACAGTCCATCGTCCTGTCCGGAACGGACAGCATCCTGGGCGGCAAGAGCGCCAGCTACACGGCCACGGAAGAGAACGGCACCGCCATCAAGGCTACAGACATTGTCTGGAGCCTCAGCGATACCACCTATGCCTCTGTGAACACTTCCGGCAAGCTCACCACCAAGGCTGTGCCTGAAACGGTGGAGCTGACCCTCACCGCCACGGTCAAAAACAGCGAACGTTACGCTGCCAAGACCATTACCCTGACCCCTGCCGCTACCTATGTGGACATCCTGATGGGAGACGAGGCAGCCAGTGTGGTCACCGGTTCCGCACACACCTGTAACATCCGGGACAATGCCACCAGCCTGACCCTCCACGCTGCTGTATATCCCGCCGGGGCAGCCGAGGCCGTCACCTGGAAGTCTTCCAACACCAAGGTTGCTACCGTGGAAAACGGCATCGTCACCTACGCCGGTAAGACCGGCACCGCAACCATCACCGCCACCGCCACCGATGGCACCGGCAAGAATGCCACTGTAAAGATCACCTTCGCCCAGCTGGCCACCAAAGTGGAGATCCAGGAGCATGCCCAGACCCTCCGCTCCGGTGAAAAGCTGACCCTGAAAGCCACCACCGACCTGGAAAAGACGGGCGTGACCTGGGCGCTGGCAAACCCCGGGGACAAGAATTATGTAACCTTGTCCGGCAACGGCACCCTCAAGGCGAAAACCGTGTATGAATCCCACAGTGTGACCCTGTACGCTTTTGCAAAGGACGGCGGGGCTGTGGCAGAAACCACCCTGACCATCCAGCCCGCAAGCGACCAGGTTCTGGTGCTGACCCACCTGGGTGAGAATGTAACCAAGACCACCCAGAGCGTCAACCGCTCTGCCGGGACCTACGCCCTGACCGCCGCCAACGTGGCCGGACAGGAGCAGCAGGTACAGTGGAAGACCTCCAACAAGAGAATCGTCTCCCTGTCTACCACCGAAGGCAGCCAGGTGACCCTGAACCTGCTGAAAGCCGGTACCGCAACCGTTACCGCCACGGCAGCCGATGGCAGCAAGACCACCGTTACCATCAAGGTCACCACTCTGGTGGAAAGCCTGGCCATCACCGGCAGCGATACCATTGCCTCCGGCAAGTCCATCACGCTGAAGGCTGTGGCCACCCCCAGCACCGCTGCAAACAAGGCCGTCACCTGGGCTCTGGCGGAGGGTGACGAGGCTTACGCCTCCATCAGCGCCTCCGGCAAGCTCACCGCAGCCAAAAAGCAGATGAGCGCCAAGACCATCACCGTTCTGGCCTCCGCCAAGGACGGCAGCGGCGCAACTGCCCGCAAGCAGATCACCATCCAGCCCGTTGCCACTTCCATCCTGGTGGAGCAGAAGGCTCAGAGCGTGGACATCCGTGAGACAAAGACGCTCCAGCTCAGCGCCAAGGTCTATCCCAGTGCCGCGAACCAGAGCGTGAAGTGGAGCTCCTCCAATGCAAAGATTGCCAGCGTGGACAATACCGGCTGCGTCAGCTTCCACAAGGGCGGCATCGTGACCATCACCGCCACAACAACGGACGGCACGAACAAGAAGTCCACCGTCAAGTTCACCGCTGTGAAGAGCGTGGAAAGCATTGCTCTGGAGGATACCCTCCTCGCCGGAGGCAAGAGCCTGAACCTGGCAAAGCTGGTAACGGTTGACCCCGGGGACGCCACCAACAAGAAGCTCTCCTGGAGCATCACCGGCGATACCGCCTACGCCACGCTGTCTTCCAGCGGAACGCTGAAAGCCAAGGCTGTCAGCCAGATGAAGACGGTTCAGGTCACCGCCACCGCCGCCGATGGCTACGGTGCCAAGGCCACCGCCACCATCCACATCTACCCGGCCACCACCAAGGTTGCCATCCAGCTGGACGGGCAGACGGTTACCGGCACCCTCAAGCTGCCTCAGGGCGAGAGCATGCAGCTGAACGCACTGAGCCTGCCTATGGATGCCTACCAGGATTGGACCTGGAGCACCAACAACAAGGCCGCCGCCAGCGTAGATGAAAGCGGCTGCGTCACCGGCCTGCAATCCGGCAAAACCGTAACCATCACCGCCGCTACCGACGGCACCGGCAAAAAGGCCACCATCAAAGTCCAAATCATCCCGGACTGATTTTTCCCAGTCTCCGGTCACCCCTTCGGGGGGTGACCTCAGACTGTCGAAAAATCCCTGCGGGCTTTTCCGACAATTCTTTTGCAGCCCAAGGCTGCAAACTCTGCGAGGCTTTTTTGACCGGAGATACCTGCCGGAGAATTTGCCTTTTTGGCTCCCCCCCTCGGGGGAGCCAAAAAGGCAAAAAAGTGCCGTGACACCCATTTTCGGGCATCACGGCACTTTTTATATGTATTTTATTCCAGGTACCATCCAAGGTTGTTGGGAGCATGGGGGTAGCGGAAGGCATCGCTTATATCCAGGTACCACTGCATCTTGGTTTGGCTGTCCAGATAGCGCCAGCCTACGCCGTATTCGTTGCCGGTGGTGGTAATCATGCAGTCCGGGTGGCTTTCCTGGAAGGCATCCCGCTGGTCGGAGGGGATCTTATTCCAGGCACCGACGGCTACGAAATGGGTCAGGTTTAGATCGCCCAGGGCATCCAGACCGGTGATATTTTGGGTGAAGCTGATGTTCAGCATTTCCAGGCTTTCGCATTCTGCCAGAGGGCTAAGGTCTGTGATATAGCCGCAGTTGGACAGCTCCAGAATCTTCAGGGATTTGCACTGTGCCAGGGGGGAGAGATCCTTGACAGGGGAGCCGGAGAGGATCAGCACCTCCAGGCTCTTCATACCGGCAAGGAAGCTGGTATCCCACAGGGCTTCGTCATGGCCGAAGTCGGCATAGCGGGCATCCTCGCAGTAGATCAGGTTTTTGCAATTGCTGTCCGTCATGTCGTACACACTGCGGACAACTTCCGCATCCGTCAGGGTGCTACCACGGCCGAAGGTGACCCGCCACACGATTTTGGTCTGCTCCCGGTAGTCCTCCCGCAGCTGTGCCAGCACCTCATTGCTCAGGCCGCAACCATCCAGGACGAACCGGCGGCAATTGGACAGCAGATCCAGCGCCAGGCGCAGCTCCTGCTCCCCTTCGTCTCCGATTTTCACATTTTTCAGGGAGACCTCTTCCATATCCGTAGAGAGGGTCTGGCCGTAGAAATCAAAGCTGTAGTGAAACACCGCCTGGGGGGCAGCGGCAATCAGCGTTTTGGCCGTCTGCTTGGAGAGGGTGGAGGTACCATCCCCGCCGCACAGTTCCACCTTGGTAAGCTCCGGCAGCAGCGCCAGCTGGCCGGCGGTATACTCTGCGTTTTCCTCCGTAACGGCGGAAAGATCCAGCTCCTGCAATGTGTGGGGCTGCTCCTGTCCGAGAATGTCCACGGTATAGGAGAAGGCAATCTCCGGGAATTCCTCCACAAGAGCCTGATAGTCTGTCAGCTCCAGGTTCATATTGCGCAGAGTGACGCTTTCCATCCGGTGCAAAAACAGCAGCCCCTCCCGCAGGGCATCGTAGTCAAAGCTGTCTGCCTGCAGCACCAGCTCCGTATCCCCGGGCAGGGCAACGGCGCCGCCCAGGTCGATCAGGTAGCTCACCGCCACATGGGGCAGCGCCTGCTGCAGCTGCTCCAGGGTGGTGTAATTGTCGCAGTCCTCCGCGTCAATCACCTGCAACTTTGGAAAGTAGGTTTGCAGCAGCCATATATCCTGGGTGCTGGGGTTTTGGATAGTGATGCGGGTGGAGTCGCTGGATACCTTCCCATTCTGGAAGGGCACGTTCCACAGAATTTCACAATCCGGCAGCTGGGCGTGGAGGGAATCGTAATGGGCAAAGGAAATGTCCTCCTCCCGGAGATCCAGACTGGTGGCTTTCAGGGAATAGGCTTTGTTTTCCACAAAAACATGGGTGTTCTGATAAATGACAAAGGCTGCCAGTCCCGCGGCGATCAGCGTGACCACAACGGCCACGGTGATGAGGATGGTAACCAGGATGTTCTTTTTTTTCAAGGAAATATCCTCCTGGATGATGGGTTCTGTATTTATGCTTCCTCCCGGCGGAGGCGTTCCAGCAGCGCTGGCAGGGCAAACAGCCCGGGGATCCGGTAATCCGGCTGGATGCTGCCGGGGTCTGCCCCATTGGGATCAACCCAGCAGGTACGCATGCCGGCATTTTTTCCGCCCAGAATGTCCGAGGTCAGGCTGTCGCCGACCATCATGGCCTTTTCCGGTGCGTAGCCGGGAATTTGGGCGGCACAGGCCTGGAAATAGGCAGCCGAGGGCTTATTGTAGCCGATCTTCTGGGATACAAATACCTTTTCAAAGTAGGGGTGCAGTCCGGCGCTGGTCATACGGCCATGCTGCACGGAGGCGGTGCCGTTGCTGGCCAGAAACAGCCGGTAATGCCCCCGCAGGGCATCCAGCGCCTCTTTGGCACCGGGAAGGAAATAGTGGCCGATGCCAAGGTTCTGCTCATAATCCCGGGCAACGGCTTCTGCCTCCACCGGAATTCCCAGCTCGTCAAAGAGCATGTGGAACCGTCCCACGAGCACCTGCTCCCGGGTCAGCTCTCCCCGCTCCAGCTTCTGCCAGTGCAGCTGGTTTACCCGGTGGTACCGGTCCAGCACGCTCTGTTCCGGCTCCAGGCCGAATTTTTTCAGAGTTTTGGCCAGAGCCAGCTGCTCCGCCTTGTGAAAATCCAGGATGGTATCATCCAGATCCAGAAAAAGCAATTCGATCATGCCTGCCTCCTGCGTACGATCTCGTTGGCGATGCGGGCAAATTCCGGAATGCCCAGCGTTTCGCCCCGGACATTTTCGGCAAAGCCGCAGTCACGCAGAATTTCCTCCGCGCCAGCCTTGCCCAGCTCCGGGAAGCCGGAGGCCAGACCGTTGCTCAGCTTTTTGCGGCGCATGGCAAAGCTTGCCCGGACGACACGGAAGAAGATGGCTTCATCTGCCACGTTCCAGGGACGCTGCTCCCGGCGGCGCAGGGTAATCACCCCGGAGGTTACCTTCGGCTGCGGCATAAAGCAGTGGGGCGGCACGTCAAACAGGTATTCCGGCTGGGTATAGTACTGGCAGAATACGGAGAAAGCGCCGTAGTCTGCCGTGCCCGGTGCGGCGGCAATGCGCTGCGCCACTTCCTTCTGCACCATGACGGTTACGGCAGCAAAACAGTCCGCTTCCAGCAGAGCGGAGAGAATGGGGGTTGTGATGTAATAGGGCAGGTTTGCGCAGGCCATCGGGGTAAGCCCGGGGAATTTCTCCCGAACCAGGGCGGGAATGTCCTGCTTCAGCACATCCCCCCAGAGAATATCCAGGTTTTCGAATTCACCTACGGTCTGCTTCAGAATGGGCTCCAGCCGGGTATCCACCTCTACGGCGCATACCTTTTTTGCCCGCAGGCACAGCTGCTGGGTCAGCGGACCAATGCCCGGGCCGATTTCCAGCACGCCTACAGTCTCATCCACGCCGGATTCCTGGGCGATGGAGGCCGGTACCCAGGGGGCAACCAGAAAATTCTGCCCCTTGGCCTTGGAAAAATGAAACCCGTGGCTTTGCAGCAGCGGTTTCATCACTTGAATGTCGCATACGTTTATCATATTGGTTCCCTCTCTGTATGTACGGATACATTTTTCCTATCATACCACATTTTGTGCCCTGTTTTCAACCTATTCTCCCAAAAAATACACGGTACACCGGCGGCGGCCGAAGCGGAT
Source organism: uncultured Oscillospiraceae bacterium (assembly GCA_964501115.1). Lineage (GTDB taxonomy): Bacteria > Bacillota > Clostridia > Oscillospirales > Oscillospiraceae > Faecousia. The sequence goes on from CAZCRO010000015.1 coordinate 17,759, forward strand.
GCATTCCTCGTAGCTGGGCAGATACAGATCCATCCGGTCACCCTTAATATCCCCACCGCAGTCCTCTGCCTGGGCGATGCCGTAGAGATAGCTTCCGTCGCTGGCTACGATGAACATCCTTGTGCCATAGGGGATATACCGTGGATCCACCGCCACAGTGCCCCGGTGGACAGTGGTGCCGGTGGCGGTGGTCATGGTGCAGCCTGCATCGGTGTGGGTGTAGGCAGTGGCACGGACATAGTCCACCTTGTAATAGGTCAGCGTTTCCCCGGTGGGCAGCAATATTTTTCCGTCCCCGATCACAGGCTCGGTCTGCTTCCGGGGAGGATCTCCCGTGCCGATGGCAATGATTTGGGTGACCGGCGGCTGGGTCTGCTTCTGTTCCAGGATTTCCCGCTGGATCTCCCGGCCATTGGAGTAGGTGACCCAGGCAGTGGTGGCCAGAGTGCCGTCCCTGCCCTCCACCAGCACCTGCCGGGTACCCTCCGGCAGCTCCGGGGCCGCGCACTGCCGGGTCTCATAGGGGATGCAGCTGGTGTAGGACTCCTGCCGGGTGAGAATTTGATCCACTTGCAGATACATGCCGTCCTGCAGCAGGGTTTGCCGGGGCATATTCAGTACATCTCCCTGGGCAATGTCCAGTCCCAGCCGCGCCAGCAGCGCCTGGGCGGTTTCCTCCCGGACATCGACGCAGAAGCTCTGCCCATGGTAGCTTACCTGAACCCGGGGTGCCCGCTGGACGGTGATGGTGCCTGCCTGATGGGTATAGGAATCCGCCTCTGCCAGGGTCACCCCCGCCTTTTCCAGAACCACCCGGGCATCCGTCGCAAAGCCGGTATAGTGATAGGTTCTGCTTCCATCTTCAATGGTATAGGAAGAGGCGAATACATTCTGCGCCATCACAAGGGCGAAAAAGCCCATGCCGCACCAGAGCAGCAATTTCCAGATTCTTACCACAGATACAAATCCTCCATTGGTTTCGTCCGTCTGTATCTGTGGGGACGTTTTTGGAAAATAGTACAAAAGTAAGAGGAAAATGTCAAGTTTGTCCGACTTTGTCAGAATTCACCGGATTTTAGCGGGATATTCCCTTTTCTGCCTCTTTGCGTCGCATTCCGCCGGGAAGCCTGGGGAAGGGGGCAGAACAAAAAGGAGAATTGTCGAAGAATTTTTTGTCTTCCCCCCGGGCATACTGTAGCGAAGAGGTGGTAGAGTGTGATCCTTTCTTACATTCGCACAGTGATTTTGTATCTCATCCTGATTGGCGTCATCCGCCTGATGGGAAAGCGGCAAATCGGCCAGATGGAACCGGCGGAGTTTGTGGTAACGATGCTGGTGGCCAATCTGGCGGCCATCCCCATGCAGGACGGAGGCATCCCCCTGCTTACCGGACTGATCCCCATCCTGACCGTGCTGGGGGTGGAGCTGGTGCTTTCCTGGCTGATGGTGAAAAGCCGGCTGCTGCGCCGCCTTTTCTGCGGGAAACCCATCCTGCTCATTGACAACGGCCGGGTGCTTCAGGCCAATCTCCGGGGAACCCGGGTCACGCTGGACGAGCTGATGGGCCGCATCCGGGAGAAGAACATTCTGGATCTTTCCAAAGTGCAGTACGCCATTCTGGAGACGGACGGGGAACTTTCCGTATTCCCCTATTCCCGGCACCGGCCTGCCGGTGCCGGGGAAGCGGGAATCCCGGTGAAGGAGGCATCCTTTCCTCTGGTGGTGGTAGAGGACGGGAAGCTTCTGGAAGAAAATCTGAAAAAATCCGGAAGAACGACCCTATGGGTTCACGATACCCTCCGTGCCCACCAGGCAGAGCTGGCATCCACCCTGCTTCTGACTGTGGATGGCGGGGGCAAAACCTATTTTATCAGGAGGGAAACGCTATGACCCGGGGAATTTTCGGTGCCGTACTGCTGCTGATTTTGCTGGCCTGCGGGATGTTTGTCCAGTACGCCATGGGAACCATTCACACCCCCGTCGCCCAGGCGCTGACCCAGGCCGCCCAGGCTGCTGCCTATAACCAATGGGAAAGCGCCCGGACACACCAGCTTGCCGCTGCCACCGCCTGGAAAAAAAGCTGGCACCTGACCGCCGCGTTTGCCGATCACATGCCCATGGAAGACATTGATGCCCTCTTCGCCCGCCTGGACAGCTACGCCCGGGAAGAAAACACCGCCGAATACACCGCCACCTGCCGGGAGCTGACCGGAAGAATCCAATCCATCCCCGATGCCCATACCCTGTCCTGGTGGAATGTACTGTAAAATGCCTCAAAAATAACCGAAGACGCTGCGTGCCAAGGCATTGCAGCGTCTTCGGTCGGTATGTCAAAAAGCCTCTCAGTGTACCAGCGCAAAATACCCCAGAACCAGGATGCCCAGAAGGATTCTGTACACGCCGAAGAGGGAGAAGGAGTGCTGGCGGACATAGGCCATAAGACCACGGATGACCAGCAGGCTGACCAGAAAGGAAACAACGCAGCCTACCAGAAGGATGGTGACCTCACCACCGGCAAAGCCCACGCCGGAGAGGAAGAATTTCAGCAGCTTGATGCCGCTGGCACCCAGCATGGTGGGGATGGCCATGAAGAAACTGAATTCCGCGGCAGCGGCCCGGCTGGTACCCAGCAGAATGCCGCCCAGGATGGTGGCACCGGAGCGGGAGGTGCCGGGGACAAGGCTCAGGCACTGAAACAGGCCAATGCCGATGGCAGTGGAGAAATCCATCTGCTCCACCTGCTGAATCAGCAGGTGCTTGCCCCGGTAGCGCTTCTCCACCAGGATAAAGGCCACGCCGTACAGGATCAGCATGGCAGCCACCACTGCGGGGGTATGCAGGTGGGCATCCATCCAGTCATCCAGCAGCACGCCCACAATGCCGGAGGGGAGAATTGCCACAATCACCTTTGCCCACAGCTCCCAGGTCTGTCTGCGCTGGTCGGCAGACTTTGTGGGAGAGAAGGGATTGAGCTTGTGGAAAAACAGCACCACAACGGCCAGGATTGCCCCCAGCTGAATCACCACGTCAAACATGCTTTTAAACTCCCGGGATACCTGCAGCGCCACCAGCTCATCGAGCAGGATCAGGTGCCCCGTGGAGGACACAGGCAGCCACTCGGTCACGCCCTCCACAATGCCAAACAGGATCGCCTTTAACAGTTCCATATCCATTTACCTCACATAAAAGATGGCTATATGATAGCAGAAAATCCTTCCCTTGTCCAGCCGGTGTATGCAGCGCCTTCCGCCTCCGGCGAAAATCCCGGACAGGAAAAACGGATTTTCCCTTTGCAAACGGCTGCAAATATGGTAGAATGATTTCAGCAGGCATCCATAGTACTCAGGATGCCCTTCTTGAAATAATGATTCGGGAGACCGATTGTATGAGAATTTTGTTCGACAGCAAGCAGCCGCACTTCAAAACCCCCTTTGGCGTATTGACTCCGGGGCAGGAATGCCGGCTGCATATTCACATTCCCGTCTCCGTAGGCACCAGGGGCGTGTATCTGGTGATCTGCGGGGAGGATGGCCGGGAGCTGGAGCAGGTGAGCTTTGGCTACTGCCGTACCGATGGCCCCTATCAAATCTGGGGCGGTACCTTCTGCCTGCATACCGAGGGGCTATACTATTACTATTTCCGCATTACCGACCCCCGCAGTACCTTCCGCCTCTTCAAACAGGGGGATGACACCAATATGGAGGCGGGGGACAAGTGGCAGATCAGCTGCATCCCGGCGGATTACACCACCCCGGACTGGGCAAAGGGTGCCGTGATTTACCAGCTGTTTCCGGATCGCTTCCGCAAATCCGGCCAGGTGGATCTCACTGGCAAGCTCCAGCCCTATACCCTGCACCGGGACTGGAACGAAGATGTGGACTGGTGGCCGGACAAAGACGGTGTAATCCGGAACAACGACTTCTTCGGCGGAAATTTCCAGGGAATTATAGAGAAAATGGACTATATCGCCTCCCTGGGCGTGGGGATTCTCTACTTGAATCCCATCAGCAAAAGCTTTTCCTCCCACCGCTACGATACCGGCGACTACAAGACGCCGGACCCCATGCTGGGCACCCAGGAGGACTTCTCCCGGCTGTGCCGGGAGGCACACCGCCGGGGCATCCGGGTGATTCTGGACGGCGTGTATTCCCACACCGGGGACAACAGCCTCTATTTCAATCGCCAGGGAAGCTTCCCCTCCAACGGCGCATACAACACTACATCCAGCCCCTATGCCTCCTGGTATACCTTCCACCGGTGGCCGAACCAGTACAATTCCTGGTGGGGCTTCGATACCCTGCCCACGGTAAACAAGATGGTCCCCGGCTTTCTGGATTATATCATCCGGGACGAGGACAGCGTGGTTGCCCACTGGCTGAACCTGGGAGCGGACGGCTTCCGCCTGGATGTTGCCGACGAGCTGCCGGACGCGTTCATTTCCCTTCTGCGCCAGCGGATCCGGAGCATCAAGCCCGATGCCCTGCTTATGGCCGAGGTGTGGGAGGATGCCTCCGCAAAGGTTGCCTACGGCTGCCGCCGCACCTATTTTACCGGCGGGGAGCTGGACAGCGTGATGAACTACCCCTTCCGTACAGCAATCCTGAACTTTATGCGTGGGCGGGACAGCGGCTACGCACTGAAAGACACGGTGATGACCATCGTGGAAAACTATCCTCCCCAGGTCGTGGCCTGCAATATGACGCTGCTGGGTACCCACGACACGCCCCGGATTCTCACCGCCCTGGTGGATGACTTCGATGGCAGCCGGGAGGAAAAGGCCGGACGGCACCTGAGCCGGAACCAGCTGGAAGTGGCAACCGACCGGCTGCAAATGGCTGCCTTCCTCCAGTTCACCCTGCCCGGCAGCCCCAGCATCTACTATGGGGACGAAGTTTTGATGGAGGGCTACGCCGACCCCTTCAACCGCCGCCCCTATCCCTGGGGACGGGAGGATGAGGATATGCTCACCTTCTTTCGCTCTCTGGGGCAACTGCGCCGGGATGTGGAAGCCCTGCGCCTGGGCGACATTCATTTCACCGTTGCCCAGGATAAGCACCTGGCCTACAGCCGGAGCTGGAACGACAAAAAGGTTATGATTTATGTAAACCGAACCGGAGACCCCTGGGCAGTTGCTCCGGGCAAGGTGCTGCTGGGTAAAAACCTGGATACCGTAGCCCCCAACCAGCTGGTTCTGGCCCCCAGAGGGTTCTGCATTGTGGAGGCGTGACATGGAACAGGAATTCTTTCTCAGCGGCTATTGCCGCTGCCAGGATCAATCCCGCCGGGTACTGCTGGAACTTTTCGGTGAAAACGAATACGAGGCCGACTGCCTCTTCGGCAGCTGCCCCCACGAAGCCGAATGCCACATCGCCCAACAGATCCGGGAAAAACTGAATGCGCCCCGGTGAGCCCACCCCGGCATCGACGCTTACCGAAAATCCGCAAAAAGCCTACCGGGGCAAATCCCCCGGAAGTACCCCTGAACCTCAAAATTCAAGCGCCGGCTTTCTTCTCCCCAATGGGGGGAGGAAAGCCGGCGCTTTGGTTTTATAAAAGGTTTTTTTAATCACATTCCGTAATGGGAAGCAGAATTTCTTTTGCCTTGGCGGAACTGAAGTTCAGGATGCTCTGTTCCTGGCCGTTGTTGAAAATATCCTTTAGCTGCCCCCAGCGATCCATATCTTCGTTGGGGCACTGGAGGGATTCCAGGGTCATTTCCGGAAGCAGCGGCAGGATATTGGTCATGTCCGAATTGCTCATATCGGTCAGGACAAGGGGAAGCAGGTCATCTACCAGACTGTTGATTTCCAGCAGGTTCATGTGTTTCACCTTTTCCAATACCTGCGCCACCACTGCCCGCTGGCGATCGGTACGGTTGAAGTCGTTGTCGCCGTTGTTTGCGTGCCGGGTTCTTACATAGACCTCTGCCGCCCAGCCATCCACCAGATTCTCTCCAACCTGGTAAACACGTCCTGCATAACCCTTGAAGTAGTTATTCATGTATTTGGCTTCATCTTCATCCAGTGTGACGGTAACACCGCCCAGGGCATTGATGCAGGCATCAAACGCGTCCATGCTCACTTCGATGTTATGATCCACAACGGGGCCGAAGTTCTTCTCAATGGCACGGTCCATCATATACATTGCACCCAGATCGCCGCCGTACTGATGACCAAGGGCGTAAACCAATGTCAGCTTTGTGGCACCGTAATGGGGCTTTCCGTCGATGTCCTCGACACCATTCAAAGAGAGATAGGAATCCCGCAGGAAGGATGTCATGGTGATTTTCTTCGTTTCCTTGTTGATTGTGAGCAAAATCACGGTATCCGCATTCTTGCTCTCCTCCCCCTCCCGGGAATCCTGGCCGATCAGCAGGATGTTGATCACCTTGCCCATTTTCCCGTAACCCGGTTCCGTTTCCTTCGGAGCCGTCGTTTCCGTGCTCTCCGGTTCGGACTCATCCATAAAAGCCGCGGTAGGATCCTCCACCAGCAGGTTCGCAAGCACCTCATCGGTCAGCTGATTGTCGCTGCGCTGCGCTTTCTGGATCTTATTCATTTTGGAGTAGACAAAACCAACCCCCGCCGCACCAACGGACAAAATGACGACCAGTACAACCGCCAGTACCTTGAGCCACACATGCTTCCGGGGATTGCTTTTCGCAAGATAACGGCCACCTTTTTTCATAAGTATACCACTCCTGTCCGTGTTGGTGAGTATTTTGTAGTGGAATGCAGGTTCCATACGCATTCCTGCAAACATTATTCATATACGGACAACTGATTGCAAGTATGCAACAAGAAAAAAATGCGGGCGCTCCCTGTCTGTTTTTTGCCGGGGAAGCAGAGGTTACACCGGTTCGAAGAAGGTATCCGGGTGAGCCTGGTCGAAGACTTCGTTGCAGGTCATCACGGTTACCAGGTTCTCGGTTTGGGAGAGATTTTCAATGCTGTGGGTCCAGCCGGGGAGCATGTGTACGGCTTCTATTTTCTCTCCGCTGACAAAAAATTCCAGTTCCTCCCCTGTGGAGATGTTCCGCTCCCGGATACGGGCGGTGCCTTGCACCACGATGAACAGCTCCCACTTGGAATTGTGCCAGTGCTGGCCTTTGGTAATGCCCGGCCTGGAGATGTTGATACTGACCTGCCCGCAATCCTGGGTATGCAGCAGCTCTGTAAAGCTACCCCGGTCATCCTCGTGCATCGTCAGGGCGTACTTGACCTTCTCCCTGGGCAGATACGTCAGATACAGGCTGTAAAGCTTCTTGGCGAAGGAGCCCTGGGGCATTTTGGGCATAAGCAGGGTCTGGGGCTGGGAATGGAAGCTTTCCAGCAGAGCAACGATTTCCCCCAGTGTGACCTTGTGGGTGGGCTGGACGCAGCAGTAGCGGCCATTGGGATCTGCAACGGTTTCCACACCCCGGAAGGAGCAGCGCAGCTGCTTTCCTTCCAGCAGATCCAGCATGCCTTCCACCAGATCATCGATGTACAGCAGCTCCAGCTGGGTGCTGGGGTCGTTTACCGTGTAGTGCTCCCCATTGGCCACAGCCCAGCAGAAGGTGGACACGGCGCTGTTGTAATTGGGGCGGCTGTGCCCCATCAGGTTGGGGAAGCGGTATACGGCCACCTGGGCGCCGGTTTCCTCGGCATAGGCGAAGAAGAGTTCCTCACCGGCCAATTTGCTGCGGCCATATTCCGAGTTGCCGAATCTGCCCGCCAGAGTAGCCTGGATGGAGGAGGAAAGCATGATGGTGGCGGTATTGTGATATTTTTTCAGGGTATCCAGCAAGGTGGACGCAAAACCAAAGTTCCCGGCCATAAAATCCTCCGGGTTTTCCGGCCGGTTGACCCCTGCCAGATTGAAAACAAAGTCTGCCTGGCGGCAGTATTGCTCCAGTTCCTCCTGGGTGGATTGGAGGTCATATTCAAAGATCTCTTCAATGCAAAGGCCGGGGCGGGTGCGGTTTTTTCCATCCCGCAGAGCCTTCAGGTTGTTGCACAGGGCTGTGCCCACCATGCCTTTGGCACCGGTTACCAGGATCTTCATACATCCTTCCTCCAAACCATTTTGTTTACCACGCCGACATAGCTCTGGATGATTTTAACCACCTTGTCCGATACATTTTCGTCCACATAGTTGGGAACAGGCAGGCCACAGCAGCCGTCACGAACCATTTCCACGGCAACATCCACAGCCTGCAGCAGACCCTTCTCGTCGATGCCGGAGAGAATGAATCCGGCCTTATCCAGGCTTTCCGGCCGCTCGGTGGAGGTACGGATGCACACGGCGGGGAAGGGATGGCCAACGCTGGTGAAGAAGCTGCTTTCCTCCGGCAGAGTACCGGAATCGGAGACCACACAGAAGGCGTTCATTTGCAGACAGTTGTAATCATGGAAACCCAGAGGCTCGTGGCGGATTACACGGCTGTCCAGCTGGAAGCCGGTGGCTTCCAGGCGCTTGCGGCTTCTGGGGTGGCAGGAGTACAGGATCGGCATATCGTATTTCTGCGCCATCCGGTTGACGGCGTTGAACAAAGAAAGGAAGTTCTTTTCCGTATCGATGTTCTCTTCCCGGTGGGCAGAGAGCAGAATGTATTTGCCCTTGGTCAGCCCCAGGCGGGCATGAATATCGGAAGCGCGGATCTTATCCAGATTCTGGTGGAGCACCTCGGCCATCGGGGAGCCGGTAACATAGGTGCGCTCCTTGGGAAGACCGGTATCCGCCAGGTACCGGCGGGCATGCTCGGAATAGGCCATGTTCACATCGGAAATGATGTCCACAATCCGGCGGTTGGTCTCCTCCGGCAGGCACTCATCCTTGCAGCGGTTTCCGGCTTCCATGTGGAAAATGGGAATGTGCAGCCGCTTCGCGCCGATCACGGACAGGCAGCTGTTGGTATCGCCCAGCACCAGCACGGCATCCGGCCGGATGGCCTCCATCAGCTTGTAGCTCTGGGCAATGATGTTGCCCATGGTCTCGCCCAGGTCTGCACCCACCGCGTCCAGATAAACCTCCGGATCCTCCAGGCACAGGTCGTGGAAAAACACGCCGTTGAGGTTGTAGTCATAGTTCTGGCCGGTGTGAGCCAGAATCACATCAAAATACTTCCGGGTCTTCTGAATTACCGCAGCCAGACGGATGATCTCCGGCCGGGTACCCACAATAATCAGCAGCTTCAGCCTGCCGTTTTCTTTCCAATGGATCTGAGAATAGTCGTTCATACAGCTCTCTCCCTTGCTGTTTTTTCTTTATTATATCAAAAAGGAGTGGAATTGCAATCAAAAAAGCCGGATGAGCAAAATGAGCATTGTTTTTTGCGCCATGGAAAGACGTTATAAAATGCAGTTGACAAATATGATGATTAAGTATACACTTGAAGTATGTGAACAAATTGTGAAAAAAGAAATGACGGTGATACAATGTCCCGCTTTTTCAAAGCACTGATCAGCCTGTGTATCGTGGCAATGGTGCTGCCCTTTGCCCTGCCTCCGGGCGCTGCGGCGGAATACATTCCGGAGGTGACCCGGGAGGCGGAGGTGCCGGAACCCGGTACCTCTCCGGAAGAGACGGCAGCTGCCACGGAACCTCCCCAAACGGAAGCCCCGACGCTGCCAACCGGGGAAGCGCCTTCCTCCGCACCGGAGGAAGCACCTGAGCAGCCCCTTCCCGGTGCCGCGGAAGCAGCCTCTCCGGAACCGGGGCTGCCGGAAGAAAACGCCGAATACCCTTCCCCGGAATGCCCGGAGGAAAGCTGGCAGGAGTGGGCATTCTTTGCCGAAAGCTCCCGGCAGGCTCAGGAAATCGCCCTGGAACAAGGGGGCGAGCTGGTCAGCTTTCAGCACGGCATCGGTGTTCTGCGGAAGCAAAGCGGAGGGGTTCAGGCCTACATGGATTCTCCCGGGGTGACGCTGTATCCGGAATACATTTATACCGTAGAGGAACCGGAGACACCGCCGCAGGACAACAGCCTGAATCAGTGGCACCTGGATGCCCTGGGTGCGGAAGCCGCCTGGCAGTACGCCAGCGGAAAGGGCGTGCTGGTGGCGGTGATTGATACCGGCGTGGACACGGATCACGAAGACCTGGCCGGAGCCATCGCCTGCGCCGAGTCCACCATCCCGGATCGCTACTATGGAGAAAACGAAATGTTCCCCGAGGCTTACCGGGGAGCGGAGGATCAGCTGGGGCATGGCACCCACGTGGCGGGGATCATCGGTGCCCGGAAGAACAACTTCGGCTGCACCGGCATTGCGCCGGAGTGCAGCATCCTTTCCATCAAGGCACTGGAGCGCTCCGGAAATCAGGGCAAAGGCAGAAGCAGCTGGGTAGCCGCGGCGGTATCCAGCGCCATTGAACAGGGTGCGGACATTATCAATTTGAGCGTAGGCGGCTCCCAAATCCAGGATGCTCTGCTGAAAAGCGCTATTCAGAAAGCACTGGATCAGGGGATCCTGGTAGTTTGCGCCGCAGGCAATACAACAACCCCCATGCCTATCTATCCCGGAGCATACGACGGGACGCTGGCAGTATCGGCGCTGAAAGCCCAGGGGGATGGTCTTACCTTTGCCTCCACCTACAGCAACAGCGGCGACTGGATCGACTTTTCTGCCCCGGGCAGCAGCATCCGCAGTACCGTTCCGGGAGGCTACGGCATAAAATCCGGCACCAGCATGGCCTGCCCCATGGTTTCCGGCGCTCTGGCGCTGCTGCTCTCTGCCGATCCCCATCTCACCCCGGAGGAGGCAAAGCAGCTGCTGCGGGAGTCTGCGCAGGATCTGGGAGACCCGGGGAAGGACAATCTCTATGGGTATGGCGCCCTGGATCTGGATGCCATGACCCAGGCGCTGGCTCAGTGGTTTGCCCCGGATGTACCCCAGAGCACATATCCCACGGGGGCAACCTTGTTCCGGGGAAGCGCAATCTCTTTGACAACCCAGACACGGCAGGCTCAGATCGTTTACACGCTGGATGGAACACACCCCCAGGCAGACAGCCCGGTGTGGCCCGGAGAAGGCATCTGCTTCCCGGAGGGCGAGAACACCATAGAAATCACGGCCTGCACCCGCTCCAGGGACGGTGTACTGGGAGACGTGGCGAAGTTTACCTATTCTTTTGTTTCCAAAATAACGGATTTGGATACAGATGGGGAAGAATCCGGCGCAATTCCTGCCTGGCAGGCCTGGCTGGACCCCCTCTGGCAGCGTCCCTACCGGTGCTACCGTCTGCTGCTGTCCGGCGGCTGCCAGCTGGAAATCCCCAAACCTCCGGAAGACGGGGATTATCAGCTGTATCTGCTTCCGGAGTCTCCGGATGTGACTTTGGAGGCATCTCAGGAGAAAAACATCCTGCGCTGGCGCAATCAGGCGGAAGAGGATACGTTCGTGCTTGTGTACATCGTGGCAGGAGAGACGCTGCCCTGGGAGCAGGAGGCAAGCTTTACGTTCTCCTTCACCCGGAAGGAGATCCCGGCCCCCACGCCAACCCAGCCCACCGAACCAACCCACCCGGCACCCACCCAGCCTCCCGCTACCCAGCCCACAGCACCTACGGTACCGCCCCGTCAGGAAACACCTGCCCAAACGGAAGCAACAGCGCCGGAAACAGCAGAACAGACGGAACAGACGGAGCCGCCTCAGACGCCGGAAGAGGAAGAGCCGGAAGAAGATGCCTGGATTCCGCCGGAGTATGAGCAGGACTGGCTGTATGCCATGGAGCCGGAGGCATCCACCCCTGCGGAAGAACCGGAGGAAGATCCCCCGGATCTGCGCTTCCTCTGCGCGGGAGGCACCATCCTGCTGTTCGGCGCAGGCTTGCTTCTGCTGGGTATCCCTGCGCTTCGGTTCTATAGAAAAAGGATAGCGGCAGGAAAATGCCCTCGCAACCGGGACAACTAAAAAACATCGGCCAATCCCTGAAAAAGGGGTTGGCCGATGTGAATTTTGGTAGTATAATAAGAGAAGAAAGACGGCTCCGGGTTACCGGGTCATATCCGTCAGCGCTTTGGGCAGGGGCTGCTCGCAGATGATCTCGTCCACTTCGGACAGGTGGCAGAGGTTGTGCAGGTACACATGGTTCAGCTTACTGCTGTCGCACAGGAATACCCGCTTTCTGGCGTGGCGCAGCATGACCTTGCGCAGGCTGTTTTCCTCCACGCAGTTGTCCGTCAGGATGCCGTCCATGGTCAGTCCCCGGCTGGAGAAAAACACGATGTCGGCGTTGTATTGCTTAACGGTGCGCTCCGCGTCTTCTCCGATATAGCACAGGGAGCCGGTCAGCATACGGCCGCCGGTGCAGATATTGTTGATACCCATGCGCCCCAGCAGGAAGGAAGACTTGGCAGAGCTGGTGATTACGATCAGGTTCTTGAAGCCGGAAAGATGGGGAATGATGTTATAGGCGCTGGTGCTGCCATCGAGCATAATGATGTTGCCGTCCCGGATGCATTCCACCGCCCGGCGGGCCATGGTGGCTTTGGCATCGTTCTGCTCCTGCTCCCGCAGGAAGAAGGGGATTTTTTCATCGGCGGACTTCTTTACCAGCTGAGCGCCCTTATGGGTGCGGATGATTTTTCCCATTTGCTCCAGCTTCGCAAGATCCCGGCGCAGTGTGGGGGTGCTGACAAAGAGCTTGGCAGAGAGTTCCTGGGTGCTCATGGTCTCTTTTTCCAGCAGGGCACTGAGGATCTTCTCCTCCCGTTCATAAAATGGCATATGATTTCCTCTTTCATCTTCTGAGCGCTGCGCTCATGGTTGCGCTCAAAATTCGTTTTATATTATCGTTGTGTCACTTGCATATTGACAAATTCTGACTGATTGACTATGATGATAGCACAGCCGATACAAAAAAGCAAGATACCGGCAGGATGCTTTTGTGGAGAATTTTCCCGGGCTTCCGCTGCCGCCGGAGCAAGGCTCCGCTTTTTGTGGAAGATGGCTTTGGTGCCGTCCCCGTCAGGGGCAGCCCGGAGCAAAAAATAACAAACATTATTTTTTGGAGGTTTACTACTATGGAAGTCAAAGAAACAAGACCCTATGTTGACTGGAAGCTGATTAACTCCTTTATGATCGATGTGTTCAAGGCCTATGGCGTTCCCGAAGAGGATGCCAAGATCTGCGCCGACGTTCTGCTGGAGTCTGACCGTCGCGGCATCGAAAGCCACGGCTGCAACCGCTTCAAGCCCATCTACCTGGACCGCATCAAGAACGGCACTCTGCTGCCCGTTACCAACTGCGAGATCCTGAAGGAAACCCCCTGCACCGTCGTTATGGACGCACATGACGGCATGGGTATGGTTGCTTCCCACAAGATGATGGAAATGCTGATCGAGAAGGCCAAGGTTTACGGCATGGCCGGCGGCGCTATCTGCAACTCCACCCACTACGGCATTGCCGGTTACTGGAGCACCATGGCTGAGAAGGCCGGCATGATCGGTATCACCGGTACCAACGCCCGTCCCTCCGTTGCTCCCACCTTCGGCGTAGAGCCCATGATGGGCACCAACCCCCTGACCTTCACCATGCCCACCGACGAGGAGTTCCCCTTCAACTTTGACTGCGCTACCTCCACCATCCAGAACGGCAAGATCGAGTTCTATGCCCGCAGCGGCAAGCCCACTCCTGCCGGCCTGACCGTCACCAAGGACGGCGGCACCATGACCGACTCCGCCGCTATCCTGAAGGAAATGCGTGCCGGCAACTGTGCTCTGGCACCTCTGGGCGGCCTGGGCGAAGAGACCGGCGGCTTCAAGGGCTACGGTTTCACCACCATCGTGGAGATCCTGTCTGCTGCTCTGTGCGGCGGCCCCTTCATGAAGGCTCTGAACGGCAAGGACGAGAACGGCAACAACCAGATGTACCACCTGGGCCACTTCTTCTTCGTGATCAACCCCGAGTTCTTCATGGGTCTGGACACCTTCAAGAAGACCGCCGGCGACATCTGCCGTGGCCTGCGTGAATCCACCAAGGCTCCCGGCGCCGAGCGGATCTACACCGCCGGTGAGAAGGAGCACCTGTCCTGGCTGGATCGCAAGGACAAGGGCGTGCCCGTTGGCGAAGCCATCCAGAAGGAATTCATCCAGCTGCGTGACGAGTGCGGCCTGGACTACAAGTTCCCCTTCGAGGCCTGATTCACACCATACATTTTTCCCGGCTGTACCGGGGCGGAAAGCCCCGGCACAGCACGGACAGCTAAAAAGGAGTATATTACAATGGATTACGCAAAAGAGTCTCTGCGCCTGCACAAAGAGTGGGGCGGCAAG
>CAZCRO010000016.1:0-31709 GCA_964501115.1 uncultured Oscillospiraceae bacterium
ACCTTCGGCATGATGCCCAAGATGGCCTCCCATGCCAAGGTCTACGGCGAGTTCTTCCCCTTTGCGGTAGAGGCTTACATGAACTGGGCAACGGATGTCCGGGAGGGCAACTATCCTGAGGATAAGCACGGCTACCATATGGATCCTGCCGAGCTGGAGAAATTCCTGAACGCTCTGGAAAAATTCTGAATAGACTGCGTCAGGCTGTAATGAATGCCTACAGCCTGTCCAAATTGGACGGGATCCCAGTACGGATGGGGTCCCGTCTCAGACTGTCGAAAACCCCCTGCGGGCTTTTCCGACAATTCCTTTGCAGTCTGTCGCGCGCAGAATTTGTCCGCCCTTGGCGGATAAATTCCACACTTGCAGCCTGAGAAGTATTTTCTGTCAGGTACATGCCCCGACAGAAAATGATTTTGATTTTATTTGCGGCCAAAGGCTGCAAAACTCTGCGAGGCTTTTTTGACACACTGGGACGGGATCCCAGTACGGATGGGGGCCTGTCTGTTCCAATACGCAGATGGAAAAGTCTTCCCTTATGAAAAGATGTGGGTTATAATAAAAACGGGGGTGGATCCATATGAAATCTGCTGAGCTGCCCTGGAAGCAGCTGTATGATATGGCGGTACGGTGCTGCGGGCATACCGATGTGCGCAGCTTTACCATCGAGTGTTTGCGGGAAATGCAAAACCTGGTGTCCTTTGACGAGGCCATTGTATTTTATATAGACGGCAACCGCCGTATGAACGACTACTATCTGTACAACATCAATCCCAAGTGGATGAATCTGTATTTGAGCTACTATTCTCATGCCGACCGTGGGGCATACAGCATTACACAGCGGGATCTGGACAATCTGGACGATGTATATGTCCACAAATGGGCCTTTGAATATTCCAGGGAATTTATTCCGGATTATATCCGTCCACGGAATCTGGTCAGCTCCCTGGGGTTTCCCCTGCGGGATCAATCCAACTGCGTGCGCACGGTGATCGTGTTTGACCGCCTTTCGGATGTGTCTTTCAGCCCAAGGGATGTGGAAATCGTCCGGGAAGCACGGCGGCTGCTCAGCCTGCACCACCGTATGCTCTTCGGCCCTGTGGCGGAAAATCTTTCCGCGTACCCGGAATTTCAGCTGCTTACAAACCGGGAGCGGGAGATCCTGAATTTTCTGCGCCAGGGGCTGTCTCCGGCGAGCATCTCTCATATTCTGCATATCGCCGTGCCTACGACCAACCGGCATATCCATAATATTTACAAAAAGCTGAAGGTGTGCTCCCGGGCAGAGCTGATGGTAAAGCTGCAATCCGCTATCTAAAACTGAACGATAAAGGAGATTCTCTCCATGAAAATAACCTTCGATGCCGCCGCCAGGGAGAAGCTGCTCTCCGGCGGGGAAAAACTGGCGAAAGCCGTCGGTGTGACTCTGGGTCCCAAAGGGCGGAATGTAGCTATGTATCAAAAGAGAAATGCCCAGGGGGCCAGCTATGCGGACCGGGCGGGTGCCGGTGCGCCGGTGCTGATCACCAACGATGGGGCCACCGTTGCCCAGGGCATTGTCCTGGAGGATCCTCTGGAAGATGTGGGAGTGCAGCTGCTTCGTCAGGCGGCGCTGAAGACCAATACGGCCGCGGGGGATGGCACCACCACGGCTACGGTTTTGGCCTGCGGCCTGCTTCGGGAGGCGCTGCGCCGGGAATCTGCCGGGTGCAATCCCGTGCTTCTGCGCTCGGGTATGGAAAAGGCCGGAAAGGCGGCGGTGGAAGCGCTGGGAAAGATGGCGAAAAGTGCCCGGGATGAGCAGATCCTCGCCCGGGTGGCGACAGTATCCTGCGGGGAGGAATCGCTGGGGGATAAGATCGGCCGGGCGGTATATGCCGTTGGACGGGAGGGCAGCGTCACCCTGGAGGACTCCCAAACGGGAGAGACGACTCTGGAAATCCAGGAAGGGATTGTACTGGAACGGGGGTTTTTGGCTCCGGAAATGGCCACAAACCCGGATAAAACGATGGCAGAACTGGAAGAGCCTTATATCCTGCTGTGCGATACTAAAATCACCAGCATCCATCAGCTGCTGCCCATGCTGATGCTTTGCGCCGAGGACGGACATGACGCACTGATTATTTGCGAAGGGCTGGAAGGGGACGCGCTGAGCACGGTGCTGCGCACCAATATGCAGGGAGATCTGCGCATTGTCTGCATAGAAGCGCCTCTGTACGGCGACGGCCGAAGATGGCGGATGGAAGATCTGGCAGTGCAGCTGGGCGGCATGTATCTGACCAGCCAGCTGCGGCTGGATATTGCCGATGTCACGGTAGAAATGCTGGGCAAGGCCCGGCGGGTAACGGTAACGGCCAGGCAGACCATTCTCTCCGGCCCCGGTGGGGATCCCCGGGCAATTGAGGAACGCATACGGATGCTGCGCCATCTGGCGGAGCATGAAGACTACGAATTCAACCGCAAGCGGCATCAGCAGCGGCTGGCACAGCTGAGCGCGGGGGTGGCAATCCTGCGTGTCGGCGGCAAAACCCAGACCGAGCAGTGGGAGCGAAAGCTCCGGGCGGAAGATGGGGTGCATGCCGCCCAGGCGGCGCAGGCAGAGGGCATCGTGGCAGGTGGCGGTACTGCCCTGCTGCGGCTCATTCCGGCGGTTCTGGCCTGTGCGGCCAGCCTGACGGGGGACGAGGCGGCAGGTGCCCAGGCACTTGCCCGGGCGCTGGAAGCCCCTCTGGGGCAGATTGCGGAAAATGCCGGCTGTGACAGGGGATATATCCTGGCAAGGCTGGGGGAAATGCCGGAGGAAATGGGCTATGATGCCATGCAGAACCGGTATGTGGACATGTTCCGGGCGGGGATCATAGATCCGCTGTGCGTGACCCGGACGGCACTGGAAAGTGCCGTATCCGTGGCTGCCAGCATCGTCACCACCCAGGCGGGGGTGACCGGTATGGCACAGGAACAGGGGGAATAACATGGAACTCAGAGAGAATTTTTCCCGGTACGTGGAGAAAAGCAGCCTGGAAGTGCCGGAGGAAAAGATTCAGCAGGAGCTGGAGCTGCTGATTTTAGAGGAAAAACAGCGGATGCAGTATGAAACCCTTACGGGGGTGCAAATGCACCTGAATCCTGGCAGGGAGCTTCAGGAGCGTATGGCGCAGCTCCGGCAGGAGGCTGCCCGGCGGGCAAAGGAGGAGGCGGTGCTGAACCAGATCCTGACCAGCCGGGAATTCCCCATTACACAGCAGGAGCTTCAGGAGGAACTTCTGGCCATTGCGGCCAGGCAGAATATGCCGCCGGAAGAGGTGGCAGCCTTCTTTGGCGGCGATATGAGCTTACTGACCAGGGACCTGCGGCAGCGCAAGGCCATGGCCTGGGCGTGTGCCCAAATGGGCATGCAATAAGCGCAAAAAGGGCGGTGACGGGATTGCTTTGCAGGTATCCCGTCACCGCCCCATATGGTTGTATCTGAATAAAAAGAAGGTCAGGCTGTGCCAAAATCCCCCAGGGGGTGGCACAGCCTGACTCTTTGTGTATGGAAAAGCATTATCTCAAAAGCATCAGATTGGTATCCGTCAGGAAGTTGGCACAGCTGTAGCATACCAGGATGTCGTCGAAACCTTCTTCGCTGACAAGGGAGGATATGCTTTGCCGGTAATAGCGCAGGTCTGCCAGGACGACCTCGCCGTAGCTTTCCGCAAGAAAGCCGCCGAGGCAGTTGGAATAGGAATCCCGGATGACCAGGAGCTTTCCCTGCTTCTCTGGGTTCTGGATGCGCACGATGGAGTGGTTGCCATCCAAAAAGACGGTGTACTTGTCGGCTTCCTCCAGCCGCTCCGGATAGAAAATGCCCTCGTGGGTGCCGGTGGTTTCCCCGTTGGTGACGCTGAGGCTGCTTTCGCTCTGCCACAGCTCCATGGACTCCGAAGGGGTGAGCCACAGTGCGCTGCGGGAATAGGTAGAGCCCCGGAAGCCATCCACCCTGGTGACGGTGAAGGCATCCGTGCCGGGGTAAGCCCGGCCGGCAGCCTGGGCGAAAGCGGTGTAGCCCAGGTAGGCACCCTCGCTGGTCCAGTGGTGATCCGTGTTGTAGTAAAGATCCGGAGCGTTCCGGAAAAGGTCTTCCACCGGGACGGGAATCACCGGGTCTCCCGCGGCGGCGTAGGCTTTTTCCAGCGTCTGCTTATCGGTGTATCCCTGCACACCGGCTGCCCAGCCGGCGGAGGGGACGATCATCAGGTGGACACTCTGGCCGATGTTTTGGGCAAAGCGGTTGATGGCACCCATATTGGCGGAAATGGCGGCTTCATCCGTGGCCACAGGGGCTTCCAGCAGCTTTCCTTCTTCCAGCCATATGTCCGCCAGGTGCTGCCGGCCGGTCAGCAGTTCCACATAGGCGTGGATGCCGACAAAAAAGTTTCTGCCCAGGATATGATCCGTCAGGTAGTCCTCTGCCTGGGTGCTCCAGCTGCCGGAACGGATCGTGTCCCAGCTGAGCCTGGGCGGGTCTGCCAGGTAGCGCTTCTCCATTTCGGAAAAGGCGGGCTTGGGCAGCAGGTATCCCCCTGCCATGGCCAGAAGAAAGAGGCAGAACAGCAGGATCCCCGCAAAATTGTGTTTTTTCATGGTTGGTTCCTCCCGGGTTGCGCCGTGTCAGAGGCGTGATGCGCCATGCTTACCGGAAGGCAGCCTCGAAGCTGGCCTTCATTGCCTCGTGGTCGGGGGAAATCAGCAGCGCCAGGTACAGGCCGTTTTCCAGAAGCTCGGCCTTCTCCACAATGGCGTACTGATCCGGCACGTAGGAGATGGTCTCGTCCAGCTTGGCCTGGATTCGGGTCTGCGCCAGGGTGCGCAGGGTATCCAGCGCGGCCTCGTCCTTGGCCTGGATGAGCCAGACCTCGTCGGCACGCATACCCTCGGCGCAAATGGCCACCTGATACTGGGCGCAGTCCTCGGCGTGGATGCCAAGGAAATTCAGCAGGGTATCTTCATCCGGGAAGAACATTTCCGGGAGGTACTGGGTGTAGCTTTCGTACAGGCCGGCAAGGTCGATGGGGGCGGACTGGGTCTGCTTTTCCCCGCAGGCGGCAAAGGTGAGCATCAGGCAAAGGGCAAGCAGCAGGGCAAGTGCTTTTTTGACGGTTTTCATGTGAAAGATCCTCCTTCAAGTTCGTATTGGGCGTAATAGCGCAGAATTTTCATCCAGGTTTTGTATCCGGTGTCGTTCAGGTGGTAGCCGTCCAGGTTGTATTCCTGGGGGAGTCTGCCGCAGAAATCCTGCATGTAGTAGCACAGATCCAGGTACAGGCAGCCGTTTTCCCGGCAATAGTCTTCCAGCTGGGCATTCAGCTCCCGCACATACCGGTTATAAGCCTGGAACCGGGGCTTCCAGCTCTCCTGTTCGATGGCGTACTGGGGGATGTTGGAAATGAGAACGATTTCCAGCTCCGGGCTTTTCTCCCGGATGCGTTCCAGCAGAATGTCCCAGTTGTCAAAGAAGGCTTCCCGCTGGGGGTCGGAGGCAATGTCGTTGGAGCCGATGAGCACGTAGATCCGCTCCACTGCGGAGGCGGCAATGGCATCTTCCAGATTCATCTCCCCGCCCTGGTAGTACACATTCTTGGAGTGCTGGACGAAACCGTTCAGGCTGGTGCCGCCTCTTGCGAGAAAGAGAATGTTCCCCAGGTAATTGCCCTTGCTTTCCGTCTGCATCATCATATAGGTGATGGAGTCGCCCACGATGGCGGCATTGTCGAAGCTGGTGCAGGGGGCATCCAGGTCAAATTCCGGGGGCAGACGCCTGGCGTGGCACAGGACATCAAAGCCCAGTGCGTCCAGTTCCTCCTGGGTCTCGGCCAGACACCCGGCGGTTATATCCAGCTGCTGGTCTTCCAGGCTTGCGTGTATGGTGGTGGTGCCCACGCCGGTGGCGGTGAGCACACCGTTTTCCACGGATACGATGGAGGGGTCATCGCTTTGCCAAAGAATCTCTTCTCTGGGGGCCAGACCCAGGTAAATATCCTCGGATTCTCCCACGAGGGCAAAGGTCAGGGAGGATACCTTCAGGTAGACAGGGGCAGAGGCTGCGGGCGCTTCCGTGCTCTGCTGCGTGCTCTGCGTGGCGGGCTGGGTCTGGGCGGCCTGGGTGGCGGCGGTTGTATCGGGCGCAGGTTCCAAGGGGGGCGTGCTCTGGCCGCAGGCGCACAGGAGCATGCCAAGCGCCAGCAGACAGGCGGAAAATCTTTTCATGGGAATCTCTCCAATCATAGCGAGCGCCCTGTTTCGGGGCGCTCCCGGATTCTTAAAAAGCAAAATAGATAAAGGGATTGTAGCTGGAGCTGACGATGTAGGCGGCGGACAGGAGGAACAGCACCAGGCAAAGCCCGTTTGCCAGCCACAGGAAGTCTCCCCGGCGGCTGAGCCGGCGCTGTACGGCACCGACGACCGGGGTGGAAAACACGGCGCACAGAGCCAGTGCCGAGGCGTGGTTCCCCAGGGCGGTCACGGTGGCGGCATCGGCAAAGGCATTGCCTGCCAGGCCGAACATCGCCCGGAAGTAGTCCACGGCAGCGCCAATGGAGCTGGAGCGGAACAGAACATAGCCCAGCAGCACCAGCACCATGGTACGCGCCGTCTGGAAGAGAGCGAACCAGGGGCTGTGGGTTTGGATATGGAGCCGCTGCACCCACTTCTTGCAGGTGGGCTGGAAAATCAGGGCGCAGATCAGCAAAATGCCATAGTAAACGCCCCACAGGATATATGTCCAGCTGGCACCGTGCCAGATGCCGGTGCTGAGCCATACGGCCGCCAGGGCGATGATGTTCGGGGTGAGTCTGCCGGCGGTTTTTCCCCAGCGCTGTTTCACTTTCTTTCCCAGAGGCACTGCCTTCCGGGAGACAGGATAAAACAGGTAGTCCCGGAACCAGCTGCTCAGAGAGATGTGCCAGCGCTGCCAGAATTCGGATACGGTTCTGGAAATATAGGGATAGTTGAAGTTTTCGTCAAAATGGAAGCCGAAGAGCAGTCCCAGGCCGATGGCCATATCCGAATATCCGCTGAAATCAAAATAGATCTGGAAGGCGTAGGCCAGTGCGCCCAGCCAGGCCATTGCGCAGCTCAGGCCGCTTCCGTAGCCGAAGGCCTGGTCTGCCAGCAGGGCGATGCTGTTGGACAGGAGCATTTTCTTGGCCAGGCCGATGATGAACCGGCGGATGCCTGAGGCAAAATCCTCCAGGGTTTCCCGGCGGGTTTGAATCTCCTGGGCAACGGTCTCATAGCGGACGATGGGCCCGGCAATGAGCTGGGGGAAGAGGGAGACATACAGCATCACGTTCAGGGGATTCTTCTGCACCTCGCCCCGCCCCAGAGCGACATCGAACACATAGGACATGGCCTGGAAGGTGAAGAAGGAAATGCCGATGGGCAGGGTGATATGGGTCTGGGGAATGGCACCGGAAAAGAGATGATTCAGGTTTTCAATGGTGAAATTCAGGTATTTGAAAACAAACAGCAGGCTCAGGTTGACAACCACCATGATGGTGAGAATCAGCCTTTGGTAGCCCGGAGTCTCCCGCCTGACCACCAGCAGTCCCAGAACATAGTTCACCAGGATGGAAAGCAGCATCACAAGAACGAATTTCGGTTCGCCCCAGGCGTAGAACAGCAGCGACGCCAGGGTGAGAAACACATTGCGAAAGCGCTTCGGCAGGAGATAGTACCCCGCCAGGGTAAGGGGAAGAAAGGCAAACAAAAAAGCGGCGGATGAAAAAACCAAGGTTTATCCCAACTTTCTTATGTATCGTATGCCCGGAGCGTGCCGGGAATTGGGCTTTACAGGGAGGCGGCGATAATATCCACCATTTCTCCCACGTTTTTCAGTCCCAGAACGGTTTTCATGGAGAACTTGATACCGAAAGCATCCTCCACTTCGGAAATCAGGGTGATGTGGGTCAGAGAATCCCAGTCTTCAATGTCGGCAGCGGTGGTGGAATCCGAAACGTGGAGCTCTTCATCGAACACATCGGAAAAAACTTCATCGAGTCTGGTGTAAATTTCTTGTCTGGTCATAGGTGATTATTCCTCCGTAATCCATGTTTTTTTGGGCTGATACCGGGAAACCTCCGCCTGGAAGCGGTTGTTTCCCACAGGGGTGAAGCCCAGATGTTCATAAAGATCCTTTACCATCGCGTTCTTGGCGGTGGGCAGGTATTCTCCCGTCACCAGGCGGAAGCCCTGCTCCCCGGCGATTTGCAGGATCTTATTGATGATGAATTCTTCCATACCCCGCTTGAGCACCCGGCAGCTCATCAGCCACTGGCTGATGAAAAGGGAATTGTCCGCCTGCCGGTCCAGCACCACCACGCTGATGAGGCCATGGTCACCGAATTTGTCCTTCAGGGTAAAATACAGGCCAATGCGGCTGCTGTCTGCGGCGATGGACTGAATATCGGCCTCGGTGCAGCGGACGGTGCGCAGGTTGAACTGATTGGAGCGCTGGGTCAGCTGGGCAATCCGGGGATAGTGGAATTCGTCAAAGGGGGCGGCAACGGCACGCATTTCCAGTCCCTGCAGGTAGGCATCGTAGGACTGGAAGGAGGCCTCGAAGGCGGTGCGCTCTGCCTGCTGCCGGTATTGCCGGGTGCGGTCGGCATCCTCCCGGGAGTAAGAGGCGGTTTCAAACAGGCCAAGCCCCCGGAGATATTGCAGATACATAGCCGGGTCCTCCGGCAGCTCCGGCACGGTGATTTCCGGAATCATGCCGCGCACAAGGTTTCTTTCGAAGGGATTGTCGTCCAGGAAAACCAGGCTGTCCATGCCGATGTTCAGAACCTTCTGGATATAGCGGATATTTCCCGCTTTGTCCTCCCAGTTGGCCACAAAGGCGGAGAAATCCTCCAGACGCAGAACCATTTCCGGATGCTTTTCAAAGGGCTCTTTGGCGGTTTGCTCATTGTTCTTGCTGCACACGGCAAGGAGGATTCCCCGGTTTTTCAGCTCCTTCAGCCAGGCCTGAAAATCGGAAAAAGCCTGCCCCGTGCCCAGCTCCCCAATCTGGATGCCGCTTAGCCCGTCGTCTCCGATCACGCCGCCCCAGAGGGTATTGTCCAGGTCAACCACCACGCATTTTTTTACACAGCCCCGCAGTGCCTGAATGGTATCGACAATGCTTTTGGCCACACAGGGGAGCATGTCCACGCAGATGGGCATTTTTGCAATGTAGTACAGCTTGGGGTCAGAGAATTTTTCCCGGCCGTGGATGGCTTGCAGAGCGTCCAGATCCACGATGGAGGCCTGCTTGATCTGCTGGCAGCGCAGCATGAGCAGATAGTTCAGCTTCCGCTGCTGGAACAGGAAGGCGTCCTGGGTCTTGTTCCCGTACTGGCCGAAGACCCCGTCGGGAAGGAGAGGGAAGTTGCACTGGAGTATGTTGGTTTGCCCCCGGGAGAGGATCCGCTGCCAGATGGCGGCAATGCGCTCGCAGGTATCCTCGGCAAAGCGGCTGCGGGCGTCTGTGGGGGTGTCGCAGAAAGCACGGTAAAGCTTCTCCGCGCACATGTGGATCAGCACCGCGTTGGGGGCGAAAAGGAAAAGCTCGGACTGGGGATCCATGGTTTGGGCATCGATTTGGTTGTAGTCCGTGTCGAATACCTTCAGTCCCAGCCCCACATAGCTGCCATAGCCCCGAATGGCAGTGGCAAGATGCTGGGTGGCACAGTCACCCAAAACAGCAAGCTTATATTGGGGCAGCAGGGAAGAATCCTTCCTGGCCAGCTTCTTCAGCTGCATAAAAGTAAGCTCCGGCATGATGTCTGTTCCTCCTGAATGGGAAAAAGTAGGAGATTCTGCAAATAAAAACGCAAAAACGACTCTTTGCTATTATAGCACCCTTTTCGACAAAATACTACCCCCAAAATGGGAAAATCCCCTAGGGAATAGCCGGTGTCCCTAAAATCCCGCCCCCCCGCCAGGGGCGGGGGGGAAAGGCTCCCTTGTGTAAAGGGAGCTGGCGGCGAAGCCGACTGAGGGATTGTTTTGGGGCACCAAAGTACTTGTTCACGACCGATACTTTTCCTGGTCATAGTTTCAGAATTTCGCAGTAGAACCAACTGCAAACTTTGTCTCTACTGCCAACACAATCCATCTGTGCAATGTCCTCCTGAAATCCGGAATTGGGGTGCTTTCAAAAGTATGGTTTCCCTCCCGGTGGTGCATGCTAAGACATGGCTTTTATGCCGGGGGATATGGGGAATCGATAAAAAGATACTGAAAAGTGCACAAAAATCAGGCACCAAATTTTGTAATATTGACAGTATACAAATGGGGCTTGCTGTGCTAAAATAAGAACAAGAATAATTCTCAAATAAAAGGAGAGGCAATTATGTTCATTACCAACGACATTCGCTACGTAGGCGTTAACGACCATCAGGTGGATCTGTTCGAGGGGCAGTACCATGTGCCCAGCGGCATGGCGTACAACTCCTATGTCATCCTGGATGAAAAGGTGGCCGTTATGGACACCGTGGACAAGAACTTCACCCATGAGTGGCTGGATAATATCCAGAGCGTTCTGGCAGGCCGCCAGCCGGACTATCTGGTGGTGCAGCATATGGAGCCGGATCACGCCGCCAACGTGGCCAACTTTATGAAGGTGTATCCCCAGGCTACCATTGTCTCTTCCGCCAAGGCATTTGGCATGATGCAGGCATTTTTCGGCACGGATTATGCACAGCGCCGCATTGTGGTCGGGGAGATGGATTCCCTGAGCCTGGGCAGGCACAATCTGGTGTTCGTCACCGCCCCCATGGTACACTGGCCGGAAGTCATCGTCACCTACGATACGCTGGACAAGGTGCTCTTCTCCGCCGATGGTTTCGGCAAGTTCGGCGCGCTGGATGTGGAAGAGCCCTGGGACGATGAGGCACGGCGCTATTTCATCGGCATCGTGGGCAAGTACGGTGCCCAGGTGCAGAACCTGCTGAAAAAGGCAGCCACCCTGGATATTCAAACCATCTGCCCCCTCCATGGCCCGGTGCTTACCGAAAACCTGGGGCACTACCTGAACCTGTATGATATTTGGTCTTCCTACAACGTGGAAACCGAGGGCGTTGTGCTGGCCTACACCAGCGTGTACGGCAACACCAAGGCGGCTGTGGAGCAGCTGGCTGCGGCCATCCGTGCCAACGGTGCCCCGAAGGTGATCGTCCACGATCTGGCCCGGTGCGACATGGCGCAGGCCGTTGCGGATGCTTTCCGCTACAGCAAGCTGGTGCTGGCCACCACCACCTACAATGCCGATGTATTCCCCTTTATGAAGGAGTATATCCACCACCTGACCGAGCGGAATTTCCGCAACCGTACCGTGGCTCTGGTGGAAAACGGCTCCTGGGCACCTCTTGCCGCAAAGATCATGCGTGGCATGCTCAGCGAGTGCAAGAACCTGACCTTTGCGGAGAATACCGTAAGAATCCTTTCCTCCCTGAACGAGACTTCCTCTGCCCAGATCCAGGCACTGGCCCGGGAGCTGTGCACCGATTATCTGGCACAGCAGGATGCCACTGCCAATAAGAACGACCTGACGGCGCTGTTTAACATCGGCTATGGCCTGTATGTGGTCACCAGCAACGATGGCACCCGGGACAATGGCCTGATCGTCAATACCGTCAGCCAGATCACCAATACCCCCAACCGGGTCGCCGTTGCCATCAATAAGCAGAACTATTCCTACCACACCATCCGCAAGACCGGCGTGATGAATGTAAACTGCCTGGATGTGTCCGCCCCCTTCTCCGTGTTTGAGCGCTTCGGCTTCCAGAGCGGACGGAATGTGGACAAGTTCGCCGGCCTGGAGCCGCTGCATTCCGACAATGGCCTGGCATTCCTGCCCCGGTATATCAATTCCTTCATGTCCCTGAAGGTGGAGAGCGTGGTGGATCTGGATACCCATGGCATGTTCATCTGCACCGTCACCGAGGCCAGAGTCATGTCCGATGCGGAAACCATGACCTATACCTACTACCAGAAGCACGTCAAGCCCCAGCCCCAGACCGAAGGCAAGAAGGGCTTCGTGTGCAAAGTCTGCGGCTGGATCTACGAAGGAGACGAGCTGCCCGAAGACATCATCTGCCCCCTGTGCAAACACGGCGCAGCGGATTTTGAACCCATTGGATAATAAAAGCAAATGTGGCTGCCGTACAGGAGTGCGACAAGAAAAATTGGCGATGCCTGGTTTTTACAACCAGGTATCGCCTTTTTCTTTGATTTTATTTGCAGCCCAGCTCTGAAAACTCTGCGAGGCTTTTTTTGACACGCTGATTCGTTGTGGTGATTGCTATATTCCCGATATTCGCTTGCCAGAGAGAAACAGACCTGGGGTGAATTCTCCCATTCAAGCAGTTTGTTCAATATCAACCGTTCCATAAACGCACTCCTTCACACTATTATTGGAGTTTTTGGGTTTTACAATCACACTTTTATTATATTCAGAACGTACGGACAAATTAACCCATTTCACAAAATTATTAGATGTTTTCGTGTGTGGAATCACATAATTATATGTGCCGACTTGACAAGATATGAAACGAAGCTGTCCATGGCTTTAATTTCTGCAAAACCTGTGTCGAAGTTGGGGTTTACACATCTGTTGCAGCTGGGTGGTTGCGGGACACTCATGGGCGGTACGCACCGCCCTTTACACAAGGGAGCCTTTGCCCCCCGCCTGCGGGGGTGGGAGTTATGCACAGGTTATCCACATTGGGGGCAATGGGTGGATTTGACAATGGGGAGATTTCTGGTAGAATATAGGAAAGACAAGACGAACAAATATTCGATATGCTTTCGGGGATTTGTGTGTGCGTCTTGAAAAGAAAAAAATTGAGAGGAAGGTGGAGCTATGGCAGTGAGAGAACGGCGGCCGGCTTGGTTTAAGATGTACCGGCACCAGGGGGCAATGATTGACAGTGTGCCGGACGAGGTGCTGGGGAAGGTAGTGAAGGATGTATTCCGGTATTTTGAGACGGGGGAGATCCCGGAACAGTCGTATCTGGAACGGGTGGTATTTTCTGCCATGAAGATGGGCGTAGACGAAAGCAATGGGGACTTTCTCGCCCACCGGGAGAAGAACGCACAGAACGCGAAGAGACGCTGGGAAAAGAAAGAGCAGCCTGCCGATGGCTCCCGGGATATGGCGGCGGTACAGGCTGCCGGGGATGCCCAGCCGGGTACGGCACAGGCAGCCCGGGGCAGCGATAGCGCCCAGGGCATGCAGGAAGCGGAACAGGAAGGGAATGGCTCCCGGGGTGTGCAGGGTACGGGCAGGCGCAGCGGAGGCAGGAAGGAGGCACCGGCGGCGAAGGGTGGCGTGCAAGCGGCAGCGCCGGATGCCACGGGCAGCGAAAAAGTGCCGGGTGTACCGGCGGCTGCCACGCTCACCGGTGGTATGGAAAGGATACCGGCGGCTGCCACGCCTACCGGTGGCATGGCACGCATGCCTTCGCATGCCACACGTACCAGTGGCATGCAAAGTATGCCATGGGATGCCACACGTGCCGATATAGAAATAGAAGAAGAGAAACCCTTACGGGTTTCCTCTTCTGATAAATCAGAAGAGAAGGGGGTCGCCCTTTCCGGCGCCCCCGCTTCCCGGTTCTACCTGAACCCCGACACCGGGGAGTGGGTAGACCGGGAGAAGGAGGAGACATGAACAGCGAAGAATACCTTGCCGGTGCCATCCTGATCGATGGCGAAAACGTAATGCGGGACATCCGGAGCATTGTCACCGCCGAGTGTTTCGGCTGCGCCCAGTACCGGGCTGTCTTCACTGCGGCCACGGCGCTGATGGATGCCGGAGAACCGATTGACCCGGTTTCCGTCACCCGTCAGGCCGGGCGGGAGGGGACGCAGCTGCCCCGGCAGCTGCTTCTGGAGCTGATGCAGTGCGTTCCCTCCACGGCCAACTGCGTGGAGTACGCCCACAGAGTGGCAGAGGATGCCCAAAAGCGGAGGATCCAGGCTCTGGCAGCCAGAATCCAGCAGGACAGCACCTCCACAGCCCAGGAGCTTCTGGCCACCATGGAGCGGGAGGCGGATGCCATCCGGGGCAGCGATACGGAGCGGGGACTGCTGTCTCCCTCCGATTCCCTCCGCCGGTTCACCACCCATGTGGTGCGGGCGGGGGAGGGGCAGGAAAATTTCATTTCCACCGGCTTCCCCCGGCTGGATTCGCTGCTGGGCGGAGGCTTCCTCCGGGGCGGCATGTACATCCTGGGGGCAAGACCGGCGGTGGGAAAATCCACCTTTGCCATTCGTCTGGCGGATCAAATCCAGGGGAAATGCCTGTTTGTCTCCCTGGAAATGACGGCGGAGCAGATCAATGCCAAGCGGGTATCCAGCCTCACTGGCATCTCCTCGGCGCAGCTGCTGGCAGGCCAGGTCAGCGAAAAGGACTGGGAGGGCATTGCCATGGCCACGGGCATTCTGCACGGAAAGAGCGTGTACATGAACGACCGGTATGACCTGACGGTGCAGCAAATCCATGCCCTGTGCCGGAGCATTCCGGATTTGCAGGCGGTGATCATCGACTATCTGGGGCTGATCCAGCCAGCTTCCCGGGGGACAGGCACTTATGAATCCATCTCCCAAATCAGCCGGGAGCTGAAGCGGATGGCCATCAGCCTGAACATCCCCGTGATCTGCCTGTGCCAGCTGTCCAGAAAAATTGAAGAGCGCAGGGACAAGCGCCCCATGCTCAGCGACCTGCGGGACAGCGGTGCCATTGAGCAGGACGCGGACGGAGTGCTGTTCCTCTACCGGGAGGACTACTACACCGGGGAAAGGGCACCGGGGGGTGCCTCCGTGGTGGGGCTGTCCGTGGCCAAGAACCGCCATGGCAGAACCGGAGACGATACCTTCCGCTTCTGGCTGGCCACCGGCAGCGTAGAAGAGCAGAAGGGGGCGTAGACTATCGAAACTTGGCTCCCCCCCTCTGGGGGAGCCAAGGCGAAGCCGACTGGGAGGGCATGACCGAGAGGGCATTGGGGGCAAAAAAATCCCCCCGGTTTTTCCCGGGGGGACGCCTTATTCTGTGTGGGCCACAGGGGGCTGTTCAGGAGGCAGCTTACTTAGCCAGCTTCTTGAACTCGTCGTAGACGAACTGAACCTTCGGTCCGATGATGACCTGAACGGAGGTCTTACCGGGACGAATGACACCAGCAGCGCCGGAGGACTTGATCTTGGCCTCGTTGACCAGCAGACGGTCCTTTACTTCCAGACGCAGACGGGTGATGCAGTGGTCGATGGAGGTAACGTTCTCCTTGCCGCCCAGGCCTTCCATGATGATTTCGGCCATAGCGGTGTAGTCGTTGTTAGCCAGCTCGATCTTCAGCTCGCCTTCCTGGTCGTCTTCACGGCCGGGGGTCTTCAGGTCAAACTTCTTGATGGCGAAGTAGAACACAGCGAAGAACACCACGAAAGCAGCGATGCCCATGGGGATCATGACCCAGTAGTTGTTAGCTGCGGGCAGGGAAGCACCGAAGATCAGGTCGGTAGCGCCTGCGGAGAAGCAGAAGCCGGCACGGAAGCCCAGAGCCACGGTGATGGCGGCGAATACACCGTACAGAACGGCGTAAACAACGTACAGGGGGAATGCCAGGAACATGAAAGCGAACTCGAAGGGCTCGGTAACACCGCACAGGAAAGCGCAGACAGCGGCAGCGCCAACCAGGCCGATGGTAGCCTTCTTCTTGTTGGACTTGGCGGTAGCGATCATAGCGCAGGCAGCGCCGGGGATACCGAACATCATGCAGGGGAAGAAGCCAGCCATGTAGGAGCCGACGGACCAGTTGATCAGGGTGCCGTTGGCCATGGTGTCGCCCTCAACCAGAGCGCCCCAGTAAGCAGTCAGGTCGCCCAGGCCGATGGTATCGAACCAGAACACGTTGTTCAGAGCGTGATGCAGGCCGGTGGGGATCAGCAGACGGTTCAGGAAGGCATACAGGCCAACACCGACAGCGCCCAGACCCTTGATGCCGTTACCGATGGCAACCAGAGCACCGAAGATGACGGGCCATACGAACAGCAGGATGGCGGAGACAATGATGGAAACAACACCGGTGGCGATTGCAACGAAGCGCTTGCCGGCGAAGAATGCCAGGATGTCAGGCAGCTGGGTGTTCTTGAACTTGTTGTAGCAGGTAGCGCCGATGATACCGGCCAGGATGCCGGTGAAGGGGTTGGCGATCTTGGAGAAGGCAACAAACTTGGTGGTGCCTGCGGTCAGCTCCATAATGGTGCTGACAACGCCGGTGGACAGCAGGTTGGTGATCATCAGCCAGGAGACCAGACCAGCCAGACCGGCAGTACCGTCGTTCTCCTCGGCCAGGCCGACAGCCACGCCGATGGCGAACAGGATAGCCATGTTGTCGATCAGAGCACCGCCGGCCTTAACCAGCAGGAAGCCCAGTACGTAAGCAAAGCCTTCGGTAGCACCGGCAGCGCCCATAACGGCAGGAGCCAGAGCGTAGCCGATACCCATCAGGATACCGCAAATGGGAAGACAGGCGACAGGCAGCATCAGAGCCTTGCCCAGCTTCTGCAGAGATTTCATCATAGAGAAAATCCTCCTTCAATTCTTTTGTGTCCGGCGTTCGGACACGGTGCCTTTATCACAGACCGTCGGCCCACAACGGTCAGTATGGCCAAAAGTGCCGTGGTTTGCCCCCCATAAAGGGGGGCGGGAAAATTACAGGTTGGCAGCCAGGAAAGCCTTCAGCTCTTCGGCGGCCTTGGTTTCGTCCGCACCTTCTACGGTGACGGTCAGCTCCATGCCCTGCTTGGCAGCCAGGCGCATGACAGCCATCAGCCGCTTGGCATCGGCCTTGCCGGTGGGAGCGGTGACGGTAACGGTGCTGGCGTAACCGGCGCAGGCCTTAACCAGCATACCGGCGGGACGGGCGTGCAGACCCATGGGGTCGGTAATGGTGTAAGTGAAAGTTTGCATGGCAAATACCTCTTTAAGAATAGATTTTAAATTTCAGAATCGCATACGCGCTTCTTGGTTTCCAGAATTCTGCCCGGGGCGACGCTCAGCTCGCTGTAGCCCATGCGCAGGAAGGCCTCCGTCATGTTGGGGTCGGCACCCAGCTCGCCGCAGATGCCTGCCCAGATGCCGTTTTCGTTGGCGGACTTGGCAATGTAGCCCAGCAGCCGCATCAGGGCGGGGTGGTAGGGATCGTAGTAGGGACCCAGGTGGGCATTCTGACGGTCTACGGCCAGGGTGTACTGGGTCAGGTCGTTGGTACCCACGGAGAAGAAGGCGGCCTCCTTGGCCAGCTCGTCGGCAATGACGGCAGCGGCGGGAGTTTCCACCATGACGCCGATGGGAATCTCCTTCGTCTCAATGCCCTCTGCCGCCAGCTCTTCCCGGACGCTGCGGCAAAGCTCCTTGGCCTTGCGCAGTTCCCAAAGGGAGGCGATCATGGGGAACATCATATGCAGGTTGCCGTAGACGGAGGCACGGTAGATGGCACGCAGCTGGGTGCGGAACAGAGGCTCTCTGTCCAGGCACAGCCGCAGGCCGCGCAGACCCAGAGCGGGGTTCTCTTCCTTCTCCAGCTCCATATAGTCCACCTGCTTGTCCGCGCCGATGTCCAGGGTGCGGATGACCACGGGGCGATCCCCCATGATCTGGGCAACCTTCCTGTAGGCTTCGAAAATGGCATCCTCGCTGGGCATGGTTTCGGTGCCCAGGTACAGGAATTCACTGCGCATCAGACCCACGCCTTCGGCACCCATCTTCACAGCGGCCTCGGCATCCTCCGGGGAGCCGATGTTGGCGCACAGCAGCATCTTCCTGCCGGACCGGGTGCGGCACTCTCTGTCCCGGTAGGCTTCCAGCTGAGCCCGCTCGCCCTGCTCTCTGGCCTGCTTTTCCAGCAGGGCAGCCAGGGTGTCTCCCTCCGGATCCAGATACCAGGTGCCGGCCTCGCCGTCTACGGCGATGGTTCCGGCTGCAGCGGCATCGTCCAGGTCAATATCGGCCTGAACCAGGGAAGGAATGCCCAGGGTTCTTGCCAAAATGGCGGTATGGCTGGAGGAGGAACCCTGGCGGGTTACGAAAGCCAGGATGCGCTCTCTGGGCAGCTGAATGGTCTGGCTGGGAACCAGATCCTCCGCTACCAGCAGGAATTTGCCCTCCGGCAGCTTAAAACCTTCGTTTCCGCAGAGAATATCGTAAATTCTGTGGGACATATCCCGGATGTCGGCGCTGCGGGCGTTCATGTATTCATCGTCCATGGCGGCAAAGATGGTGGCGAATTCCTCGCCGGTATCCTTGGCGGCGTTGGCAGCGGCGGCACCGCCTTCAATGGCGGCGGCTACACCTTCCAGGTAGTCCAGGTCTTCCAGCATCAGCAGCTGGACTTCCACAATGGCGGCCTGCTCTTCGCCCAGGGAGACCTTCGCCTGCTCATAGATGGCAGACAGCTGCTCTCTGGCGGTGGCGACGGCGGCCTCGAACTTGGCCTGCTCCACGGCAGGATCCCCGCAGGCGACAGGCTCCGCGGCAACGCTCTGGCGGTAAACCACCACGTCGCCCAGGGCTACGCCGGGGAATACGCTGGTTCCGGTACCTTTCTTCACGGTGCTACCTCCGGCTTACTTGGCCAGCTGAATCACCACGTCGGTGCCGGTGACGGCCTTGCCGGTGGTGGTTTCGAACTTGCTGTAGTCGGAGCTGTTGCAAACCAGCATGGGGGTGATGGGGTTCAGGCCGGCTTCCTTGATAGTGTCCAGATCCACCTGAATCAGAACATCACCCTTCTTGACCTTCTGGCCGTTCTGTGCCATAACGGTGAAGCCCTTGCCCTGCAGGCCAACGGTTTCCAGACCCACGTGGATCAGGATCTCCGCGCCGCAGTCGGCAATCAGGCTGACGGCGTGGCCGGTTTCAAACATCATGTCCACGGTGGCGTTGCACGGAGCGCACACCTTGCCGTCGGTGGGGATGATGGCGATGCCGTTGCCCAGCATGCCGGAGGAGAAGGTAGGATCCGGAACCTCGGTCACGGGTACGGCCTGGCCGGCCACAGGAGCGTAAAGCTCATCCATCTTCTGTCCAAAAAGTTTGCTGAAAAATCCCATATTCATGTTCCTTTCTCCCAATTATTCGGGTTGCACCCGGCGAAAAAAGCACCAAATCTGACAAATGACTGCTTCAGATCGGCGCTAAAACATCCTGCCTTCCTTTCCATGGGGGTGCGTCTACGGGCGGTATTTCTTTATTTTCGTCACTAAAGTTACCACAATGTTCATAATATGTCAACACAGAACCCGGCAAGGGGAAAAACTTTCGGCAAATTACACAGAAACGCAATTGCAAAATTGTGCAAGATGACGGAGAAAAAACGGGACAGCCGGGAAGAAACCTCCCAAAACATGGGAAAACCCCGCTGTTTTGCCGGGAAATAGGATTATTTTGCATTTTTCTTTAAAAAGTGCGGGAATTTGTCTTTTTCACTTTTGCTTCCCCCTCCCTTTTCCGGGGCGAAAGGGCTGCCGTGTGCCCCTGCTTGACGATTGCGCCGATGTGTTGTAAAATAAGGATACTTTTTTCACGGAGGGAAACTATGCTATCACAGCTGGCGCAGGTGCTGCCCCAATGGTACGAAGAGGAACACCGGGATTTGCCCTGGCGGCAGACAAAGGATCCCTACAAAATCTGGGTGTCGGAGATCATGCTCCAGCAGACCAGGGTGGAGGCGGTCAGGGGATATTATGCCCGGTTTTTGCGGGAGCTGCCTACGGTGGAAGCCCTGGCGGCCTGCGGGGACGACCGGCTGCACAAGCTCTGGGAAGGGCTGGGCTACTACAGCCGGGTAAGGAACCTGAAAAAGGCGGCCGGAATCCTTGTGCGGGATTATGGCGGCCGGTTTCCCCGGGAGCCGGAGCGGATTTCCGCCCTTCCGGGCATCGGCCCGTATACCACAGGGGCCATTTGCTCCATCGCCTTTGATCTGCCGACACCGGCGGTGGACGGCAACGTGCTGCGCCTGGTATCCCGGCTGACGGCAGACGATACCCCCATCGATACTCCGGCCATGCGGCGCAGGGTCACCCAGGCGCTGGCGGAGGTCTACCCCGCCCGGGCAGGGCAGTTTACCCAGGCGCTGATGGAGCTGGGGGCGACGCTGTGCGGCCCCAACCGGGAGCCACAGTGTCAGCTGTGCCCCTGCCGGGAATTCTGCCTGGGCTACCGCAGGGGCATCGCCGCCTCCCTGCCGGCCAAAAGCCCCAGGCGGGAGAAGACGCACCAGCGCAAGACCGTCTTCCTCCTCCACGCCCAGGGAAAATGGGCGCTGCGCAGGCGGGAGAACCGGGGGCTTCTGGCAGGGCTGTGGGAATTTCCCAACGTGCCGGAGTTTCTGGATCAGCAGCAGATGCTTGCCCAGGTGGCGCTCTGGGGGCTTACGGCGAAGGAGCTGGAGAAGCAAATCAACCGAAAACATATTTTTACCCATATTGTCTGGGAAATGCAGGGCATTTATCTGGAGGTGGCGGAGCCGGCAGGGGAGTTTACCTGGCTGACGGAGGAAGAAATCCACCAAAGCGCCGCCCTGCCCACGGCATTTCGTCTTTTCTGGGAGGAGAGAAACCATGTTTGATTTTCATATACATTCCCGTGTGTCCTTCGATGGGCACGATACCGGCCTGGCGCTGGCCACTGCCGCCCGGGAACGGGGGCTGCGGGAGATCTGCTTTACGGACCATGTGGACTACGATCCCCAGTCCGTCAGCCAGAGCATGGTCTTCGATGTGGCTGCTTATAATAAGGAATACGATGGCCTGGAGGTGCCGGGGCTGGAAATCCGCCGGGGCATGGAATTCGGCCTGCTGGAAAACAACCAGTCCCTGCTGCCGCAGCGCCTGAGCCAGCGGCACTATGATTTTGTCCTGGGCAGCGTCCACTTTGTCAAGGGGCAGGATGTGTATTTCCAGGAGTACTGGCAGGGGAAGATCCCCTTTGAAGCCCAGTCGGAATTCCTGGAAGAGACCCTCAGGTGCGTAAAAGCCCACGAGGACTACGATGTTCTGGCGCATCTGACATTTCTGATGAAGTCCCCCTTCAATCCCGTCCGCTCTCCCATGGCCTACGATGCCCACCGGGAGATATTCGATGAGATTCTGAAAGTCCTGGCGGACAAGGGCAAGGGGCTGGAAATGAACACCAGCGGTGTGGACAGGAGCGTGGGCTATCTGCCTACCCTGGATTTCTTCCGCCGGTTTAAGGAGCTGGGCGGGCAGATCGTCACCGTCGGCTCCGATGCCCACCGCACCGACCGGGTGGGACAGTATTGCCCGGAGGCGGCGAGGATGCTGGCAGACCTGTTTGGCTACGTATGTACCTTCCGGGACAGAAAGCCTGTTTTCCACAAGCTGTAAAAAATCTGTGGACACCTGCCGGAATATTTATTATAGTATAGTAAAGCCTGTCCGAAAGGAGCATTTTTCTTGGATCAAAGACTCTGGGGAATCCTGCTGGATTCCTTTCCCAAAATTCTGCTGCCGGGACTGACCATGACCATCCCGCTGACAGTGATTTCCTTTGCCCTGGCGATGGTCATAGCGGTGGTCACCGCAATGGTGCAGTTCGCCAATGTCAAGGTGCTCAGGCAGATCGCCCGGTTTTATATCTGGGTGGTGCGGGGCACGCCGCTGCTGGTGCAGCTGTATGTGATTTTCTACGGCCTGCCCAATCTGGGCATGATGCTCGATCCCTTTCCCTCTGCCGTGCTGGTATTTTCCATCAACGAAGGGGCTTACTGCGCCGAGACCATCCGGGCGGCGCTGGAATCCGTGCCCCGGGGGCAGCTGGAAGCGGGCTACTGCGTGGGCATGAGCTACCTGCAAACCATCCGGCGGATCATTCTGCCCCAGGCGCTGCGCACGGCCTTCCCCAGCCTTTCCAACAACCTGATCTCCATGGTGAAGGATACCTCCCTGGCGGCCAACATCACCGTGATGGAGATGTTCATGGTCACCCAGCGCATCGCCTCCCGGTATTACGAGCATCTGGCGCTGTATATCGAGGTGGCGCTGGTGTATCTGCTGTTCTGCACGGTGCTGACCAGATTGCAGGCACTGGGCGAAAAGAAACTGAATTCCTACGGAGCGATGTAATATGGCAATGCTGGAGATAAAAGACCTGCACAAGGCATTCGGCACCCTGGAGGTGCTCAAAGGCGTATCGCTGAATGTGGACAAAGGAGACGTGGTGGCCATTCTCGGCCCCAGCGGCTCCGGCAAGACCACCCTGCTGCGCTGCGTCAATTTCCTGGAAACGGCGGATCAGGGGGAGCTGATTTTCGACGGGGAGCATTTTCCCCTCCACGGGGCATCCAAAAAGGACATCGCCCGCCTGCGCAAGAAGACCGCCTTCGTATTTCAGAACTACAACCTGTTCCGAAACAAGACCGCCCTGCAAAATGTGACGGAGGGGCTGATTGTGGCAAGAAAGATGCCCAAAGAGCAGGCCCGGGACATCGGTATGCGGATGCTGGAGAAAGTCGGCCTGGCCGACCGGGCAGACAGCTACCCCAGCCACCTTTCCGGCGGGCAGCAGCAGCGGGTGGCCATAGCCCGTGCCCTGGCCACGGAGCCGGAGATCATCCTCTTCGACGAGCCGACCTCCGCCCTGGACCCGGAACTGACCGGAGAGGTGCTGGCGGTTATGCGTCAGCTGGCCAGGGAGGGGATGACCATGCTGGTGGTGACCCACGAGATGAATTTTGCCAGAAACGTCTCTTCCAAAATCGTATTTATGGAAGGCGGCGTGATATTGGAAGAAAGCGCCCCGGAGGAATTTTTCCGCGCGCCCAGGCAGGAGAGATCCCGGGCGTTCCTGAAAACCATTCTGGGGGAAACCGAAAAGGAGGAAGTGTAACAATGAAAAAGAATTTTGTTCGCCTGCTGGCACCGGTGCTGTGCGTGCTGCTGCTGTGTGCCTGCGGCAAGAAGGAGCAGACCGGCGACCGGCTGAGCCAGATTCAGGCAAAAGGGGAGATGGTCATTGCCCTGGAGGGCAACTGGGCACCCTGGTCTTTCCACGATGACAGCGATGCCCTGGTGGGCTACGATGTGGAAGTCGGCCGTGCCATTGCCGAGAAGCTGGGCGTGAAGGCCACCTTCGTGGAAGGCGAGTGGGACGGTCTGCTGGCAGGCGTGGAGGCCGGCCGGTATGACATGGTGATCAACGGCGTGGACATTACGGAAAGCCGGAAGGAGAGCTACGATTTCTCCTCCCCCTATGCCTATATCCGCACCGCTCTGGTGGTTGCCAGGGGCAACGAAACCATCCGCTCCTTTGAAGACCTGAAGGGCAAGACCACCGCCAATTCCATCGGCAGCACCTATATGGAGCTGGCGGAGAGCTACGGAGCCAGCTGCTCCGGCGTGGATACCCTGGACGAGACCATCCAGATGGTGCTCCAGGGACGGGTGGACGCCACGCTGAACGCGGATGTATCCATCTACGATTACCTGACCCAGCATCCCGACGCGGCCATTGAGATCGTGGCCAGCGCGGACGATGCCAACCTGGTGGCCATCCCCATGCAGAAGGGTGCCGACAGCGAAAGCCTGCGCAAAGCGGTGGACGAGGCCATCGCCCAGCTGAAGCAGGAGGGCAAGCTGACAGAGCTGGCCATCCGCTACTTCGGCGCGGACATCAGCCAGGAATAATTGCCCACACCCACCCGAAAGACAGACTGTCGGAAAAAACCCTGCGGGCTTTTTCGACAGTCTGGCCCCCGGAAGAAGCGCTTTGCTTCCTCCGGGGGCATTGCT
The DNA here is from genome assembly GCA_964501115.1 of uncultured Oscillospiraceae bacterium. Classification (GTDB taxonomy): domain Bacteria; phylum Bacillota; class Clostridia; order Oscillospirales; family Oscillospiraceae; genus Faecousia. The sequence goes on from CAZCRO010000016.1 coordinate 23,833, forward strand.
TTGGCGGCAGGATTTGGCAGTTTTCTGCGGAATGGGAGAAATTTCTCTGGACACACTAGATAAAAACTCCCGCCCCGCAGGGACGAAAAGCCACTTCTTTGGAGAAAAAATGAATTATTTCTTAAAGTCTTGAAAATTACTTTGCAAATGGAAAGGAATATGCTATAATACCGTGAGATAACTATGTATTTCGAAAGAAGAGGCGTTATTATGCAGAATTTATCCCAAGTTTTTGTAGTCCTTCCTTCTCTGGATCCGGATGAAAAGCTGGATGCGGTGATAGATGGTCTGCTGCAATATGGATTTTCCCACATCATCCTGGTGAACGACGGCTCCCGGGAGGAGAATCTGCCCAGATTCCAGGCGCTGGCCGATGCCCACCCGGAGATCAATCTGCTCCACCACCCGGTCAACCGGGGCAAGGGTGCCGCCCTGAAGACGGCCTTTGCCTGGCTGCTGGAGAACTGCCCCCAGGCCGCGGGCGTGGTCACGGTGGACGGAGACAACCAGCACCATCCGGAGGATACCCTGCGCTGCACCCAGCAGATGCTGGAAACGGGAAATGTGGTTCTGGGCTGCCGGGATTTCACCCTGCCCCATGTGCCTGCCCGCAGCCGGTTCGGCAACCACACCACCTCCCTGGTGTTCAAGGTGTTCTGCGGCATGACTTTGTCCGATACCCAGACGGGTCTGCGTGCCATCCCCATGGGGGCGGTGAAGCAGTTCCTGGAAGTGTCCGGAGAGCGGTTTGAGTACGAGACCAATATGCTCCTGGCCATGAAGACCATGGGCATCCCCTATGAAGAGGTGAAGATCCGTACCGTTTACATTGAAGAGAACAAAAGCTCCCATTTCCATGCCATTAAGGACTCCTGGCGGATTTACAAGCTGATTTTGGCGCATTTCTTCCGCTATACCCTCAGCTCCCTGGCGTGCTTTGTGGTGGATACGGGGCTGTTTGCCCTGTTCAGCCAGCTGCTGCTTGGCTCCGGCCGGATGCTGCACGATACCCTGCCCTATGTGGGGGCACGGGTTCTGTCCTCCCTGCTGAACTTCTTCCTGAATGCCAGACTGGTGTTTCAGTCCAGGGAAACCACCGGCCGGGCAATGGCAAAGTATTATCTTCTGGCCGTGCCCCAGCTGCTGTGCCAGATGGCTTTGACCAATGGGATGTATGCCCTGTTCCATATCAGCCCGGCAGCCACCGGCGTGCGTACCGTGTGGTATGTGGTGGTGATGGTGTGCCTGTATTTTATCAGCTATACGATCCAGCAGCGCTGGGTCTTTGCGCCGAAGAAAACCAAGAACCAGTGAGGTAATGAATGATGCAAGATAGAGCCAACCGCCGGGGCGCCTCCGGGCAGCCCGGCTACACAAACTCCCGGGCCGGATATTCCGGCCAGCCCAATGTTTCGGCAAAGCCGCCCAAGAAGAAGAGCGGCCTGCTCGGCCGCATTGTCCGCCGGTTTTTCCTGCTGCTGTTCACCCTTATTTTCCTGGTGGTGGGCGTGCTGGTGCTGGTCATGGGCAAGATTTTCAACGGCCCGTCGGACGCGGCCAGAAACGTGCTGACCATGTCCCTGCTGGAACCCAGCGCAACCAAGTGGATTCCTGCCCTGTACATCGGGGAAGACGCGGTGGACGCCATCCAGAACGCCGGTAAGGACGAGAACATGGAGCAGACTACCGACGTCAGCCAGGTGGTCATCAACCGGGGGGACAGCCTCTCCGCCGGAGACAGCCACGAATGGGACAACTACCCCGACGGCATCCGCATTGACGAATACAAGGGCAATACCTTCACCGCCCACATCATGGTGATCAAGGACCCCTCCCGGGTCTCCCTGGGCACCTCCATCGCCTACAATGGCTCCAACGCCACGGGCTTCTCCACCAGTAACCCGGGCATCCGGCTGAACCAGGTGATGGACAAGTACACGGACATCGTGGCGACGGTGAACGCCGGTGCCTTTAACGACAACGGTACCGCCGGCAGCGAAGTCGGCTCCATCCCCGCCGGCCTGACGGTTTCCGGCGGCAAGGTGGTGTCCGATGTGCTCAGCGGCATGGTGCCCGAAGACGGCTTCGCCGGATTCAATACCGACGATGTGCTGGTGGTAGCCAAGAGCATGACCGCTTCCCAGGCCATGGAGCAGAACATCCGGGACGGCTGTGAGTTCGGCCCCGTGCTGATCATCAACGGCGAGGTCAACCAGAGCGTTTACTCCGGCAACTCCGGCTGGAACCCCCGTACCGCCATCGGCCAGCGGGCAGACGGCGCGGTGATCTTCATCTGTGCCGATGGCCGCCAGGTCGGCTCCATGGGCGCAACCTATAAGGATATTATTGATATTATGGTAGAGTACGGCGCGGTCAACGCCTGCAACATGGACGGCGGCTCCTCCTCTATTATGTATTACCGGGATATGAGCGGCGTTTACTTCGAGCCCGGCACGGTGCAGGTTATCAACAGCTACTCTGTTCTGCAGACCGAGCCCAGAAGAATGCCGGACTTCTGGATGGTAAAGTAAGGAGGGGAAGAGAGCATGTATCAAGGAAAGTTTGAAGCAAAGAACCGACCTGCCCGCCCCGCCGGGGAACAGGTTCAGGAATCTCCCCGCCAGGTTTACCGCCCCCATGAGAGCGCTGCGGAGGCTGCCCGGCAGCAGATGCCCCAGGCACGCCCCGGCGCCGGCCGTCCTGCCGGCGGCCAGCGTCCCCAGCAGCCCTACCGGGATCCCCGCAATCCCTACCCCAATACCCAGCGGCCCATGGCACCGGCACAGCCCCAGAAGCGTGGCCCCCGTCTGGGTGGCGTGATCTTCTACACGCTGTATTTTATGCTCATTGCCGTGGTGGCTCTGGGCACCGTGCTGGGTCTGAACTGGCTGGATGGCTGGCTGGTGGACTACGAGGCCGCCCAGCCCACCGTCAAGTGTGAGCAGGTCTTCCAGCAGCTCTTTGCCAACCCGGACTGGGGCAACCTGTATGACCTGACCGGTGTGGCGGATACCCAGTACGAGGGCAAGGATGCCTTTGTCTCCTATATGACCCAGAAGGTGGGCGGCGAAAGCCTGACCTACGTGGAGACCTCCGCCGGTCTTGCCACCGACGGCCTGCAAAAGAAGAAGTACTTCGTAAGACTGGGAGAGGAGCGTGTGGCTTCCTTCACCCTGGACGGCAGACAGGAAAGCGTTACAGACATTCCGGACTGGCAGCTGGGCACCGTGGAGCTGTTCTTCGACCGGGCGGACGGATATAAGATCCAGATTGCCGACGGCCACACCGCCTATGTAAACGGCGTTGCTCTGGACGACAGCTACACCATCCAGATCACCTCCACCTCTGCTGAGGAGTTCCTGCCCATCGGCACCACCGGTGCCAAGACCCGGGTGCAGAGCATCACCGGGCTGATGATGAAGCCCACCGTCACCGTTCAGGATCAGACCGGTGCCGAGATGCCCGTAAGCTACGATGAAGATCTGGGCATGTTCGTGGAGCAGACGGAGTCCAACACCATTTCCGATACCGAAAAGCAGCTGGTTCTGGGCGCTCTGCGTGCCCGGGGTGAATTCATGATCAATGCCTCCGGCGCCCGTGCCGCCGTGGCCAAGTACTACGATTCCTCTTCCGATGCCTATAAGGAAATCATTGAGATGGGCAAGGAGCTGTGGATGAATACCGACCGTGGCCACCGCTTCCTCAGCGAAGAGGTGACGGACTACTGCAAGTACTCCGATGAGCTGTTCTCCGCCCGTGGCTCCATTGTAATGGACATCACCCTGAAGGACGGCAACACCAAGCAGTTTGATATTGACAGCACCCTGTTCTTCCGCAAGAAGAACGGCAACTGGGTCTGCTACGCCCAGACCAACAAGGACGTTACCAAGCCCGTGGGCAAGGTGCGCCTGACCTTTGTGGATGAAAGCGGCATCGTCCTGGCGGACGACTTCTTCGAGACCAATCCCAGCACCCTGAATACCCCCGTGCTCAGCGCGCCGGAGGGCAAGGTGTTCTCCGGATGGGTCAAGGAGACCATCGTGGGCAACCGCAAGGAGCTTACCGTCATGTTCCAGCCGGACGAAAACGGTGTAGCCACCATCCCCAGCGGCACCACTCTGGAGCCTATGACCCTGCGGCCGCTGTTTGAGGATGCGGCCGATACCGCGGAATAAACGAAGAAAGAGGTTTCGCCTATGTTCACAGCCTTGCAAGCTCTGCTGAATTCCCTGGCAGTGTCCTTCGACCTGCCTATCCTGGAATGGATCCAGGCTCATTTGCAGTGTTCTCTTCTGGATGTCTCTATGCCCATTATCACCCTGTTCGGCGATGCCGGTATTTTCTGGATCTGCGTGGCTGTGTGCCTGCTGTTCTTTGCCAAATACCGCAAGACCGGCTTCTCCATGGGTATGGCTCTGGTTCTGGGACTTCTGGTGTGCAATATCATCCTGAAGCCCCAGGTAGCCCGGATCCGTCCATACGATTTCCAGATGGAGCACTTCGGCAAGGAGATCGCCCTGCTCATATCTGCCCAGCACGATTTCTCCTTCCCCTCCGGCCATACCATCGCCTCCTTCGAGGCCTGCACGGTGCTCATGCTCCACGATAAGCGCATGGGCATCCCCGCAACCATCCTGGCCATCCTGATCGCCTTCTCCCGGCTGTATCTGTATGTCCATTACCCCACCGACGTGCTGGTGTCCCTGGTTCTGGGCATCGCCTTCGGCTTCCTGGGCAACTTCCTGGTGAATTGCATCTACAAAAAGTGGGTGTACGCCGGAAAGTACGCGGATAATCAGTAAAATCCGGAGTAAGTACAAAATTGCAGCCGTAGCTGTGCAAAAAATCCGACCTGTGAGCAATTCACAGGTCGGATTTTTCATATCCCCCCAACAGAGCCAATCCCCCCCGCCTGCGGCGGGGAAAATTACACACAGCCTGTGGAAAACAGGCGGAAAAAACAGGAGGAGATTTTATGGAAAATTATGTCATTACCCAGGAGCTTCTGGAGGCGTTCCGGGAGCATTTGCATTTGGAGGAGAGAAGTACACTTACGGTAGAGAAGTACTTCCGGGATATTGGGGCATTTCTTGCTTTTCTGGGGGAGCGGGAGGTGAGTAAGCAGGCGGTGCTGGAATACAAGGCGGTGCTGGTGGAGCGGGGGTATGCCGTAAGGTCAGTGAATTCCATGCTGGCATCTATCCACAGCCTGTTCACTTTTCTGGGATGGCAGAGCTGCAAGGTCAAGTGCCTGAAAGCCCAGCGGCAGATCTATCGCCCGGAGGAGAAGGAGCTGACCAAGGGGGAGTACCTGCGCCTGCTCCGGGCGGCGGCGCACAGGCCGAAGCTCCATCTGGTGCTGGAAACCATCTGCGCCACCGGCATCCGGGTATCGGAGCTGAAATATTTCACGCTGTCCGCTGTGCGCCGGGGAGAGATCTGCGTGGCCTGCAAGAACAAAATCCGTACCATCCTGCTCCCGGCCAAGCTGCGGCAGCTGCTGCTGCGCTATGCCAGGGAACAAAAAATCCACTCCGGGGCGATTTTTGTCACCCGGAATGGAAAGCCTCTGGACAGGAGCAATATTTGGGCACAGATGAAGTCCCTGTGCGCCCAGGCGGGGGTGCCCAGGACGAAGGTGTTTCCCCACAACCTGCGCAAGCTCTTTGCCCGGACGTTTTACGCCATGGAGCGGGACATAGCCAAGCTGGCGGACATACTTGGCCACACCAATGTGAACACCACCCGGATCTACATCATCTCCACCGGCACGGAGCACCGCAGAAAAATAGAACGCCTGGGGCTGCTGGTCTAGGCAAAAAAACGCACCACATAATAACCATTATGTGGTGAAGCACTGTGATAACGAGACGCAATTTTCAAATTCGTCTATTAGATTTTATCACTATGCAAATAAAAAATCAAGTAGTTGGATAAAAAAAGGTTCTAAAATTTTTTATCGACCGTTTGCACTTGAAATAAAAGTACACGCACAGCACAAAAACACCCTCTTATCCGCATTTTTTGCGTCAGTGAGAGGGTGCGCTTTGCATACTTATATAATATTGTTCTCGATTTTGCCTCTTTCGAACAGGAAACAGCAAACTACGGGTGTGAAAACGAGAATGAGAACAGCTTTCCGGAGCTTAGGCTCCGGATTTTTTGTTTCATTTGTCCCGTTCGCCCAGGGGACGGTTACCACATAATGGTTATTATGTGGTAGCTATGCCCTGGTTTTGCACATAGTACGGTTATTTTGTGCATACATACGCTTCCGGAGGGCACTGTGTACATTTCATTGTGGGCAATGCCGAAAGGCTCCCGATACATTCCCAACAAAGGAGAAATGAAGTATGAAAACCAAAACGAAAGTTCTGCTTACCCTGTGCTGCGCGGTTTTGCTGGTGGCAGCTTCCGTCATGGGTACGCTGGCCTGGCTGACTTCCTCCACCACCGTTACCAACACATTCAGCGTCGGTAAAGTTGTGATCACTATGGATGAGCTGGAAACCAACACAGCCGGTACCCCTACCGGAACAACGCGTGTCCAGGGGAATGAATATAAGCTCCTCCCCGGCCATGAGTACACAAAGGACCCCATCATCCATGTGGATGCTGCAAGCGAAGACTGCTACCTGTTTGTAACTGTGGACAATCAGATTTCCGCCATTGAAGATTCTTCCAACACCGTCGAGAGCCAGATGGTGAAGCACGGCTGGAAGAAAGTGTCTGAAACCGGAAATGTCTGGTACTACTGTGGCACCGATAAAGACGGCAATGTGAAGGCTGATATCGCAATCGTTTCCAAATCTACCAATGTACCCGTGTTTGACAAGTTCAAGGTAGCGGGTGACGGTGTCACCAATGACATCCTGAACGGCTACCAGACTGCGGATGGCGAAACCGTCCCCGGCTACGCAAATAAGCAGATCGTTGTCACGGCCTACGCCATCCAGGCGGACGGCATGAGCGGCAAGACTGTGGCTGAACTGTGGAACATGGTCAAATCCTGATTTTCATAAGCTTTCCCCGGCGGAGCTGCTCCGCCTGAAAGAATACCCCCTGCGAATACCGGAGAAAGGAGGAAGAAACCATGCGCAATGGAAAATATGCCCAGAAGCCCGCATATTCCGCCAAGCCTATTGTTTTGCTGCTGGCCGTTACCCTGCTTGTCGGCTGTGTAACCGGCGGTACCCTGGCCTGGTTGATCTCTAAACCTGCTGCCGTGACCAATACCTTCACCACCAGCGAAGTGAATATTGAACTGACGGAAACAAAGGGAACCGAAAAGGATGGGAACCGGGAATTCAAAATGGTGCCCGGATACACCATCGAAAAGGATCCCAAGGTCACCGTTAAGGCGGGCAGTGAAGATTGCTTCGTCTTCGTCAAGGTGGTAAAGCAGAACAATCCTGATGCTTATCTGACTTATACCATTGACTCCGGCTGGACGCAGCTGAAAGACGACAATGGTACGCCTGTAGATGGTGTGTACCACCGGAAGGTAGCCGCATCTGCGACAGACCAGAGCTTCGTTGTCCTGACGGGCAATCAGGTAACGGTGAAGGATACCGTCACCAATGCCAACATGACCACCGCAAAGACGAGTATCCCCAGCCTGACCTTCACCGCCTATGCCATCCAGAGCCACAACTCCAACAATACGGAGTTTGGAGTCTACGAAGCCTGGACGACAATCAGCGCAAACTAACCCCATTGTAAACAGCCAAGCCCGGCAAGGATGTGCTGTTACATAAAATCAAAATCTGAAAGGATGCAAACAACAATGAAAAAGAAAATCGTTTCCCTGTGCCTGGTTGTTGCCCTGCTGGCCGTAGCCATCGGCGGCGCCACCCTGGCCTACTTTACTGACACGG
>CAZCRO010000017.1:0-30014 GCA_964501115.1 uncultured Oscillospiraceae bacterium
CTGACAGAAAATACTTCTCAGGCTGCAAGTGTGGAATTTGTCCGCCAAGGGCGGATAAATTCTGCGCGCAGCAGGCTGCAAAAAAATTATCGGAAAAGCCCGCAGGGGTTTTTCGACAGTCCGAGCAGTTCCGTACACAAAAGTGCCCGGAACTGCTCTGCTTTCTTTATTCTTCCGCGCGGATTGCCCAGCGCATTTTGGTAGATCTGGCTCTGGGGTTCTGGAAGCATTCCTGCGCACCGGGACGGATGACATCCTGGCAGATTTCACGGTAAATACCCTGCTGCAGCCCCTGCTTGAATGCCTTCTTCACCAGTCGATCCTCTCCGGAATGGAAGGTCAGAATCGCCACCCGTCCGCCGGGCTTCAGCACCCCGGGCAGTTTATCGAGGAAAGCATAGAGCACCTCAAACTCGCTGTTTACATCAATCCGCAGCGCCTGGAAGCAGCGCTGGCAGGATTTTTTTACAGCTTCCTTCTGTTCCTTTTTGGGCAGGAAGGCCAGCGCCTGCTCGATCACAGAGGCAAACTGTTTGGTGGTCTCTATGCTGCCCCCATTCTTAAAGACCTCCATCACCTTTTCGGAGATTTCCCCGGCGTATGGCTCATCGGCGTTTTCCAGGAGCATTCCCTCCAGCTCCTCCCGATCCAGCTCCCGCAGCCGCTGGGCAGCAGACACACCGGAGGTTGGATCCAGCCGCAAATCCAGTGGGCCATCCTGCTTAAACGTAAAGCCCCGCTCCGGATTATCGATCTGCATAGAGGATACCCCAAGGTCTGCCAAGACAAAATCAAACTTCTCCGGCGCCACCTGGTCGATCTGGGCAAAATTCATCCGGCGGATCGTCAAAATATCTGCCCCATAGCCCAGCGTTTCCAGGCGGGCACGGGTTTTCTCCGATTCTATGGGGTCCACATCCGTAGCATACAGGTGCCCCTGCCCCTGCAACTTTTCCAGCATCCGCTGGCTGTGGCCGCCATAACCAAGGGTTGCGTCCATACCCACCTGCCCGGGCTGAATATCCAGGAAATCCAGAATTTCTTCAACCATAATGGAAATGTGCATCCCCGCCGGGGTCTGCCCCCGCTGGATGATTTTCTCCACATCTCCCTGATATTTTTCCGGATTCAGTTCCTTGTACTTCTCCTCAAATCTTCTGGGATGGGTTCCCTTGTACCGCTGACGGCGCTTATGCTGCTGTTCCATGATGCCAGTTCCTTTCGTCTTTTTTCTCATTATACCATGCCTGTCCCCCTTCCCGCAACCGCATTTTCCCAAATGCAAATGCTTTCTTGCCTTTTCCGGGAAAAACATGTATACTTAACTTCAAACACCATCAAGAGGTTTGCAATGAAACACAATACATTTTTGGTAAAGCCGGCATCCAGCCTGTGCAACCTGCGCTGCCGGTACTGCTTCTATGAAGATGAAGCCAACAATCGCCAGTGCAAAAGCATGGGCATTATGACAAAGACGGTTATGGACGCACTGATTGAAAAGGCCTTCAATGCCACAGATGCCGGGGGCAGTATCCACTTCCTGTTTCAGGGAGGCGAACCCACCCTGGCAGGGCTGGATTTTTTCCGGGCTTTTCTGGAAAAAGAAAGAACCATGCAGAAAAAGATCACCGTTTCCCACAGCATCCAAACCAACGGTATGGTGCTGGATGACCAATGGGCAGATTTTTTCCATGCCAATCAGTTCCTTGTGGGACTTTCCCTGGATGGGTGCCAGGAAAACCATGACCACTACCGGGTAGATACCGCCGGGAATGGTACCTGGGAGCAGGTGACCCGGGCGCTGCAAATTCTGGATGCACACCAGGTGGAGACCAACCTGCTGTGCGTTGTCACCGCCCAGGGTGCTAAAAAGCCCCAGAAGCTATACCGGCAGCTAACGGCACTTGGCAACCACAATCTGCAATTTATCCCCTGTCTGGATCCTCTGGAAAGCACGCCCCAGGCATACTCCCTTACGGCAGAAAACTACGGCCATTTTCTTTGCGGCCTGTTTGACTGCTGGTACCGGGATTTTTCTGCCGGAAAGTACATAAGTATCCGCAATTTTGAGGATTATCTCCGCATTCTACTGGGGATGCCGCCCAGCTCTTGCGCTGCCTCCGGTTCCTGTGGCCACTATCTGACTGTGGAAGCTGACGGCAGCCTCTATCCCTGCGACTTCTATGTACTCGACCCCTGGAACATGGGAAACATTCTCCACGATACCGTAGAGCAGGCACTGGCCAGTCCGGTAAGTCAGGCCTTTCTCACTCAGGGACTCAACCGCCCGCCGGAATGCACCCAATGTTCTTACCGCAGAATGTGCCGGGGCGGCTGTAAGCGGGACTGGGACGCCCAGGGGCACAACTCCCTGTGCGCCGCCTTCCGCCAGTTCTTCCCCTATGCGCTTCCACGACTGCAAGCAGCAGCCGGAAAATTGGCAAAAAGATAACCTTCCTCCCGGGTTCAGGCACCAACCAAATGAAAGCGCAACAGTCCCCTTCGGTGCGAAGGGGACTGTTGCTATGTCATTTTTGCATTTACTTTCCAGTGCGCAGTTGCAGGAGCTTGTTTTTCAGGTCGCTTTCCATTTTTGCCATCTCTGCTTCGGCCGCCAGCCGCTGGGTACAGGCATCCTGCTGAATCTTCATAACATCATCCAACGTGGAGATCAGCTCCTGGTTGGTCTTTTTCAGCGTCTCAATGTCCACAATGCCCCGCTCTGCCTCCTTTGCAGTCTCCACGGAGGCCATATGCAGTCTCTCGGCATTCTTTTTCAGCAGAGAATTGGTCACATCGTTTACCTGACGCTGGGCTGCTGCCGCCTCTGTGGAATGGGCAATGCCCAAAGCCAGAACCATCTGATTTTTCCAAAGAGGAATGGTATTGACCAGGGTCGTCTGGATTTTCTCCACCATAACCGTATCATTGTTCTGGATCATACGGATTTGAGGTGCTGTTTGCAGGGAAATGGTACGGGTCAGCTCCAAATCGTAAATCTTCTTTTCAAACCGATTGCATTTATCCGCCAAATCCCGGACAGCCTGGGCATCTTCTGCCAGGCCGGAAAGCTGCGCCGTCTGCTCCAGCTCCTTCAGCTTGCCGCCACGCACCTGCTCCAGCTTCTGCTTGCCTGCCAGAATGTACATATTCAGCTCTTTGAAATAAGCCAGGTTCTGCTGATACATCTTGTCCAGTACCGCAGAATCCTTGAGCAGACGAACCTGATGCTGCTGGAGTGCCTCGCTGATTTTCTCCACATTTACTTCCGCTTTGGCATAGCGTGCCTTCATCAGTTCCAGCTTATCCCGCTGCTTTCTGAAAAAGCCGAGGAATCCCCTGTTCTCCTCTTCGTCCAGACCCTTCAGCTCGCCAACCACATTGACGATCAAATCGCCAACCTCTCCCAAATCCTGGGTGCGCACATTGGCCAGAGCCGCATCGGAGAAATCTGCCATTTTCTTCTGGGTACCTGCACCATATTGCAGAATCTGGGTTGTGTTTTCCAGATCGATCTTGGCCGCGAAATCGCTGACCATTTTCTGCTCCTCAGGCGTGAGTACAGGCTCCTTGATTGCCGGCTCCCGGTCAGCGACAGGGACGGGGGTCGTCTCCGGCTCCGGATTCAGATCCGGCTCCAGGGTAAGGCTGGGTACAGTATCGATGGTTTCAAAATCCTTTTCCATAAGCTTCTCCTCATCATGTCTCAAAATATTGATTTACCGGAAATCACTGCCGGACAGCCCCTCCTGAGCCAGGAGGGTATTGAGCACGGAAATATCGCTGGACACATCCATAGCCGTATCCTGGAAAACCGAGTCCAGCAGCTTCTCAAAAGCGAGATTCAGCGTATCCAGCGTGGCATCGATTTCCCGCTTGGATGCCTGGATCGTCTCCCCCTGAATGGGCTGGCGATCCATATCGGCATAAGCGTTCAGCAGCTTAACCGTTGTAGGCAAATAGTAGTCCATCATCTTTTTCAGATCCGGGATGATCTCCGGATGACTTTCTGCCCGCTCAAAAATCTTCTGGACAATGTGCTCCATTCTGTCCATTTTGGCAGAAATTTCTTCCCCGGGGATTTCATCATTACAGCGGCGGATCTCTTCTACAAAGGCATTGCCCTTGTCCAGAACCTCCTGCACCTCGGGATCCCGCTCCGGTTTTGCCTTCTGTGCCTGGTTCTGCGCCGCCTGCGCCTGCTTTCTGGCGCTTTGTTGGTAAAGTTTGTAGGTCTCATCGCTGGTAATGAGGGTTTGCTGGGTGCCATCCAGATGCCCCTCCAAAAACAGCCCTTGGCGGATCATGCCATTGAGCTCCTTGCGGACGAACTGTTCACTTTTTCCCACACTGCGGGAAAGCTTTTCCAGAGAAATATGTGTCTTCTCCCCAAGGGTCTTCAGATATATTTTAAAGCGCCCGGCTCGTCCCAGATTGCGCACACCGCCTGCCAGCATCACAGAGCCGCCAACCAGACTGCCCAAACCGAGCCCTCCTGTTGCCACAGAGGCCAGGCCATAGCCAAGCATGGAAAAGATTCCGCCTGTCAGGGCAATTACAAATCCGGTTGCGGCCAGAATGCCGCCAAATACCGTTTTCAATATTCCTTTGGTGGTCAGGCGGCCGGTGCTACCATAGAGCACGGGAATAGGCTTCTTCTCCTGCACTTGTGAATAGCCAGGCTGGGTATAACGCACAGTGGAAACTCTTTTCTGTGCGGCATTCTCCACCACACGGCGTACTGCATCAGAGCCTGTATTGATCACATCTCCAATATTCCGGCTCAGCTGCCGATAATCCTGAGAACGAATGGCACTGTCGATTACATCCTGGATATTGCGCCCCAGGTTTTCCCATTCGTTAAATTGGCCATTGTTCGCCATAATATGCCTCCATAGTATATTTATCCATATTATAGCTTTTCTCAAGTCAAAATACAAGAGAGAAATACGCAAAGACGGCCAGGCTATTGCCCCTTCCAGGGAGAAATAGCCTGGCCATGTTCTGTTATTTCACCCGTCTTCCCCAGCTGTGCCGGGAAAACAGGCACAGGATCGGGAAGATTTCCAATCTGCCCAGCAACATATCCAGAATCAGCACCAGCTTGCTCAATACGCTGAATCCGCTGAAATTACATGTTGGGCCAACGGCCTCCAGACCGGGGCCAATGTTATTAAAGCAGCACAGCACCGCGGAAAAATTGGTGCCCGTGGAATAACCGTCCAGACTGATTACCAGAAAGCTGGCAAACAGGATGAACACATAGGCCGTCAGATAGGCATTGGTACCCTCTACCACCTTTTCGTCCACAACCTGGCCGTTGCTGCGCACCATCTGCACCCGGTTGGGATGCAGCATCTGCAGAAAGCTGCGGCGCAGACTCTTTCCCAAAATCAGAAGCCGGGATACTTTCATACCGCCGCCGGTGGAACCCGCACTGGCACCCACTACCATCAGACACAGCAGAATGGTCTTGGAAAAGCTGGGCCAAAGGTCAAAATCCGTGGTGGCGTAGCCTGTGGTGGTCATAATCGTGGATACCTGGAAGGCTGCATGGCGGATGGTTTCCTCCCAGGTGCCATACATACCGCGGATATTCCAGGCAATCAGAACGATGCTGCCCAGAGCGATGCCAAAATATGCCCGCAGTTCCTCATCCTTGAACACACTGCGAAACTGCCCCAAAAGCAACAGATAATAACAGCTGAAATTCACACCGAACAGGAACATGAAAATGGTTGTCACATTCTGCAAATAGGGACTGTAGCTGGCATAGGAATTGTTCCGCACACCAAACCCACCTGTACCGGCTGTGCCGAAAGCATTGCAAATGGCTTCCAGGGGCGGCATTTTTCCAATCAGAAGCAGCACAAAATCCACAATTGTAAGTATGATATACAGGATGTAAAGAATGGCCGCCGTTTTGCGCATTTTGGGTACCAGCTTGCCTACGCTGGGGCCGGGGCTTTCTGCCCGCAGCAGGTGCATGGTGAATCCCTGCCCCCGGTTATCGCTGGGGACAATGGCCAGCAAAAACACCAGAACGCCCATGCCGCCAACCCAATGGCTGAAGCTGCGCCAATACAGCAATCCCTTGGAAAGATTCTCCACCGCCGGCAAAATGGAAGCACCGGTGGTAGTGAATCCGGAAACGATCTCAAAAAGAGCATCGATATACTTGGGGATTTCCCTGGAAAAGTAAAACGGCAAGCAGCCGGTAAGACTCAGCACAACCCAGCTCAGAGCAACGCATACCATACCGTCCGTCGCATAAAAATTAGACTTCGCCCTGCGGCACAGGAGCCACAGCACACCGGATACCGCAATCAGCAGTGCAATGGTGGCCACAAAGCTTTGAGCCGCCGTGTTCTCTCCATAACCCAGGCAGATGGCCAGCGCCGGGAGCATGAAAACACTCTCCATGGCAAGAATCCGGGCGATAAACCGCCCCATCATCTTATAGTTCATACCCGTCCCCCTCAGGCGAAGATGTCGTTCAGCTGCCGCAGAACCACACCGCTGTTGGTAACGACGATGATCGTATCCCCCGCCTGGAACTGGGAGTCACCGTTGGCAATCTCCGTATCCGCCCCGTGGCTGATGCTGACCACCAGGACATTGGGCTTTAGTTTGATATCCTTGAGGGGAACCCCACAGAATTTGGTGGTATCATCTGCCAGGAACTCCATTGCCTCTGCCTGACCGTCCGCAATGGTATGCACAGAGATCGCCGCACCGGTCTGGTTCTGCATGGCACGGACATAGCGCACAATGTTATTGCAGCACAGCTCCTTGGGGCATACATAACTGCCCAGAGACAAGCTGTTGATCACACTGTGGTTATCCGCATGGCCAAGCTTGGTGATTACCTGGGGCACCCCCTTGGAGATGCCATACAGGGAGACGATCATATTCAGCTCGTCCAGTCCCGTCAGCGTGACCAGCGCATCACACTGGCTCAGCCCCTCGCTTTCCAGAAGGTACTGGTCGGAAGCATCCCCATGGATAACCTCTGCCTTGGGGAGCAGGGCGCACAGCTCCTTGCAGCGCTCCATATCGCTCTCCACTATGACGCAGCCGATGCCCGCTTTCAGCAGTCTGCTGGCCAAGTAATAGCTGACCCGCCCGCCGCCGCAGAGCATTACCTTGCGCACCTGGCGGGTAAGGATGCCCAGATTTTTCAGCAGTGTCGTCAGGTTACCGGACAGAGCCGTAATAAACAGGCGGTCACCTTCCCGCAGAACAAAATCGCCGCCGGGCGTAATGGCCTGGCCACCCCGCAGAACTGCGCACACCAGAACCTTGCACCGGATGATGCTGCGCATATCCGCCAGCTTCACATTGCACAGCTTGCTTTTGGCATCCACCCGCAGCTCTACAATTTCCGTGCGACCCTTGGCGAAGGTATCCCGCCGCAGGAAACCCGGATATTTCAGCAGACGGTCAATTTCCGTCGCCGCCTGATTTTCCGGATTGATGAGCATGGAGAGGCCAAACAGATCCCGCATGCGGAAAATCTGCTCGGTATACTCGGGGTTGCGGATCCGGGCGATGGTGTGCAGCTTGGGGTTCATCGTATGTGCTGTGGTGCAGCACAGCAAATTCACTTCGTCCGCGCCGGTGGCTGCGATCAGCAGATCCGCATCCATCACCCCTGCCTGCCGCAGCACCTCCATAGACGCACAATTGCCCTGGACAGAAATCACATCGTAGCGCTCTACGCTATCCTCCAGGCGGCTGAGCTTGGAATCGATCACGGTTACATCGTAGCCTTCACTGGTAAGCTGACGGGTCAGCGTCGCCCCCACCTTGCCATCTCCGGCAATAATAATATTCATAGCTGCCTCCTGATTTTGAAGAAAGTATATCCACCCTTTTCGGGATACACACTGCGTATCCCTTGCCAGCATTATACCATTTATTTACAAAAAAGCAATACTCCCCCTGTGCGCCGCCTTGCTCTGTTCCCCACAGAAAAAATTTTCATTTTTTCAAAAAAACACTTGA
This sequence comes from uncultured Oscillospiraceae bacterium, assembly GCA_964501115.1. Classification (GTDB taxonomy): domain Bacteria; phylum Bacillota; class Clostridia; order Oscillospirales; family Oscillospiraceae; genus Faecousia. Next base: position 8,008 of record CAZCRO010000017.1, read on the forward strand.
CGAATGGCGAATTGTCTGCTATAATTCATCTTGTCCTTGGCCCGGTGGTGCAGTCGGTTAGCACGCCAGCCTGTCACGCTGGAGGTCGACGGTTCGAGTCCGTTCCGGGTCGCCAAAAAGAGGGTTTCAGAAATGAAGCTCTCTTTTTTTATATTGCTTTTCAATTCAATCAAAAGCTGCTGCGGAACCGGAATTCCACAGCAGCTTTTTTATTGGGTGACCTCTTTGTACATAGCGCTGGCATCGTCTTTTCGTACTGTTTCCGCAACCTGCAGCACTTCTACAGCTAGGGTTCTTGTACCCAAGGCAATTTCCAGACGGTCGCCTACTTTTACATCGTAGCTGGCTTTTACCACACGGCCGTTGACACTGATGCGGCCGTTGTCACAGGCCTCATTGGCCACAGTCCGGCGTTTGATCAGCCGGGATACCTTTAAATACTTATCCAAACGCATTTCTTATTTCCCCACGGTGTCCTTCAAAACCTTGCTGGGCTTGAAGGAAGGAACATTCGTCTCCGGGATCTGCATAGGCAGCTTGGTATGGGGATCCCGGCCGATACGTGCCTTACGCAGTTTGGTCTCAAAAATTCCGAACCCGCTGAACTGTACCTTCTCCCCGCGCACAAGCGCCTCGGTGATGGTATCCAGTGCGGCATTGACCACACGCTCTGTATCCTTGCGGGAAAGCCCGGCTTTTTCGGAAACCGAGGCAATAAATTCCGGTTTATTCATAAAAAGCATTCCCTCTCTTTGCTTTGTTAATCTGCTAATAAGATTAACATAATACCAGAAAAAATGCAAGTATGGGAAAGCAATTTTAAGAAAAAATTTTTACGTTTTCCGTTCCAGTCCTTTGCGCAGAGTGCGCAGGTAGCCCAAGGTCTGCTTGAGTGCCGTCTGCTTTTCGATTCCCGCCAGGTGGAGCTTATGGGCAAAGTCCAGCGCCTGGGAGAATTCTTTTCCGGGCTGCGCACCTGCCTCGATCAGATCCCGTCCGTTTACACAGGGCCGCGCCATGGTCTGCCGGTAAACAGCCAACCGCTGGCGCAGGAAGGCTTCCTTGGCACCATACACATGCCCCATCCCCTGCCCAATTCGATCTGCCTTGCTCAAAAGGAGCAGATCCTCCGGGCATATGCTGCGGTCAAACATCCGGTTGGTTGTTTTAATGCTCGGGTTCTCTTCCGCCAAAATATTAGGAAACATGTGTAATTCCACGGCGTTTTCCACATATTTTTTCAGTTCCCGTTCTCCCGTCAGACGATTCAGAAGGGTTGTGGTCGGTTCCAGGAAGCGTTCGTGGCCGATAGACCGGATGCGTCCCTCCTCCCGGGTTGTGGTTTGTGCCTTTCCCAGGTCATGGCACAGCGCCGAAAGCATCAGCCACACAGGATGGCAGGCCTGCTCCCGCAGGGAAGCTGCACCATCCACCACCCCCATGGTGTGGTTCCACACATCTCCCTCCGGGTGATGCACCGGATCCTGCGGCACCCCTATCAGCGCCTCCACCTCCGGGAACCAGAAGGAAAGCTGATCCATTTGGCGCAGGGTTTCAAAAAATACGGAGGGCTTGTCCGATTTCATAAGCGCCTTTTCCAGCTCCGTGTAAATCCGTTCCCGGGGGAGGGTGCTCAAATCCATCTCCCGGCAAAGCGCAATGGTTTCCTCCGCTACATGGAAGCCAAACCGTGCCGCAAACTGAGCACAGCGCAGCACACGCAGAGGATCTTCCACAAAGCTTTCGCTGCACACATGGCGCAGTATCCCCTTTTTCAGATCCTCCCGACCGCTGAAGGGATCCACCAGCTCTCCGGTACACACATCCTCCATCATGGCATTCACAGTAAAATCCCGGCGCTTCGCCGCCTTTTCCGTTCCCAGGAAGGGGTCTGTAAAGATGGCAAAATCCCGGTGTCCACGACCCGTAAGCTGCTCCTTGCGGGGCAGCGCAATATCCAGCTGGTAGTGCTTCAGTCCATATACCCCAAAGCTTGCTCCCATTTGGGTATGTGTTCCCAGGGTATCCAGAATACGCACCAGCTCCTGGGCTGGAATTCCATGTACCTCCAAGTCCACATCCTTATTGGTGAGTCCCATCTGCCGATCCCGGACGAACCCACCTACGAAGAATGTCCTGCCGCCCCTGGCCGCCACCGCCCGGGCAATTTCCCGGGCCATGGCAACGTTCTCTTCCAGGGTCATACTCTGCCTGCCAGTTCGCAGAAGGTATCAATCTGCTTGGCAATCATTTCCAGTGCGCTGACCCAGAAATTCCGGTCAGTCAGGTCGATGCCAGCCACCCTGGCGGTATCCTCTGCACTGGCCACCGTGGTGGTATAGAGCAGCTCTTTATACTTGGGCACAAAGTCTGCACCCTCCCGCTCATACTGGGCATACAGCCCCCGGGCGAACAGCGCACCAAAGGCATAGGGGAAATTATAGAAAGTGGATCCATAATAGTGACTCTTGCACACCCACATGTAGGGATGGAGCACCTGAGGATCCAGGCCATCGCCATAGGACTGCTTTTGAGCCTGAAGCATAATGTCACACAGGGTTTCAGCATTCAGGAATTCCTGCTCCCGCCGGGCAAACACCTGGGTTTCGAAACGGTAGCGGGAATAAATATCGCAGATCACCTGAGTGGCATCCGACAGCTGGGACTCAATCAGCGCAAGCTTTTCCCGGTCGTCCTTTGCTTCTCCAATGGCAGCTGCCATAACCACACACTCATTGAAGGTGGAGGCAGTCTCTGCCAGGGGCATGGAATAATCCTTGTTCAAGGGACGGTGGTCACGGATGCACTGATTATGGAAGGCGTGCCCTAGCTCATGCGCCAGGGTGACAACATCGCCCATCTGGCCATCGAAATTGGTAAGAATCCGGCTTTCTCCCAGGCAGTCCACACCGGAGCAGAAGGCGCCACCGGCTTTTCCATCCCGGGGGAAGAAATCGATCCAGGCATTGTCAAAGGCATCCGCCACCATCTGGGACAGTTCCCCATCAAATCCGGCGAACAGGTCTACGAGATAATCCCGCGCCTGCTGGGTGGTGAAGGTTCTTCCGGCATTGCCGACAGGCGCAAACAGATCGTACCAGGGCAGCCCGTTTTCGTGCCCCAGGAGCTTTGCCTTTGCCCGGAGGTACTCCCAGAATTTGGGAAGATACGCATCCATAGCTTCCAGCATGGCGTCCAGAGTCTCCCGACGCATCTGGGCATGCTGCAGAGTCATGTCCAGAGGATCTTTGTATCCCCGGAGCTGTGCCATGGTGATGGTCTTCATCTTGAGGGAGTTCAGGGCGAAGGCCACCGGATCTTCAATGGCACTGTAGCAAGCCAGCTCTGCCTCATAGGCATCCTTCCGCACCTGAGCATCCTCGCTGTAGGCCATATTGCGGATGGCAGAGAGGTTTGTCTCCTCTCCCCGGTAGTGGACACGCACGGTGCTGGTAAGGTGCTGGTGCAAATCGCTCCAGGCATCGGAACGATTCAGCTTGGCCACCACTTCTTCTCCGATACCCGGCAGCTGATAGCGGCAATTTTTCTGAATTTGTTCCAGAAGATAGCGGTAATCCTCCAGCTTTTCCTCCCCGCAAATCAGCTGCTCCAGGTTTTCCAGACTGCCGATCCATTCCCGAATAGCAGCCAGAGGCGCAGCGGCAGCGGCATCCAGAGCCAGAATCCGGCCAAAGGCAGACATTGCCTGATTGTCCCGGGTATCTGCTGCCTGGCGCAACTGGGCAAAACCTGCCAGCTTCATCACCAGCTGTGTGAAGGTTTCTTCCAACGTCAGCGCCTGCAGCAGGGTCTTCCCCGCATCCGCCTCCCGGCAGTGTTCGGCCAGAATCTGCAATTCCTGAACCGTTTTTTCCAATGCCTTCTGATCCGCTGCAAATTCCGGTGCGTCAAATCCGGTATAAATCGGATCCAAATTCCAACGTTCGTTCATATTTCCGTTCCTCCTGTTTGGATTGAATGGTACCATTGTACACCAAAACCGGAATATCGTCAATGAATCCGGCGGCTTCCCCCGGATATTTCCGGGCTAACAAAAAATTCATTTGCTATTTTGTGCTATATGGTTTATAACTATAGTAATACTTTGGAGGTTTGATAAACATGCAAGAAAATCGCGAATATAGACAGCGCGCTGTTCAAAATTTGAAACAGGCACCCCAGGCAAAGAAGATTGCGCTGTATTACGCCGCACTGATATGCGCCGTAAACCTGCTGGTTCTGGCAGCGGATCTGCTGATCAACAATATGACACCCCAAACCGGCGGTCTGGCCACAATGGGCACCCGCTCCTTCTTCTCCGCCCTGTCCGGCATTCTTCCGGTGGTCAGCTCCGTGCTGTCCATGTGCCTGGGCTTTGGCTACTTAGGAGGGATGGTGCGTATCTCCCGGGGACAATACGCTTCTGTCAACTGCCTGCGCACCGGCTTCGAACGGTTCTGGCCCCTGCTGCGGCTGACTGTGCTGAAAGCACTGATTCTCATGGGCTTATCCGTAGGTGCTTGCTACCTGGCCACCACGCTCTTCACGCTCTCCCCTTTCTCGGATTCTATGCTCGAGCTCCTTACCCCTCTGGTAAGCGGTGGCAGCCTGCTGAATGAAGGCACCGTCCCGACGCTGGATGCCGCCACCGCCAGCGCGGTTTACGCATCCGCAATTCCCCTGTTTGTGATTCTGGCGATTGTATTCGCTGCCTTCGTTGTGCCCCTGCTCTACCGGCTGCGCATGGCCGACTACGTGCTTTTTGACCATCCGGAAACCGGCGCCCTGTATGCCATCCGGGAAAGTAAAAAAATCATGCGCAACAACCGGTTCAAACTGTTCCGGCTGGATGTCAGCTTCTGGTGGTACTATCTTGCCACCGGTGCCAGTGCGTTTTTGGTATACGGCGATCTTCTCCTGCCCCTGATTGGCATCCGCCTTCCCCTTTCCGGCACGGTCAGCAGCATCGTGTTTTATCTTCTGTCCGTCGCCGCAGATCTGGCCGTTGTGTACTTCTTGCGCAGCAGAACAGAGGTTGCCTACGCCATGATGTACAACGACTGCAAGCCCAAGGAAGAAAACACAGGTGTTGTGCTGGGGAACATCTTCCAAATGTAATATCTATAAAGAAAAAGAAAGGACTTATCTCTTTCCCAAGTAGGAGAGATAAGTCCTTTTTAATGCCCAAAAAGTTTGTTTTTTACCACAGGTCGTCCAGATCGCTCCAGTCGTCCATTTGATCCAGTTCATCCATGTCATCCGGCTCGGAATACGCAAAAGGAATCTCTATGGTCACCTTCACACCGCCGCCACGCCGGTTACGGAAGCCGATGCTGCTTTCGTCTCCATAGATCAGCTTCAGACGCTGACGGACATTAGCCATACCAATGCCGGAGCTTTGGCTGCGGACAGATGCCTCCCCGCGTTCCAGCTTCTCCATCTGCTCCTGGGTCAGTCCACGGCCACTGTCCCGCACCGTGATAAAGAGCTTCCCGTCCCGGGCATAGGCATGGATACGAATTTCGGAATCCTCCTCCTGGGAACGCAAGCCGTATTTCATGGCATTTTCCACCACCGGCTGAAGAATCATGGTGGGGATCATGGCATTACGGGCAACTTCTCTGGCCGAAAACACTGTTTTCAGGTGTTCTCCATGCATAAACCGGTAAATATCCGTGTAATCCCGGAGGCGATCAAACTCCTGCTGCACGGTAATAAACTGATCGGTCGCATTCAGGGTAATACTGCGGAAATACCGGCTGATGGTTTGCACCACGTCAATCATCTCCGTCTCCCCTTTGATTTTTGCCATAGAGCTGATCACTTCCAGGGCGTTATAAATAAAGTGGGGACGGATTTGGGTTTCCAGTGCCCGGTACTTGTATTCCAGCACCTGCAATTCCGCATTGCTGCGCATACGCTCCTTTTCCACCAGCTGCGCCATAAGTTCGGAAATACGCTGGCTCATATCATTAAAGGCCAGCGCCAGCTGGCTGATGTCATCCTTATCCGTTACCTGAATGCGGCAGTCAAAGTTTCCTTCCGCCACACCCTTCATGGACTCCTTGATCTCGCCAAGCTTCCGCAGAGCGGACTTTGTAAGAATATACACCAAAATCATGCCCAACGCCAGCCCCAGCAAGCCCAGGGTCACGCCATTGTACAAAATCTTTTGGCAGCCTTCCCGATAGGAACGGGTAGAGCGAATGGCCACTGCCGTCCACTTCTCCCCGGATACCGTGGTTGCAAAAAACTCGCCGCCAATCCACTCGTTTTTGGTTTTCAGCTTGCCGCTTTCCACAGCCTGCTCCACCTGTTCCAGCATTCCCTCCGGAAGCTCCGTTCCGGTATAGGTTAAAAATTGGCCGGCTTTATTCAGGAAAAAGAAGCCTGTATCCTCCGAACGGCTGCTTACGGCAAAAAATGGCTGGTTGATATGCAGCACAATTACACCCATATGACGCAGGGGCTGCGTATCGTACACATCCCGGAGCAGATAAACCTGGCCGCTTTCCCGGCGGATCCACTGGCAGGAGCCAAGGGTGCTGTCCTGATGCTCCTGCAAGATCTCCCGGCAGTCCTCCTCTATCTGGATGCGCAATTCTGCCGGAGTATCATTGCGAAAGTCCGTGCTGATGATCTGCTCCTTGGCATCACGCACCATGATGTAATCATAGGCAGTGGTACTGCTGATCATAGTTGCCAACGTATAGCGCTGCACCGCATAGGTGGCCGTGCCGCTCATATTTTGAGGAACCTGACGGGAGGTCATGGCCACGTAGGTACTGTACTCTATATCTTCCAGGCTCTGGTCAAAGTTCAGAACTACCTGACCGGCCAGATTCTCCAGGTGCTCCAGGCTCTTTTCTTCCAGGAGCTGAAAGGAGGTGTAGCTCTGGCGCACCGTGATCAGACCAATGGTCATGGTAAGCACCAGCAGGAAGATCAGTGTCAGCTTGGTTGAAAAATGCAGATCTTTCCAACGTTGAATCATGGCTGCTGCTCTCCATTCCATTTCTGGAAACGATATTCCGACGGGCTCATGTGCTCGCTCTTTTTAAATACATTGTAAAAGCTGATGTAGTTTTCATAACCAACAGCGTAAGCCACATCTTCCACCCGCATGCGGGTGTCATCCAGCATCTGCTTGGCTACCGTCATCTTGGCCTCAATCACATGCTGGCGATAGGTCTTGCCTGTCTCCTTATGGATGATGCTGGAAAGATAGTTGGGAGAGACGAAGAACTTTTTCGCCACCTCTTCCAGAACCAGGCCATCGGTAATATGTCCACGGATGTATTCCAGCACATTGCGCACCAGGTTGGAGCGCCGGTTGGGTGCTGTCGTATTCTTCCGGCATTCGTCCAGGAAGCGCAACAGCCAGGCCCGCGCCTCCTGCTCCTGAGCAATTTTGGTTATGTCATAGACGATCATATCCGCCTCTTCTGTCCACTGGTGCTGTTCCAGCTTCCCACGCATCACCTTTGTACACAGCAGCCACAAGATGGTACGGATAATGCGGATGTTTCCGCCACTTTTCTTCAGGATCATATTCCACAGCTTTTCTCCTTCAATATCAGAGATATGCTGGGCAATTTTTTCGCAAACCTGATCCAGTTCTTCAATACGGGTGTGCTTCACCCCATCGCTTTCCAGGTCATAGGCAAATTCCACTCTGGCTTTCCGGCCGCTGATGTCGTGGCGCAGCAGAGTGGTGCGGCTTTCCTGGTAGGCAATATAAAAATCCTCCAGGCGGGTATAGAGGTTACTCACCGCAACGGTAAGCCCCAGAAAATTCTCCTGCAAGGTTGCGGCGATGCTTCTTGCCCGGCTCTGCCAGCCGGTACCGTCATCCGCCATGCTGCATAGCAGCACCAGCTGCCGGTTCACCACCGCATTCATCACCTCCACCCCTTCGGGGAAGGTCATATACTCCATGCGGGCAATCGGCTCTGTAACACTGTATTCCGACTCCGCCGTTATAAAGAAGTAGCTCCGGGTATCACTGCTCACAAATCTGGAACACACCTTTGCAATATCCTCCATGGCTCCGGCGGTCAGTGCAGAAAGGAACCGGGCACGGCGGAGCAAAACCTGCTCTTTCGCATGTTTTTCCAGCTTGTTCTGCTCCTTTTCCATACTTTGCACCGCACGATTCAGCGACTGAAGAAGATCCTCATTCTTCACCGGCTTCATCAGAAAATCAAAGGCAGAAAGGCGGATTGCCTTTGCCGCGTACTCAATCTTATCATAGGCTGTGATAAAGATCACCCGGGCATTGGAAAGATATGGCTTCATCTTTTCCAGCATAGTCAGGCCGTCCATCTCCGGCATTTGAATATCACTGATAATAATATCCGGCTGCAGGGACTGGATCATCTGGCAGCCCTGCACACCGTTGCTGGCGCAGCCTACAACCTCCAGACCCACCTGCTCCCAGGACACCGTTTTCTTCATAGACTCCAAGGCCAGCTGGTTGTCATCAATCAACAAAACACGATAGCGCATACTTTCCCTCTCCCCTTCAATTGCTTAGCGGAGAAGTGCCAACACATCCTCCGCTTTTTCCGGAAACACGTAGACAGAAAAACCTTCCAGTTCTTCACACTCCAGTGTTTTCAGCTTGCCATAGTCCAGCCAGCTGCCCCGGCATTCCAGTCGCTCCGCCTGAGCCATCAGCGCCCCGGCATCCGACAAAAACAAATCTGTTTCCCCAGTTCTGATTTCCGATGCCAAATGCACACCGGCGGCAGAATAATTGTCCGCATCCCCGCCGGTATTGCCTTCTCCGTCGTAGGCGTAGACATTGACTTCAATTTCCGTGTATCCATCCCCGTTTCGGTCACCATAGAGCTGCCCAAACAGCAGCCGCAACGCTTCCACGGAGCTTTCCTCCACCGTATTGGTACTGACAATGCTCACCCGTGCATCCACAGGCCGTACCTGTTTCACATCTCCCACAAAGTCCGCCAGCACATAAATCACCAATGCCGCCGCCAGAATATACCATTTATAATAGTACCAGATATGCGCAAGTTTCTTCTTCATTCCGCTTCACCCGACAAAAACAGCTTGGCAAAAGTAGGTGCAAAAATCAGATTGGCCGTCAGCACCCCCAGCGCACACCAGCCCAGAAGCAGCAGATACACTGCCAGTCCATAATAAATCACCGGTATCAACGCCATAGCAACCAAAACCACAATGGCAAAGAAAGAGCGCAATTTCCCGGCAAATACCAGCAGCACTGCATTTTTCAGCACAGCAGACAGGGACAGTTCCAGCATCGCCACCTGCTGATAGGCAAACAGGCTGATGCCCGTAAGCAGATACCCCACCACCAGGAACAGCATAAAGTAGCTGACAGACAGCCCGCCATCCACACTGATTACCATATATACGCCGTAGGCAAGCATCGACCAGGCCAAGCCCAACAGCAGGCTGAGAGGAACGGATTTTTTCCAATCCTTCCATGCCCGGGCAAAGTCCTCCTTCACCCACACCGGCATTTTGTGTACCAGCCGGACACAAACGCTGTTCATTCCCGCCTGACAGGGACCTGCCAGAGCAAAACATACCAGCGCCAGCAACCAGAAGACCAAATCCTTCGTCTGTACCAGCAGGTACAGGAAGTAGGCACAGGGCAGCAGACTTCCCACCCCGTAAATATTCACCTGAAGCAGGGTATAATAGTGTTTTTGCAGCAACTGAAACCAAAACAGAAGTCCTTTCTGCTCCTCTTCCGGAGGAAGATTCCAGATTTTACGTTTTTCTTTGCCCACAATGGCAGCCCCTTCCGTTTACATTTCAGTATATTATAACAGAAACCGACCCGTTTGCCAATGTATTTTTGGCATACTTTATTAAGAGTTTGTAACATTATTTCATTTTAATCTTTTATTTTTGTAATGTCATACAAAACACACATTCCGTCCAATAAAAAGCTCCCGGCAGCCATGCAAAGCGCATGACCAACGGGAGTTCTTTCCATTTTTAATCAGCAGCAAAAAACACCACGGCAACAGAAAAGCTGTGCCAGGTAGCACCAGCAAAGATTTGCGCAGGGATTTCCGCCCATAGAGAAGCCCTTAAAGCCTCCGGCTGTATTGCGGTAAGCACTGTCCCCATGTTCAATGCTGTCCAGTGTGTGCAGATACTCCTGGTTGTCCGGCTCCATACTTACCGCACGGCGGATATGCTCCAGCGCCGTTACCTGGTTGCCCAGGCCATCGTTGGCCAGTGCGCTCAGATAATACCAGCGTGCATTACGGCTTTGGCTGTTGCCCAGGGCATTCAGCGCTTCCTGATAACGGCCGAAACGGATATAATTATACGCCGCCTGCTGATATTGATCCTGCTCCTGCCCGGTATGCTGCCGGGAGTAGCCACCGGTATTGTATCCGGTATATCCCCAGCCGCCAAAGGGGCCATAGTCCCATCCGCCACCGTAGGCTCCGCCAAAGGGATCCGCACTTTCCGCACTCTGGCTCTGCCGGGCATATTTCTCCGGGTTTTTGATCTGGTCATAGGCAGCATTCACCTGCTGCATCTTTTTTGCCGCCTCCTGATCTCCCGGATTCAGATCCGGATGGTATTTTTTTGCCAGCCGGCGGTAGGCCTGCTTCACCTCCTCATCAGAGGCATTTTTATCCAGTCCCAGTACCCGATACGGATCCTCTATCATTTTCCTCTCTCCTTCCGGTGTTTCTCTGTCTCCCGATAGCGCACCCATACGCCACTGTAAAGAATATTATCCAGCAATCCCTTATCCTGCACCAGCGGCAGTTTTTCGTAGTAATAGGTGCATCTGCTCATGATAAGGGGCAGTATTTGCTCCATATTTACCGGTTCCGCTTTTGCAATCAGAGGATTGTAATTGCCTTTTTTTCTGTCCTCTTTCTCGTCCATCCACGCATCCAGCAGATAAATGAACCGCCCCAATGCCTGGCCGCAGGCACGCAGAGTATCCTGCCACATGTCTTCCTTCCAGGTGAACAACTCTGCCATCAGTTCACCAAACACACCCGCAGGCTTGTCCGGATCCGGACAGTTTTCCTTTTCCAATTCCCGCAGCTGCTTCAGGCACCGCTCCATCACGCCACACTGCCTGGGATATGCTTGGCAAATGCGCCGATAATGGGGTTCCATGGCCTGCGCCAGCATTTTTGCCGAAAGCTTATGTTCATCATTCCAGTTGTCCAGGCAGCTGCCATAGGCCAGTGCCACATTCATATCCGCAGTATAACGGATGATCTCGCTGTGCGTCCGCAGACGTTTTTTCAACGGGTGGGTCAGGCACCGTCCTTGGCTTTTTTCTTCCTCCGGCTCGTACAGGCTCAGCAGTAGCGCCGCCAGAAAAGCCATGTCATAGCGCAGACCCAGTCTGCAAATATCGGCGCACTCTTTTCCAATTGCCTGGCAGATGCCGCAATAGATCTCCCCGTAACGCTGACGCTGCTGGGTATCCAGCTCCGCCACATTGGCTGTCACATATCCAAACAATGCTCCCACCTCCACTGTGTCTACAGTAAAAAGAAATTATGAACACCCGGTAAACCGGCACAAAGATTCAAAATAATGTTACAATTGCGCCTCTTCCCAGCCTCTGTACCGCCACTGGGTGACCAGCCGGTTCAATGCACCGCCATAAAGAAGAATACTGACACAGCAATACAGCCACAGCATACTGATGGCTACCATATATACAGAACCATAAATATTGGAAAAGTGGGTAAAATGGGTGACATAAACAGAATATACCCAGGAGAAAGCAGACCACCCCACCGCACAGAACAGCGCCCCCGGCAGACTATCCCAAAATCCGTTGCGCCGGTTGGGTAAAACCATATAAATAGCGGTAAACAGCATACATTGCAGCATAAGCAGGAACAATCCATGCCAATCGATGGTATCCACCAGGAAAATAATCACAGGATTCTGGATGCCATAAATCAGGTTCAAAACAGCGCTTCCGAATACATGCAGTACCAGCGTCAACACCACTACCACCAGAAACAGCAGAGCATACACCACACTGATGCCACGGGTATAGAAATAGCCTCGATCCTCTTCCACACCGTACACCGCATTCAGTCCCTTCAAAATGCCATAAGCCCCCTTGCTGGAAGACCAAAGCAGTGTCAGAACCGATACGCCTGTAACCGCGGTGGAAGCATTGCGGTAGGTGCTGTACACCAATTCCTGCGCGGTATCCATCATCGCTGCCGGAAGCACATTATCCAGCAGCACCAGCAGATCCTCCACCGTCAGCCCCGTCAACTGCAGGGAACTGAGCACCAGAAGCAGCGCCGGAAACATTGCCAGAATCAGGAAGTATGCCCCATACGCTGCCCGGAAGGGGATGTGCATCTGCTTAACCTGCTGATACAGCGCCACGGTACGACCGATCACCCCGCCCTTTGGATATGATTTCATAGCTCCCCCCCGAATTCCGACACCGGAAAAGCAGATACTTTTCCCTGTCTGCAAACATCCCCCTTCCCCGATCCGGGAAAGGGGGATATAACAGCATACACTTATTCCGCAGAGATCATGTAGTAGTACACAGGCTGTCCGCCGTTAATCAGGTTCACATCCGCATCCGGGCAAATGTCCGCAAACAGATCCGCAGCCTTCTGGGCGTGACGTTCCTTCGTATCTTCGCCATAGTAGATGGTGATAAACTCCCGGCCTTCATCCCGTGCCTTTTCTGCCAGTGCTTTCAGAAGCACCGTAATGTCCTTACTGGTGCCAAACAGGCTCTTGCCAACCATAGCCAGATAGTCACCCTCATGAATATCATAGCCGTCGAAGTCGGAATTCCGGGCAGCGTAGGTGATCTGCATAGTCTCCACACTATCCAGCACTTCGGTCATCGCCTGGGTATTTTCCTCCACGCTGCCCTCCGGATTGAAGTTCAGCATAGCTGTGACGCCCTGGGGTACGGTCTTGGACTCGATCACCACCACATTCTTGGGCGTGAGACCCGCCACCTGCTGAGCAGCCATGATGATGTTCTTGTTGTTGGGCAAAATCAGAACCGTCTCCGCGGGAACCTTGTTCACAGCCTCCAGAATGTCCTGGGTGCTGGGGTTCATGGTCTGGCCGCCGGAGATGATCTCATCTACGCCCAGATTGGTAAATACATCCGCAAGGCCGGCACCGGCGCATACGGATACCACACCGATTGCCTTTTCCGGCTCCGCGATCTTGGGGGCCAGCTCCTGCTCGGTCATGACCTTCTCCGTGTGCTGCAGACGCATGTTCTCAATCTTAACGGTAACAAAGCTGCCGTAATCCATTGCTTCATGGAGCGCCTTGCCGGGATCGTTGGTGTGGACATGCACCTTGATGATCTCTTCATCATCCACCAGCACCAGGCTGTCGCCCAGGCTGCTCAAAAACTCCCGCAGCTTCTCCGGATCCAGGTTGTTTTCCCGGGAAATAATAAACTCGGTGCAGTAGGTAAAGGTAATGTCCTCGGTATTGAAATCAGAGAAGTCCGCCTGCTCCTTGGGCTGAGCCGCATCCGTCTGTACAGGGGCAGAAATATCCTCTCCCCGCAGGGCGCACAGCATTGCCTCCAGTGCCAGCAGCCAGCCCTTACCGCCGGCATCCACCACACCGGCCTTTTTCAGAACCGGGTTCATATTCATGGTCTCTGCCAGAGCGATTTTTGCCTCCGCAATGGCCTGTTCCAGTACGAACTCAATGTGGTTGTTCTCCTGGGCAGCTTCCGTTGCCTTCGCCGCAGCCAGTCTGGAAACCGTAAGAATGGTACCCTCAGCAGGCTTCATAACAGCCTTATAAGCAGCGTCTACACCCTCCTGCAGCGCCTGTGCCCACAGAACACCGTCACAAATCTCAGCGCCCTTCAGCTTCCGGGACAGTCCACGGAACAGCAGGGACAGGATCACGCCGGAGTTACCACGGGCACCACGCAACATGGCAGAAGCCGCAGTCTTTGCCGCACCATACAGATCCGGATCCTCCGCCTTGCGCAGGTCTGCCGCAGCTGCCTGGATAGTCATGCTCATATTGGTACCGGTATCTCCATCCGGCACGGGGAAAACGTTCAGTTCGTTCAGATCCTGCTTATGGATCTCGATAGAGGCGGCCGCGCTGATGATCATTCTTCTCAGCTCAGCCCCGTTGATGGTCTGCCTCAATGAATTACACCTCCGAAAATTATCCAATCATCATGGAATCGATATATACGTTCACGGCACGAACCTGGGTGCCGGTACACTTGGTTACAACATAGCGGACTTCCGAAATAATGGAATTGCCCACGGCGGTCAGGTTCACGCCGTTATCCACAATGATGTGCAGATCAATAGAGATGGAGTCGTCCTCATTGAATGTGACCCGAACGCCCTTATCCACACTGTCCTTACGGAGCAGGCGGTAGACGCCGTCCTTTACGCTCAGAGCAGCCATGCCCTTTACGCCAAAGCAATTGGAAGCAGCCGTACCGACAATACCGGTATATACACCGGTGCTGACATTTACACTGCCGTTTTCATTCTCATGACGGATCATAGTAGTACCTCCTGATTTGGTTTGATTTGGGTTCCCCTGGGGGGATGCCTCCCGGTGGGAGGCAATTATACCATGCTCTTTTCCCAGCAATCGGGAGCGGTCAGACCCATCATCTTCACAACGGTGGGTGCCACATTGGCCAGACCGTAAGCACCGTCCTTGATCTCCCAGGTCTTATCCTTATCATAAATGATGAAAGGCACGGGGTTCAGGGAGTGGGCAGTCCGGACACTGGTCTTGCCCTTCTTGGTCTCGGTCATCTGGTCAGCATTGCCATGGTCAGCGGTAATGAGGACGGTATAGCCGTACTTATCCGCTGCCTCCAGGATAGCCTTCAGGCCATTGTCCACGCATTCCATGGCGTACACAACAGCATCAAACACACCGGTATGGCCAACCATATCGCCATTGGGATAGTTGCAGCGCAGGAACTGGAACTGCTTGGAAGCCATATTGGCCACCATCTTCTCAGTGATTTCTCTGGACTTCATGGCAGGAGCCTGCTCAAAGGGAACCACATCAGAGGGAACCTCCTCGTAAACTTCCAGGCTCTCATCCACCTTGCCGGAACGGTTGCCGTTCCAGAAATAAGTGACATGGCCATATTTCTGCGTCTCGGACAAAGCATACTCGTGGATACCGGCCGCACACAGCACCTCTGTCAGGGTATTCTTAATCACAGGGGGCTGCACCAGATAGTCTGTGGGAATCTTCAGGTCTCCATCATACTGGAGCATACCGGCAAACAAGACACCAGTGTAATCGCCCCGGTCGAACTTGTCAAAATCCTTCCGGTCGAAAGCCAGAGAAATTTCCTGGGCACGGTCGCCACGGAAATTGAAGAGAATGACGCTGTCGCCATTTTCAATCTTTGCCACGGGTGCGCCATTGCGTGCCACAACGAAGGCAGGCAGATCCTGGTCAATGCAACCGGTCTCCTGACGATAGGTTTCGATGGCTTCCTTTGCAGAGGCAAACATCCGGGCCTCACCCTGCACATGGGTATGCCAGCCCTTTTCCACCATTGCCCAGTTGGCCTCGTAGCGGTCCATAGTGATCTGCATACGACCGCCACCGGAAGCGATGGCGTAATCACAGCCTTCGGTGTTCAGCTCTGCCAGAACGTTTTCCAGCTGCTCCACATATTCCAGTGCGGAAGTAGCGGGTACGTCACGGCCATCGAGCAGGATGTGGCAGTACACCTTTTTGGCACCCTCTGCCTTTGCCTGGCGCAGCATTGCAATCAGGTGGGCAATGTTGGAGTGTACGTTGCCATCGGACAGCAGACCCAAAAAGTGCAGCGCCTTGCCGGATACGGCATTTGCCAGCAGCTTCTTCCAGGTCTCGGAAGCGTACAGCGCGCCATTTTCAATCGATTCAGATACCAGCTTGGCACCCTGGGAATAAACCTGGCCGCAGCCCAGTGCGTTGTGGCCAACCTCAGAGTTGCCCATATCCTCATCAGAGGGTAGACCCACAGCGGTGCCGTGTGCCTTCAGATAGGTGTGGGGGCAGGTTGCCAGCAGATGATCCAGGGTAGGGGTCTTGGCGCATACCACAGCATCGCCGCTTCCGCCGTCGCCCTTGCCAACGCCGTCCATAATTACCAGAACAATGGGTTTTTCCATAAGTATTACCTCCAAAGAAGTTGATAGCCGGAAACAGAATTTTCTCGGCTTAAAAGAGCATTCTACCAGTCGTATTATTTTACAACAGAAATGAGAAACTTACAACTCTTTTTTTATTTTTTCCAATCCAAACAAAAAAATATCCGAAACACGCCCTTTTTTCTGGGGAATGTCCCGGATATATTAAAATTGTGTGAAGCGTATTTCTGCCGTGTTTCCTATTTCTGGTACTTTCCCTTCTTTTTGGGCGTGCGTACCAGCAGCATTCCCAAACCTGCTGCAGAAAGCACCAACCCAACCAGTGCCAGACCAATGCCGGAAGAGGATTTTCTCTCCGGTTTTTCTTCTTCTGTGGGCATGGTGTAGGGAAAGCTGGTTTGTGTTTCCGTCTGCTGTGTTTCCGGCATGGTCGTCTCGTTGGTCGCCTCCACCGTTTCTTCTGTCGTCTCCTGGGTCGGCTCCTGAGCAGGCGCTTCGGTGGTTTGCTGTGTCGCAGTCTCAGAAGTTGTTTCCTCGGTCTGCTGTACAGAAGGCTCTGTCTCCTCTTGGGGTGTATAGGGGTCGTTTCCATTGGAGTCCAGGAACTCAATCCGGCCATGGAATGCTTCTTCCAGCTGCTGGATCAGGCTCACCGGCCAGGGACGCTCCGCCGGATAATAGATCTTCACATAGCTTCCCCACAGGCAGTTCTCTTTAAAGGAAGGGAAGGTTCCATAGCAGTGGATCGCCGTCAGTTTTCCACAATCCCGCAAACATTCCTCGTCAAAAATTTTGAAGGTGTCCGGCAGGCTGATTCGCACCAGAGCATCGCAACCCTGGAAACTGTGCTTGCCCAGCGTATGCATAGCACTGCCCAGATCCACTTCTTCCAAACTGTCATAGTCCCGGAAGGCGTTGTCTCCGATGGTGGTAACGTTTCCGTCAATCACCACCCGGGCAATCTCTTCCCGGTGGTCATCCCAGGGTGCCGATGCTTCAAAATTCTCCATCGGGCCGTTGCCGGAGATTGTCAGAACCCCCTGTTCCAGAGTCCAGGCTATGCCCTCCCCGCAGGTACCGGAAATTTCTTCTGCCGATACCTGCACCGTCAACAACAGTAGCAGCGTCAGCAATGGCAGAAATTTTACAAACGCATTTTTCATTGTGCGCCTCCTTGCAACTAGTTCATCGTTCCCTGGCTGCGGGTGAACAAGCTCTCCACCCGGCCGCGCAGTTCCCGTGCCTCCGGGGTATCCGCCTGACCATAATTCTCAATCCATTCCCTGGATGCCTGCTGTGCCTGGTTCAGGGTGGTCAGATCCATGCTCAGATCCGCCACCCGGAAAGC
Source organism: uncultured Oscillospiraceae bacterium (assembly GCA_964501115.1). GTDB lineage: Bacteria > Bacillota > Clostridia > Oscillospirales > Oscillospiraceae > Faecousia. The sequence goes on from CAZCRO010000017.1 coordinate 25,501, forward strand.
CGGAAGGCCGGACTGGCGGGAACCAAAGAAATCTCCCGGGCCACGCATTTTCAAATCCTCCTGGGCAATCCGGAAGCCATCGGTAGTCTTGCACAGCGCTTTCAGCCGGGCAACAGTATCCGGATTCCGGTTATGGGTGGTGAGGATACAGTAACTTTTCGCCTGTCCCCGTCCTACCCGTCCCCGGAGCTGGTGGAGCTGACTCAAACCAAACCGATCCGCATCCTCTATCACCATCAACGTTGCGTTGGGCACATCCACACCCACTTCGATCACCGTGGTTGCCACCAGTACATCCGCCTCTCCCTGGGCAAAGGCATGCATCACATGCTCCTTTTCCGCACCTTTCATCTGCCCATGAAGGAGGGCAATCCTAAGATCGGGAAAAACGGTTTTTTGCAGGGTTTCTGCCCAGGCGGCAGCGGATTTTACATCTAGCTCCTGGTTTTCCTCCACCGCAGGACACACAACAAAGCATTGATGTCCCTGCTCCACCTGCTTGCGGATAAAGGCATGGATTCTGGCACGGTAGCTCTCCCCCACCAGAAATGTTTCTACACTCTGCCGCCCGGGAGGCAGCTCATTGAGCACCGAAACATCCAAATCTCCATACATCAAAAGCGCCAGCGTTCTGGGAATCGGGGTAGCGGACATAACCAGCAAATGGGGGCTGTCTCCCTTTGCGGACAGCTTGCTCCGCTGGCCTACACCAAAGCGATGCTGCTCATCCGTAATAACCAGTCCCAAATTCTGAAACAGCGTGCTTTCCGAGATCAATGCGTGGGTACCCACCGCCACATCAGCTTCGCCGGAAGCCAGCGCTTCCCGAACGGCACGCTTCTCCTTCATGCTCTGGGAACCGGTAAGCAGTACGACAGAGATGCCCATAGGCGCAAACAGCTTGCGCAGCGAAGCATAGTGCTGCTCTGCCAAAATTTCTGTAGGTGCCATCAGTGCCGACTGGGCACCGTTTTTCGCGGCACAGTACGCCGCTGCCGCCGCCACCATCGTTTTGCCGCTGCCCACATCCCCCTGCACCAGCCGGTTCATGGGCTGTCCCCGGCTGAAATCCTGCAGAATTTCTTCAATGGCACCTCTTTGTGCCCCGGTAAGCCGGAAAGGAAGTGCCTGTTCAAACGGTCCCATATCCAAATCCCTGTACACGGGAACCCGCTTTTCCGTGCGAGCTGCCCGCATCAGTGCCAATCCGGCAGAGAAAACAAAGAACTCCTCAAAAATCAGCCGCCGCTTGGCCTGTTCGGCCTGCTGGCTGTCCGCCGGGGCATGTATGGCAAAATAAGCCTGTCCTGCGGGGACAATGGCATATTTTGCCAGAATCTGGGGCGGCAGCACTTCCCTGGGAGGGTCACAAATAGCCAGTGCCTGGTTTACCAGCTTGGCAATGGCACCATTGGTCAGCCCTGCTGTAAGAGGATAAATGGGCATGATCCGCCGGGTGGCCACCGGTGTACTTTCCGGCTGCTCAAATATGGGGTTGGTCACCCCATACCCCGTAAAATCACCATCGATTTTTCCATAGAAGACATATTCCCGGCCATACTGCAAATTCTCCGTAGCGAAGCGGGAATTGAAAAAAGTAAGATTCAGCCTTCCGGAGTGGTCCGCTACCGTCACCTTGGTCAAATCCAGCCCCTTGCGGATGTGGCTGGTACGGGGTGTGGACATAACCACCGCCTGAAAGCAGGCAGACTCACCAGGCGTCATTTGGGCAATGGGTACCATCCGGGTACGATCCTCATACCCCCGGGGAAAATGGCAGATCAAATCCCCCAGAGTATATATATTCAGGTTTTCCAGCAGTTTTGCTTTTGCCGGGCCGACACCTTTTAAAGATGTAACCGGGTCTGTCAGCTTCGCCATTCGTTTTCCCCCAGTCAAAATCCGGATTGTTTTGCTTAACAAAAATGGATAGAATTCCTGTTTTCTTTGGAATAAAAAGCATATATAATGAAAAAACTCCCTCCAAGCTACGCTCGGAAGGAGATATTTTCAGAGAACTCAGGCCAGCTTGTTCAGCTTCAGGGTCATGCTGCTCTTCTTCCGGGCAGCGTTGTTCTTGTGCAGAAGACCCTTACCGACAGCCTTGTCCACAGACTTGACAGCCTGGGTATAGGCAGTCTGGGCAGCGGTCTTGTCGCCACCAGCGACAGCAACCTCGAACTTCTTCAGGTTGGTCTTCAGTTCGGACTTGTCGGCCTTATTCTTCTCGTAAGCAATCTTGGAAGAAATGACATCCTTCTTAGAGGACTTAATGTTGGGCATGGATTACACCTCCTCACACGGGTATTTCATACAGGATTGTATTATAGCGGAAAGTCTTCGCAAAATCAACCCTTTTTTGAAAAAAAATCCTGCATGGGCATAATTTCTTTTTTCCCTGCCTGTCAAGCCCTTCATTTTTCACAAAAATTCCCATTGGGTAAAAATGCCAGTTCATTCGAAAAATTACAAAAATGTTACCATCCGGTAAAGTGTTATGTCATCTTCACGTTTCCTGCCGCGGACAATCCCGCCTGTGGAAAACTCCTGTGGAAAAACCTGTGGAGAATGTGGAAAACTTTTGATTTTCCACAGCTTTTTTTCATTCTCATCTTTCTGCGGGAAGTTGTGAACAAATTACGCCAAGGAAGGGCAAGACTCCGTGGGAGAAAAACAGTTCCGCCGGTGACGGAATCCAGGCAACCCGCCGTTTTTTCGTCAAAAGGTTTGGAATCACTCCCGTCTTTTTGAGAATATTTTCCGCCCTCATCCACAGGTCGGCAAAAATTTGTGAGTTCTTCCAAATTTTTCGCCGTATCATTTCACGATGCCCGGGAAATACTGGGAATATGCTTTCACAGGAGGCCATCTATGCAAGGTAAAGTAGACTTATGCGGTGTAAGCACCGCATCGCTTCAGGTTTTGAATCAGTCCCAGATCCAGCAACTGCTGCAGCAGGCACGCTCCGGAGACACCCAGGCCCGGGAACAGCTGATAGAAGGGAATCTGCGTCTGGTGCTTTCCGTAATCCAGCGATTTGACAAGCGTGGAGAAAGCCCGGACGATTTGTTCCAGGTAGGTTGCATCGGCCTGATGAAAGCCATTGCCAATTTCAATCCGGATTTGGATGTACGCTTCTCAACTTATGGCGTTCCAATGATTGCAGGAGAAGTCCGGCGCTACCTGCGGGATAACAGCCCCATCCGGGTATCCCGCTCCATCCGGGACATTGCTTACAAGGTGCTGCAATGCAAGGAGACTCTGACCTCCCGCCTGGACCGGGAGCCGAGTCTGGAGGAGATTGCCCGGGAGCTCTCCCTGTCTACACAGGAGGTCAGCCAGGCTCTTGATGCCATATGTACTCCGGTAAGCCTGTACGACAGCGTGTATACCGACGGTGGAGATCCGCTGACTGTGATGGATCAGATTCAGGATACAAAAAATACAGAGGGGGCCTGGATGGAGCGCATCACTCTGCGCAATGCCTTCCGTTCCCTGAACAGCAGAGAAAAAGAAATCCTTTCCCTGCGTTTTTATCACAGCAAAACCCAAATGGAGGTAGCGCAAAAGCTGGGCATCTCCCAGGCACAGGTCTCCCGCCTGGAAAAGGGTGCCATCCAGACTATGCGCAAAGCCATCCAGGTAAGCTGAGATTCCAAAATGCGTTTTGCGGCATATCCGTGGGCGCTGCCTCTATACTAATAGAAAAGGCAGGAGGTGCGTCTATGGGCATGCGGTTTTCACAGCTGCAATGCAAAGAGGTAATCTGCATGTGCAATGGGGAGCGTCTGGGGTTCGTTTCGGATATTGTCGCAGAGGTTCCGGAGGGGAACATCGCCGCCATTGTGGTTCCCGGGCCGTGCAGAATTCTCGGAATGGCCGGGCGGCGGGACGATTATGTAATTCCCTGGAGCTGTGTAAAAAAAGTCGGGCCGGACATTGTACTTGTGGATATTCACCCCAAGGAATGCCGGGTTCCCAGGCCGAAGAAAAAGCTGCTGTAGCCCTCCGGGGCGCAGCTGCTTTTTCTTCCCAAGATACACAAAAAGTGACGGCTGAGCAGGCAGATTTTTTCCTGTTTTTTCAGAAAAAATACTTGCAATCTGATCGCGCATTGGATATAATAAGCGAGCGTGGGTTTATGCCCATAGCTCATTCAAACCACACACCCGGGGATCGCGTGCCCCCGTACCCGCTTTGCGGGCGGGCATATGCGGGATGATCGGGGTGGAGGAAAAACAAAAGGAGAACTGTAAAAATGGCTGTCGTATCTATGAAGCAACTGCTGGAGGCAGGCGTTCACTTCGGTCACCAGACCCGTCGTTGGAACCCCAAAATGGCCCCCTACATCTACACCGAGCGCAATGGTATCTATATCATTGACCTGCAGAAGACCGTAAAGAAGCTGGAAGAGGCTTACAACTTCGTTCGTGACACTTCCGCCAACGGTGGCAACATTCTGTTCGTTGGTACCAAGAAGCAGGCTCAGGACGCTATCAAGGAAGAAGCTGCCC
>CAZCRO010000018.1:0-29569 GCA_964501115.1 uncultured Oscillospiraceae bacterium
GAGGAATGCTTACGAGCATATGAATATGATCTACACAGGCTTCTGCTTCGATAATCTCCACCTTCATCTCATTGCAGAGCTTTCGGAAGATCTCTCCAATATCTTTCCGAATTTGCTTGTAAATCACTTTTCTTCGGTACTTCGGTGCGAATACGATATGATATTCACACCGATAACTGGAATGTGCTGTATGTTTTACCTCGTTCTTCATTGTTAAAAACCTCCTTGTTACTTCTTCGTGATGCGGTCGCCAAACCATCACTAGCGTAACATGGAGGTTTTTATTTGCCAAGGCTTTTTTTCCCACCCCTGGTAGAACCAGGGGTTTATATTAAGCCTAAAGGCAACCAAAAAAATATCGGCCAGCACCTTTTGGGGTGCTGGCCATATATTATGCTTCTTCGTATTGTACAAACCCCAGGCTGCTGTAGTCCAGATATACCTGCTTGTCCGGACTCTTTCCGGACGTAACCCGATGACAGGTGACATACCAAACCGGGTTTCCCAGCAAGACAGTCTTTCGGATTTCAAAAACATGGTTCCAGCTTCGGCCTTCCATATACTGCTCATCTCGTACAAACCGGATCAGCTCCAGTTTGCGGAAATGGGAGGTGGGGAAGGCATTTTCGATACAGGCTTCAAACAGAGCTTCTGCATCTCGCACGCTTCCTTGTTCAAAGGTACTGCGAATCATTGCGCCATAATCTTCCATATGAAATCCTCCTTAGGTATTTTTGTTTGGCGGTTACATTGTTTCTTACAGCTTCTGGTAGGTCTTGTCCAGAAATTTCTGGCTGTTTACAATTACCCGGGTATGCGTGCCACGGCCAATTTCTCCTGCTTCATCGGAAACGCTCAGGGTAAACTGGATTTTCTTTCCTTCTACTGCTGTAATTTCAGCCGTAGCGTGTACTTCCAGTCCAACAGGGGTTGCGCTCAGGTGTTCTATGTTCAGTGCAGTGCCTACCGTAGTCTGGCCTTCCGGCAAGCATCCGGCCAGGGCTTCACAGGCGGCACCCTCCATCAGCGCAGCCATACAGGGTGTGGCATATACCAGCAGTTCGCCGGAACCGACAACCTGCGCGGTATCTTCTTTTTCAACCTGGGTAAATGCTTCACCCTTCCGGCCGACAGTAATCTCCATCGGTTTATTCCTCCTGATTCTTTTTTCTTATATTATACTCCAAAGCTTCCGCCCGGTCAATGAACCCACTTGCTATTTTTTTGAAAAAAAGTATAATAGTCCTATTCAAATCCAGAGGAGTGAGTGAATTGCATTCTGATAATGCTTCTGCCAGTCGTATGGCTTTGGGCGGTGTTCTGGCGGCGCTGGCGCTTTGTATTATGTGGTTGGGAGGCTTGCTTGTTGTGGCAACTTATGTATCCCCCATGCTGTGTATGCTGATTTTGCAGGTCGTTTTCCAGCGCTGTGGAAAGCGGACAGCCTGGGCATGGTATGCTGCCGTTGCCATTTTGTCTTTGCTGCTTGTATCCGATCAGGAGGCAGCGTGGGTCTTTGTCTTCCTGGGCTATTATCCCATTGTAAAGCCTGCTCTGGAGACTCGTCCGCTCCCGAGACTCCATAAGGCTGTGATGTTCAATGCCAGCATATTGGTTCTGTATTGGCTGCTGCTGCATGTAATGGGCTTGCAGGAACTGAGCCAGGAATTCTCTTCCATGCAGACAGGGCTTTTGATCCTGCTGCTGGTAATGGGAAATGTCACCTTCTTCCTGACGGATTTTGCTCTGACAAAACTAAGCCGTGTGCTTGCCAATCCCAAGTATTACAAAGGAAACCGTCATGGAAGATAATTGGGAATTGTATATTCTGCGCTGCAAAGATGATTCTCTGTACACAGGCATTGCCAGGGATGCAGACAAGCGCTTCTTGCAGCACAGCACCGGAAAGGGAGCAAAGTATACCCGGGGGAGAGGACCGCTGGAAATGGTCTATCGGGAAAAGTGCGCCGATCATTCCCAGGCACTGCGCCGGGAGTGGGAAATCAAGCATTTGTCCAAACAGGAAAAAGAGGCGCTGATCACCCTTTCAGCGCCGGAAGAAGTCTATAAAAATAAATAAATCAGCATAGTTATCAGGGATGTGTTATTCTTTGTGCCGCCGTTTTCCGACATCAGCAGCAACAGCAGAACCACAATCAAATCTTCAGTATCCAGCCCATCCGGAAGTAATCCACCGAGGAACCCCCGGATGCTTTGTGCTGGCTGTGTATCCTTGGGTAGAGGCACAGGTTGCTTTTGCGGGCTCGGCTGTATGGGAAGCGGGGCAGGGGAATCGGGATAGATTTGCTTCTGAAAGGAACCATCCGGAGCAGGGATATATCGGTTATACATATACCCCCTCCTTTATGGCAGCTTGAAGCCGCCGGATTCCAACAGACCGGATGCCTGCTGGGCAATTTTTGCGGCGCGCATTGCTTTTTCCAGCTTTTCAATTCGTTCTCTGTGCAGATAGGGACGTAAGGCAGAGAGCAATGCCCGTTGCTGCTGGTCTATGCCGGTATTCTTTGCAAATCCTGCCAGTTTCTGTACCATGCCCAGATCCAGTCCCTTTTCTTCCGGCATCTGCCCCTGCACCGGGACTTCTTCGGAAGCAGGGGAGGCCATAGATTGTGCCAGGGACATGATCTTTCCCATCATTTCTGGGTCACCCAGAATGGCTCCCAACTGGTCTTCCATCTCGCTCATGGATTTTTCCTCAAATGCTCCAGCAGCTCAGCGGCTTCCGGGGTAGCCAGATATTGGTTGATGGTGTCCCGGGCGGCAGCATAGTCTCCCTGAGCCGCCTGCTCCATGGCACGGCGTAACCCTTGTGCATTGCTTTGCTGCAGCAGCGCTTTTAATTGATTTGCCTGTGCAGAGGATGCAAAGCGCATAGCCTGTTGCATTTCTTCCGGGTTTAATTTATCCTGCATTGTCACTCCTCCTTCCGGGGATTGTCTGTCTCTCCCTTAGTATATGCTCCTCTCACGGAGGTTTGCCATCCGGGTGAAGAAAAAATTTCTAAGTGTAGAAATCTGTCGGAAGGTATGCTATAATGAAAAAATGTAAAACTATAGATAAAGGACGGATGATGTATGCGCCTTTTGATTTTATCCGATTCTCATCATAGCATGGGCTTTATGGAAGAATGTGTTGCCAAGTTGAAGCCGGATTGTGTTTTCCACTTGGGAGATTACTATCCGGATGGATTTGATTTAAAACAAATGTTTCCCGGCATCCCTTTCTATCAGGTGCCCGGAAATTGCGACAGCTATACATGCCGGGAGGATCTTCCTCAAATCTTGATGCCCCGGTTAGAAGGTTTGAATATCTATATGACGCATGGCCACAAGCATTATGTAAAATCTACACTGGCCAGCCTCCTGCGGGATGCCAGAGAGTGTCACGGGGATATTGTGCTTTACGGGCATACCCACCAGCCGGATTGTCATTACGAGTCGGATGGGATCCTTGTGATGAATCCGGGCACAGCCGCCTTCCTGGGCAGCGCGGGGCTGATTGAAATTGAGAAGGGGAAGATTCTGAATTGCCGGATTCTGCGGGGATCTGATTTGGAGGCAATGGCATGATTTTGGCGGTAAACATTGGCAATTCCAATATCAGTGTCGGAGGCGTGCAGGGGAAAAACATTGTTTTTCAGGCCAGACTCCGCACAGATTTGACCAAAACCTCGGATGAATACGCAATTGACCTGAAAATGCTCCTGTCTATCCGGGAGATTCCTTTGGAGCAGATTGAGGGCGCAATTCTGGCTTCTGTAGTACCGCAGGTGCTGAATTCCATGAAAACAGCGCTGAGCAAACTCTCTGCCAGGAATATTTTGGTGGTTGGCCCCGGGATCAAAACAGGCCTGAATATCCGCATCGACAACCCTGCGCAAACCGGTGCCGATCTGGTTGTTGGCTGTGTGGCCGCACTAAAACTCCACAAGCCTCCTCTGATTGTAATCAATATGAGCACAGCCACAACGCTGATGGCACTGGATGCCTCAGGGGCTTTAATTGGCGGCAGCATTTGCCCGGGTGTGCGTATTTCTATGGAGGCGTTGACGGATCGTTCCGCACTTCTGCCAGGTATCCAGCTGGATCAGCCCAAGCGTACGATCGGCCGGAACACGGTAGAGTGTATGCGAAGTGGAATTATGATGGGTACGGCTTCCATGCTGGATGGTCTGATCCAGCGAATGGAGAAGGAGCTGGGCGGGCCTGCCACTGTAGTGGCAACCGGTCGCATCGGTCAGTATGTGCTTCCTCTGTGCAATACCCCCATTCTCTATGAACGGGATCTGATTATACAGGGACTTGCCGCGATCTACGCTGAAAATACCCGTTAATGACCTTTGGTTATCCTAAATAGGAGGAATTATGAAAAAAACAGAATCTGCTGTTCCCGTCGTGGGGGAGAATGCCTTTTTGCGTGTCTACAACAAGTTTAAGCATATTGTTGGCTTGATTGTCACCTGGATTTTTCGGCTGCGCAAACTGATTATGGCTGCGCCTGTCATCTATTACGCGCTGAAGCTTGCCGCGTATAATTTTGCGAATCTGCCTGCGGAAGTGGGACTGAACTTACAGGCAAGCGGAGAATTTGCTATGTATATTTCCCGTTATATCGCTGTTATGGGTCCTCTGGCGCTTACTGCCGGGTGTCTTGTTATGATGTTTTTGTCCAGAAGGGCAATGTACGCATGGGCAGTAAGCATTTTCTCCCTGGCACTGCCACTGCTGTTGCTGATCAGCAATTTGTATCCGGCATAATTTATTTGCCCTTCGTTCAAGGATTCTTCACCTTTTTCTCCGGGGATATGGTATACTGTATGCGTAGAGCGGAGGCGGTGAAGGTTGCCGATGCCGTGGAAATATCTGCGGATAAGCCGACGGTATACCTTGTGACACACCGATCCTTCGGAGGAAATACTGAAAAAGAAATCATATGTGGCAGCGGTCCGTTGGAGGATCGCTGCCATTTTTCATGCATCTTTTCTTGACGGATAGACTTGTCGGGTTCCGCTGTTAATGGGTTGATGCTCAGCCATAGGGTATTGCAGAGCCAGGTGCTTCCAGGTGTGCCGATCCAGCGTTCCGGTTGCCTCCAGCCCGCACAGCCCCTGGAAGATTCTAAGTGCCTGCCGGGTTGGCATATCCAGAATTCCTGTTACCTCCGGTGTGTTCAGACAGTGGTAATTCCTGGCAAGAACGCCAAGCATAACCTGAGCAAACGCAACTACACTGCCTTGCTGTCCGGGCTGGATTACCTGGCCGGGATCCAGCAAAACCTGGACTGGTTCCGGCAGGGAAAGCTCCACCAGTGCAACCTGGTATGCTTCCACCAGTGCCTCCCAGGTTTTTTGATCGGTTATGCCTGTAGCTGGCAGACCATTTTGATCCTGAAATCGTTTCACTGCGGAAACTGTCTGGCTTCCGTATATCCCGTCCGGAATGATTTTCCCATAGCGATTGTCATTTTCTGCCAGTACCCGCAGCATGGTTTGCAGGCTGCGAATAGGCTGCGCGAGAAATACTTCATCCGGTTTCATCGAACCACCTCCTGACGAACAGAGTCCTGATCTCCCATGGACAGATTCACACCGGGGAATTGGGTCAGGGTTGTGCTGCGGCTATATCGGTTTCTTCCTTGGTTAATGACTGCGGAGGTATATGGAAATGTTTCCAGATCCCGGAAACTGGCATTTTCTATTCCGGTGAACTGATCGTATATTTCATCCCAGGTATCATAGTCTACCGTTCCTGTTTGCGGAAGACCAAAATACAGTTGGGCAGCCAACACTGCTTGGCGAGTTGCAGGACCGAATATTCCATCTATTCGGGGAGCGGGAATTGCGGAAATATACGCTGCCAGCACACTTAGCATATATTGCAGGTTTTCCACCCGGATTCCACGGTCTCCTTGCTGAATCGGCGTTTCATTCCAGGAGATGGAATAATACCGTTGTCCCTGGCTGCGTAATTCGGAAAGTGAATTTACCGCGGTATATAGCCGTACCAAGGCATACCAGGTGGCGGAGCCAACCACTCCATCCGCGTCCAGGTCAAATATTTTCTGGAATTCTCTCAGGGCGTTTTCTGTGCGTTCCCCAAATATACCATCTACATTGGCAACCTTTGGTATTGCCGGATATGCTTGCGAAATTCGATTCAATTCTGTCTGGATTACCACAACATTGGGTCCAACGCTTCCGCGGCGTATCGGGATACCCGGATAAGAGGAGGCAATATTTTGTACCGGCGCATTGTTGACAATTTCCACATTCCCATAGTAGTTGCGCAGAATTTGCACGGAGTCATACCCCTGTTGGGCCAGCCGCTGGCTTCCCCATTGGCTCAGGCCGTCACAGGTGGCCGTCGTTCCATTGCAGAATTGCGCGGCCAGTGGTTCCACAAAACCTGGCCGCCGCAGGTAGTCGTTGAACAGTTCATCCACCAAAGCAGCCACATTGCGAAAAAAGCTTCGGCCTTTTACAAAGAACTGATCGTAAGCGGTGGAGTTGGTAATGTCAAAACTATATCCCCGACTCCTGTAGAATTCGGTGTACACACGGTTTAACGCAAAGGAGACGATTGCCAAAATATTTGCACGCAGTGCGCTTTCCTCCCAGGTAGGATAGATTTCAGAGGATGCAACATTTTTTACATAGTCAGAAAAGCTGACAGTCACGTTTTCCGCATTGCTGCTGGGGGTGCCCAAATGCACGGTAATTCTCTGGGGTATAAAAGGCGTTACAGTAGGCATATTTCCTCCTACAGATTCTGGGGCGGAGTGTTATAGAGCACATTGCGATCCCAGTGATCCGGTAACTCTGATAGAGGCACCATTTCCAGATTTTGTACGGTAGTAATATCCGCAAAAAGTTGTACATTCTTTGCTGTTATTTGCTCAAATTCATTTTTCCATGCATATACAGTTATATCCGTATAGGGGCGGGTGGTATCCTCGGGTGCTTCGCTTTCTGTGCGATCCGGGGTGGGGATCTCTATGGGAGAGGTCAATCCGCTCCGGTTGGTCAGACGCATGGCAAGTGCTGTACCGTCCTGAGAGGCAATGGTAACTGCTACATTTTCCAATGGGATTTGGGCATCACTCATGTAAGCTCTTGCTATTATGTAGCCGCTTGGTGGCATATAGTGCTTCCTCCTTTCCAAGGCAGACGCTTTTCGGTTGCCTTACCAATCAGTCTATGCAATGCCCCTGCCTTGTGTGCATACAGGGCAGGGGAGCTTCTTTTTGGGGAAATATTTTCGGCATCCAATTTTTGCGCAAATAAACTATAAAAAGCGGATCATTTGCCGAATGTTTGCATTTTCTGTGTCCAGGAGTTTTTGATTCAATGCGGATATAGGCATATCTGCATGTGGGAAACGGCGGGCATTTTTTGTCTGCTGAATCATTCCTTTTGTATTTCCCTGAATCATCATGTCCGCAATTCTGGATTCTGTGCCGGAACCCTTCACCTTTAGCCGTGTCACCATATTTGTCATGGCACGTATTGCAGTATCCAGCTCTGGAAGTTCCCAGCCTCGTTGACAAGCCAGCGTGTGCGCCTCTGTTTCAATGCGGTCATATTCTTTCAGTTGCTCTTCCAGAGCCTGACGAAAATTCGGTCGCATGCGGCTTTCCAGCACACTGCGGATTCCCAATTGTCCCATCTGTGTGGTCTTTAAGATGGAAGAAAGTGCCTGTTGGCTGTTTTTCATCGTGCATCCCTCCGCTGTAAAGTATCTGCAAAAATAAGTGGTTCATACACTTTTCAAGCAGGCAGGGCATATCCTGTAAAGTAGGAGTGTGATGTATATGTGCGCAATTGCCGGATGTATCGGCAAAAGCTTGTCGCCAAAGGAAGCAGAGAGTATGCTCTCAACCATGCTCCGCCGGGGGCCGGATGGGCAGGGATGCTTCTGTCAGGAGGATTGTACGCTGTTGCACACCCGCTTGGCGATCATTGATCCGGCAGGCGGGCAGCAACCCATGACCTGGGAAACGCCCCAGGAAAGTTATACTCTGGTATACAATGGAGAACTGTATAATACCCGGGAATTGCGCCTGGAGCTGGAGGCACTGGGACATGAATTCCATGGCCATTCAGATACCGAGGTTGTGCTGCATGCCTGTGCCCAATGGGGACACAGTGCTCTGGATAAGATGAACGGGATTTTCGCGTTTGCTTTTTGGATGCACAATGCAAAACACCTTCTGCTGGCGCGGGATCGAATTGGCGTAAAGCCACTGTTTTATTGTGTCCAGGAGCGATCTGTTCTGTTTGCCTCAGAGATCAAAACCATTTTGGCCAGTCCCTGGATAGATGCCCGGCTGGATCGGGAGGGGGCGGCACAGCTCCTGTTGTTCGGCCCGGGAAGGCTGCCTGGGAGCGGCATTTTCCATAACATACTGGAATTGGAACCCGGCTGTTATGCGGATTTCCAGGATGGCCATTTGGAAGTGCGGCGCTACTGGATGCTTCGGGATCGGGTACATGTCGATTCCTTCCCGGAGACCGTAGAAAAGGTGCGTGCTCTGGTCATAGATTCTGTTTTGCGGCAAACTGTATCCGATGTCCCAATAGGCACTTTTTTATCCGGAGGTCTGGACTCCAGCATCATTTCCGCTGTAGTTGCCGGGAAGAGGGATACACCTCTGGATACCTTTTCTGTTGGCTATCTCAATGAGAGCCTTTATTTCAGGCCGGGAAAATTCCAACCTTCTTCAGACCGGGCATATATCGATTGCATGAATGCTTTTTTGAACAGCAGAGGGCATAAGTGGGAACTTACACCGGAGGAGCTGATCGCAGTCCTGGAAGATGCCACCTGTGCCAGGGATTTACCCGGAATGGCGGATGTGGATTTTTCTCTGCTGCTGCTTTGCAGAAATATCCGCAGCCACGTAAAAGTCGCCCTCTCCGGGGAATGTGCCGATGAAATATTTGGCGGGTATCCCTGGTATCGGGATCCCCTGGTTCGCCAGGCAGACGGCTTCCCCTGGGCGCAAAATACGGAGGATCGATGCCGTTTGCCGGCAGATGCTATTACCATGCAGCTGAATCCCAGGGAGTATATCATGGATGCTTACCGGAAGACCTGCCGGGAAAGTCATATATTGCCGGATAATTCCCCACAGGAGCGAAGAATCAAGGAAATGGTCAATCTGAATTTCCGATGGTTCATGCAGACATTGCTGGACAGGAAGGATCGTATGAGCATGTATTGTGGTTTGGAGGTGCGTGTCCCGTTTTGTGATTACCGGATAGCGGAATATCTCTACGCTGTTCCCTGGGAGTTCAAGGAGCATGGGGCAGAGGAGAAGGGGTTGCTCCGGGCCGCCACGGAGGATTTGCTTCCTCCGGAGGTTGCCCATCGAAAAAAGAGTCCCTATCCCAAAACCTTCGATCCTCAATACGAGGCATTGCTACAGGAGCGGATGCAGGTATTGCTTAATCAGCCGGATGCGCCTTTGTTTTCTCTGGTCAGAAAGGATGCATTGGAGAGTATTCTGGATAAATCCAGTCCCTGGCCCTGGTACGGGCAGCTGATGCGCCGTCCTCAAAAGTTGGCCTATTTTCTGCAAATGGACTATTGGCTGCGCCACTATCATGTGCAGCTGCTGTTCTAGGGGGAAAATCGGATTTTCGTGCAAAATTACTGTGAAAACCTACAAAGAATCCCAATCAAAATTTGTGAAAATGTCAATGTGAAATTTCTTGAAAAATATGATATTATAACACTAGAAATAACAATTGTCAACAGGAGGATTTTTACAAATGTATCAGGTGGGAGATTTGGTTGTATATGGTGTGCATGGCGTATGCAGAATTTCCGCATTTCAGGAGCGCATGGTGGATCATGTGAAGCGTCAATATATGGTTTTGGAACCCACCAACCGGGAGGGAAGCCAGTATTTGGTACCAACCCATAATCCTGTGGCTATGAATAAAATCTCCTGCCTACTGAACAAGCAGGAGCTGGAGGCTCTTGTTACGTCCAGGCAAATTCGCACAGAAAACTGGATTGCGGATGAAAACAAGCGGAAGCAGTTCTATCGGGATATGTCCGGTTCCGGAAGTCGGGAAAGTATGCTGCAAACTTTGTATACGTTGTATTGCCACAGGGAGCGGCAACATGCTATGGGTAAAAAGCTACATATCTGTGATGAAAACTTCCTGCATGATGCGGAAAAAGTTCTCTCCGGGGAAATTGAAGCAGTTTTGGGTGTGTCCGCACCGGAAGCTTTGAACTACCTGCGCAAAATGCTGGTTGCGCAGGTGGAAGCCTGACAGGCAATTTCCACCCAATAAAGAAGCACTGCTATGGAACCGTCCGATTCTTCGGATTCCTTAGCAGTGCTTTTAACTTATTAATACATTCTCAAAATATCTGTCAGCTGCTGAGGCGTATCTGCTATAGCGATTGCGCCTTCTTCGCGCATTTGCTCCACATCCCCATATCCCCAGCTCACGCCGATGGTGGCAATGCCATGTTCCCTGGCGCCTGCCACATCATATCGGGTATCACCGATCATCAGGCAGGTATCCCCAGGTGTGGTTTGCTCCAGCAAGTAGGCAATTACATCCGCTTTCTCTACCCGTTTCTCATCCATATCTGCACCGCAAATCAGCCGGAAGTACTTGGAAAGCTGGAAATGTTCCAGAACCTCCTTTGCGGTGATTTCCGGTTTGGAGGTGGCTACGAACAGTGTCCACCCGTCATCCAGCAGTGCTTGGAGCATTTCCGGGATTCCAGGGTAAAGCTTATTCTCATATTTTCCGATGGGAATGTAGCGTTCACGGAATATCCGGATTGCCTCACCGGTCTTTTCGGCCGGAATACCGAATTTGATCATCGTTTCCGCCAGGGGAGGGCCTACAAATACACCCATTTTCTCTCTTTCCGGCACAGGGTATCCCATTTTTTCAAAAGCGTACTGGGCACAGTTGATGATACCCTCTCCGGAGTCTGTCAGCGTACCATCCAAATCAAACAGCAGTGTTTTGTGATGCATTTTGTTCTCCCTTCTTTCTTTTACAAAATCATACCATATTCCCGCCGGAATGGCAAGGGCATCCTTGCGGGATATGGAAAAATGTGATATGATGGTTCCAGCAGAGGAGGGGAGACGCATGAAAAAAATATATGTTCAGGCCTATTGCCAGCAAAACCTGGGAGATGACCTGTTTGTGTTGCAGCTTGCCAGGAGGTATCCGGAGCACCGGTTTTACGTATATGCTGTGGGTACAAACCAGCGTGCGTTTCGGGGAGAAAAGAATATTGTGCTTCCTAATTTTTTTTGCAGGATACGCAGAAAGCTGACACATCTTTTGCACATTCCCAGGAGAGAGATTTTTGATGGCATGGGAGCGGATGCAAAGGTCATCATTGGCGGCTCCATATTGTGGGAAGGGGCACCTTTGAACTTTGCCACGGAAGAGACACCGGCATTTCTGGTTGGTGCCAACTGTGAGCAAAGCTACTGCGCAGAATTTCTTCCGGTTTTGCGGAGGGCGCTTTCCCGCCTGGAAGGGTGCAGCTTTCGTGACTGCTTCTCCTGGCAACAGGTGCAGCCTCTGCCCGGCAGTACCTATGCACCGGATGTGCTGTATGACTGGCATAGTGATTTGCCTACTATACAGGGTCGGGGAATCGGAATCAGCGTGGTTTCCGGAAAAGGCTGCTTCCGGGATGAAGCTGTACGCCGGCAATACCACCGGGTTATTGCGGAGCTGTGCAACTTGTGTACAGAGCAAAGCATTCCCGTTGGCTTGTTTGGTTTTTGCCAATCGGAGGGGGATGACGAGGCGATGCAGCAGATCCTGACACAGGTAAATGCTCCGCAGAAGGTTTCCTGTATCCTTTACCGGGGAGATCCGCAGGAAATACTTTCTGCCATGAACCAATACGAGAGTATCCTCGCTACCCGCTTCCATGCCATGATTCTTGGGTGGGTGTTGGGGAAAAATGTGGTTCCCATTATCTACAGCGCCAAGCAAACCCACGTGCTGAAGGATGCAGAGTTTCATGGGGCTATGTGGAACGCACTGGAAGGGGAGTGTTCGGATGCACAAAAGCTTCTGGCAGATATTCAGAGTCAAACCGGACGGCTGGATATTTCTTCCCTGAAAACCTCTGCCCGGCAGCAGTTTTCCGGTCTGGACAGCTGGCTGAAAAAGTGAAACATATCCTCAGACAGAAAATATAAAAAGAGTCATTGCGGCCGTGCCGATTGGCAAGCGTGCAATGACTCTTTTTATACGTAATACAGAGGCTTACTTGTTCAGGGTCTGCTTCAGGGCACATGCCAGCTGGTCGGGGCAGGAAGTGCCCTTTGCGCCGCAGTGAATGCCGTCTACCCGGGAGATGACCTCTTCAACCGGCATACCTTCTACCAAGGCACCAATGCCCTTCAGATTGCCGTTGCAGCCGCCAACAAACTGCACATTCTTTACCTTGCCTTCTTCCACATCGAAGAAAATGGTGCGGGAGCAGGTTCCTTTGGTTTGATATTCATAATGCATATGTAATCGTCCTTTCTTTTTCTGCCATAAGCCTTGATTGTTACTTATTATACGGCATTTTTCTTCTTTTCGCAATAGGGAATTAGCTGGTAAATTCGGGGCATGCTATGCAAAAAGGAGGATGCGGAATGGAAACCCAGAAAAATGCGGATATGAAAAAAGAAGAACGGGAGCAACTGATGGAATTGGGATCGGATATGACCTGTTCCAGCCACGGAAATATTTATACACTCACAATTATCGGCCAGGTGGAAGGCCATCAGGTTGCGCCGGAAACTGTAAAAACAACGAAATATGAGCATGTACTGCCCCTTTTGGCAGGAATCGAAGAAAGTGATGATATAGATGGCCTGTTGCTGCTGCTCAATACAGTTGGCGGAGATATAGAAGCGGGACTGGCTATTGCGGAAATGATTGCGGGAATGAAAAAGCCCACAGTGTCTTTGGTGCTGGGAGGTGGGCATTCCATCGGCATTCCCCTGGCTGTATGCACCAAACAAAGCTTCATCACCCCTACGGCCAGCATGACCGTTCACCCGGTAAGGATGACCGGCCTTGTGGTTGGCGCACCCCAAACCTTTCGGTATTTTCAAAGAATTCAGGAGCAAATTGCGGATTTTGTAACCACAAATTCCAAAATATCCCGCAAAGCTTTTGAACGATTCATGATGGCTACGGGAGAAATGGCCACAGATGTCGGTACCATCTTGTATGGAAAAGAGGCTGTCGCGTCAGGTCTGATTGACCATTTGGGAGGGCTGCACGATGCTCTGTCTGCACTGCATGAAATGATTCAAACACAAAAAGAAAAATAGGAATACCGGCCCGGGGAATGTCACTTTCATCACCCCGGGTGTTTTCAAAGGCTTTTCTTGCCAATGCCAAGAGAAAATAGTTGTATTTTTCTGGATTTGTGATACAATAAATAAAACTATGTGTTCCCCAGGGAATACAGCGCATTTAGGAGGTTTTCAAATGGCGGAATATAAGCAGTACATTACCCAGTCCCAGGAGAATGGGAATGTTTACATTTCTGAAGAAGTTGTAGAAGTGATTGCCGAGCATGCCCTTGCCGAAGTAGAAGGGGCTGCAGGTTTGAGTGTAAAGCCCGGTAACGAAGTTGCCGATCTCATTGGCGTGAAGAACTGGGGTAAGGGTTTGAAAATCTGCATTGCCGAAGACAATACGGTTGCCATCGATGCCGATATTGTCATTCGCTATGGCTACAGCGTAGTAGATGTGGCAGACAGTGTCCAGTTGGCCATTGCCAATGCTGTAGAATCTATGACCGGTGTAAAGGTAACCGCTGTGAATGTAAATGTTCGGGGTATTTCCCGTAAGTAACCGTACAGAGAAAAAAGGAGAGACTATGACGAGAGCCAATGCCAGAGAACTGGCCGTACATCTGATTTATTCCAGAGAATTTACCGGCCAGGAACCGGAGCAGGAGGTATCCCTTCGGCTGAATAAGGAATACTATCCTTCTCTGTCCCAGGAGAACGAAGTTTATGCCGACCGTCCCAGCGCATCCCAGCTGCGTTACATCGATTCTGTCGTATCCGGTGTAGCGAACCGTCAGGAGGAGCTGAATAACCAAATCCGGAAGTTTTCCATTGGCTGGGATATTAGCCGTATTTCCCGGTTGACCCGCTGTGTGCTTCAGCTGGCCATATACGAGATCCTCTATGCAGAGGATGTCCCCACCGGCGTTGCTATTTCCGAGGCTGTCCGGCTGGCAAAGATGTACGATGGTGCGGAAGCAGGCGCTTTTGCCAATGGCATTTTGGGCAGCTTTGCCCGCAGCCTGACCCAGGAGGAAAATTAAATGGCAGTCATTGGAATTGACACCAGCAATTACACGACCTCCATTGCATGGTTCGATGGAACAATCGGTGAGAATTGCTCCAAGCTTTTGCCTGTGAAGCAGGGAGAGTTGGGTCTTCGTCAATCCGATGCGGTATTTTCCCATATCAAAAGCCTGCCGGAGCTGTCCGGCAGGCTATTTTCCCGTGTGCCCCAGCAGGAGATTACCGCAGTAGGTGTCAGTACCCGTCCCCGGGCTGTGGAAGGTAGCTATATGCCCTGTTTTCTCGTAGGAATCAGCCATGCGCAAATGATCAGCCAGATGCTGCATGTTCCCCTTGTGGAAGTATCCCATCAGCAAGGGCATGTTGCCGCCAGCTTATGGAGTGCCGGACGGATAGAACTGATGGATACTCCCCATCTGGCCTGGCACCTTTCAGGCGGTACTACGGAACTTTTGCTGGTAGAGCCGGAAGGAAAGAATGTAATCTGTACGAAGATCGGAGGAACCACAGATATTTCTGCCGGACAGCTGATTGATCGCACCGGACAGCTTCTCGGTCTTCCTTTTCCGTCGGGAAAACATCTGGATGCCCTGAGTGAGAGGGCACAGAAATCGGATTCTTTCCGGGTTAAATGCCAAAACAGCAGCTTTTCCTTTTCCGGTATTCAGAATAAAGTACAGCAATACCATGAAAAGAATCATGTCCCGGAGGAGACCGCAGCGTTTGCGTTGCGTTGCGTGGCAGGGGCTGTGCTGGAAGCAACCAAGCAGGCACAGAAAAACTATCCGGGGCTTCCGGTTGTTTTTTCCGGCGGCGTTGCATCCAATTCTATGCTCCGCCATGTGATGGCACCGGTAGCGCCTGTGTTTGCACAGCCCCAGTTCTCTACGGATAACGCTATGGGTGTTGCCGTTCTGGCACAACGAATTGCTGAGGTGTGATATGCCCCAAATACTTTCTATCTCCCAAGTAAACGAATATATCCGTGGGAAAATGGACGAGGATTCCTTGCTTTGTCAGGTAGCTGTCCGGGGAGAAATCAGCAACTATAAACTCTATCCATCCGGCCATCATTATTTTACCCTGAAGGATGAAACATCTGCATTGAAGTGTGTCCTGTTCAAAGGCAATGCGTTCGGCCTGCGTTTTCGTCCGGCTAACGGGATGAAAGTAATCGCTATGGGACGCATCAGTGTTTACCCCCGGGTCGGACAATACCAGCTGTATTGTACGGCCATGGCCATAGATGGAGTGGGAGATCTGTACGCTGCTTTTGAAGAATTGAAAAAGAAACTGGCAGCCCAGGGCCTTTTTGCCCAGGAGCATAAGCAGGCATTGCCCCCGTATCCCGGTATAATCGGGGTTGTTACCAGTTCCGCCGGCGCAGCGGTGCATGATATTTTGCGGATTCTGCGCAAACGATATCCTTTGGCTAAGGTGCGACTGCTTCCGGTAAGAGTACAGGGGAGCGAGGCTCCGGAGGAGATTGTTGCGGCAATAAGATATGCCAATGCTCATAAACTTGCGGATCTCCTGATTGTCGGCCGTGGCGGTGGCTCTATCGAGGATCTATGGGCATTTAATGATGAACGGGTAGCTTATGCTATTTATGAATCCCGTATTCCGATTATTTCTGCCGTTGGGCACGAACCGGATGTCACCATTGCCGACTATGTTGCGGATCTTCGGGCTGCGACACCATCCAATGGTGCGGAGCTTGCCGTTCCGGATCAGGCGGCTCTCATGCAAAATCTGGATTCCCTTTCTGCCAGAATGCAGATGGCAATAAACCGCCAATTGAACATGGCGCAGCAAAAGCTGGATGCCTTTGCTGCTTCTGCGGCATTGCAAAGCCCTATCGGGTATCTGGATAAGAAAAGTAAAGATTTGCTGTTGTGGAAAAACAGGCTGATTTCTGCGGAAAATCAGATTGTATCCCAACAAAATCAGCGTTTTATTCGTAATATTGCCAAATTGGACGCTATGAGTCCTCTGAAGGTTCTCAGCCGGGGATATGCCATGGTTCAGACCGGAGATGGGGAACTTCTGCGCTGCGTCGGGCAAGTACAATCGGGAGAAAATATTTCTGTCCGTGTCAGCGACGGCTATATAGAAGCGTCTGTCACAACAACAAAGGAGGTTCCCAATGGATCAGAACAGCAGCACATTTGAAGAAAACATGCTTCGTCTGGAGCAGATTGTCCGTGCCATGGAGCGGGGGGATGTTCCTCTGGAGGAATCTCTCAAGCTGTTCCGGGAAGGCACACAGCTGGTGCAAAGTTGCGGAAAGCTCCTGGAGGATGCCCGGCTACAGGTGAATAAAATCTCCGTAGATTCCAATGGAGATCTGGTGGAAGAGGTGTTTCAGGATGAATTTTGAGCAGCAAAGCAAGCTTTATCGGCAAGAGATTGAGGCATACCTGCAAAGTATTTACAGTGCTTTTTCCGATCAACCGCAGAAATTGATTTTCGAGGCTGCCAACTATAGCCTGTTGGGCGGCGGTAAGCGGCTAAGACCCATGTTCACGTTGGACTTTTGCAGAATGTGCGGCCGGGACTACCACACGGCCATGCCTTTTGCGGCAGCCATTGAAATGATTCAAACCTACAGCCTGATCCACGACGATCTTCCTTGTATGGATAACGATGATTACCGCCGTGGACGCCTGACCAATCATAAAGTATACGGCGAAGCGATGGCTGTACTGGCAGGAGACGCGCTGTTGACAGACGCCTTTTCCGTTGCGACACGAATTCAGCTGGAAACCCCCCGGGATATTGGCCGGGCTGTGGCTGTTTTGAGCGAATGCGCCGGTTCTCTGGGTATGATCGGCGGCCAGGTTCTGGATATGCTCAGTGAGCAGCGGCAGTGTACTGAGCAGGAGGTTTTGGATATTCAGTCCCGCAAAACCGGAAAGCTGATTGCTGCCTCCTGCGTTTTGGGCGTGATTGCCGGAAACGGAAACGAGGATCAGCTTGAAGCGGCAGCACGGTTTGCAGCCTATCTGGGGCTGGCCTTCCAGATACGGGATGATATGCTGGATGTGATCGGCTCTGCCCAGGAGCTGGGAAAAGCCACTGGAATGGATGATGGGAAAAATACCTTTGTCCGTCTGTACGGTTTGGAAAAATGTGAGACTCTGGTAGAAGAATATACCCAAAAAGCAATCGATAGCCTAGGTGTATTCCCGGATTCTCAATATATGGCCGAGCTTGCACGCAGCCTGACTCAGCGCAGAGTGTGAGCACTTACATGTAAAAAATGCAGCCGCTGCGCTACGGATACCGTAGTGCAGCAGCTGCATTCTTTATTTCGTGACCTTCATTTTTGTACAGCAGAACTGGCAATTTTCCACCAGATCTCCGTGTACACATCCCATATAATTTTCTCCCAGAATAGAGAAGAAATCTCCGCTGATATTCAGTTCCGGCAATCTGCCTGCCAGTTTTCCATTCTCCAGCAGGTAGGCCGCCTGTACAGGTGTGGCATAGTGGCCGGAGGGGGTTGTGTCTCCGCCGGAGGCCATTACCACATAGATGGCTTTCCCGGGTACCAGCTGCCCAATGGTTTCTGCAGTGGGCGCAACATACAGTCCCGCCATACCAATGGAAGGAACTCCGTCATAGGCAGAGGAAGAGGTCTTGGACACAGGCAGATCAAACTGTGCCGCGGAGTTTTTTGTGGTTAGAAGCCCGGTTAAAACACCATTCTGGATGAGCGGACTGCGGTAGTCTGGAGAAACCTGCCCTTCCGCGTCAAAGAAAATGCTGCCGGGGTTGGTTCCAGGATTGCGGTCATCCGCAAACGTCAGCTTGGATGAGAAAATCTGTTCTCCCAATTTCCCATGAACCAGAGAAGCACCGGAAGCATACATTTCCCCAAGAAAATGCTGCAGGAAATTTCCAAAAAGATCCGTTTGTTCCATTATAACCGGCCATTCGCCTTCTTCTATGTCTACAGGCGTATAGTAGGCATCGTGCAGTGCCTTGCACTTATCAACCACATACTCCGGCCGGAAGGATTTGCCGGAATAGCCAAAGAACCCATCCATCAGATTTCCGGAACCCCTGCTCTGAAACACCAGGCCGATGTTCAGTACATTGCCGTCAGAGGTCAAGTGGCGACCACGGGAATTTCTATATTCTGCGTGATTGTATTGCAAAGAGATTTTGTTGCTGATGGCAAAATTGGGACAGGCCTGACCGATTTTGTCCAGCATATCCTGCATGGCAGGAATCAGTTCTTCCTCCGGCAGTATGTCTGTCTGTGTGTCTACGCAGAGTTCTTCCTGGTCATCCAATGCGCAAGGGTAGTGGATTCCCAGCGCCAGTGCTTCTTCTGCTTTTTGGGTCAATACTTCTTCATCGGATTTACCCAGGCATCCGGCGACACCAATGCAGCCATCTCTGTATACCCGAACGGTACCGGTGGTCTCTTCCTTCTTGCGGTAGCTGTCAATTTTTCCGCCTGTAACGTTCAGCGTCACGGAACGCTTTTTTCGAATGATTTGTTCCTTTTCCATATTTCCATTCCTCACTGTACATTCATAGAAGAAACTCGAACATACGGGCCACCAAATCCTACAGGAAGTCCGGCCTGTTCCATTTTTCCGCAACCACCGGAGACAAAGGAAAGCAGTTCCACATCTCTGGTCAGTCCGTCGATCAATCCCAGTGTTTCAAACACGCTTCCGCTGATCACGCTGATCTGGACCGGTTTTCCAAGTTTTCCGTGTTCAATCTCATAGGCAACCGTTGGCGCAATGGTAAACGTGCTCATACCGCTGCCATGGGAGATTTTTTTGATAAAGTATCCCTTTTCAATGGGGGCAATCAATTCGTCAAAGGTTTTGTTGCCGCCTTCAATGTAGGTTGTAGTCATACGGACGATTGGTTCAAAGGTGCAGTCGATTGCCCGGGCGTTGCCTGTCAGGGGTTCATCCAGCGTTACAGCTGTCTGGACGCTGTGCAACCGGCCTGCCAGGCGGCCGTTTTGTATCAGATAGTTCTTTCTTGCGCGGGTTCCTTCATCGTCATAAGGGACATAGCCGCTGCCAGGAAAACTGCCGCACTCCGCAATGGACAAAATGGGGGAACCAACCTGTTTCCCCAGCATCCATTCCTGGCGCATGCTCTCGTCCGAAAGCATAAAGTCAGATTCAGACTTGTGACCGAAGGATTCATGGGCGAACACACCGGCAGCCTCCGGAGAAAGTACCACCGGATACTTTCCAGGTGTCACTTGTACGGAATGACGCATAAAAGCGGCTTGCTCTTCCATAGAAAGGGATATTTCCTGCTCCAGGTTTTCCAATTCTTCAAATTGGATGGCACCCTTTTGCCAATGGGCGGGGAATTTTTTGTCGCCCTCCACAAAATTGGTTTTCAGAACAATCCCGCAGGTTTGGTAGTCGTAGGTAATATCCGCACCCAGGGAGGATTGGAAAGTAAACAAGCTGTTTCTGTCCAGGTAATATCCTTCCGGCATAGAGCTGGCAGAATCCTGAGACAGCAGTGGGAGATAATTTTTCAGAAGGGCTTGCTTTTGGGCGGTGGCCACATTCCGAACATTGTTTTGCGTAAAAATCAGCAGTTTGTCCCGATTGCGCTCAAAATGGCTTACCGTGGGGTCAGAAAGGATATCTGGATTGCAAGTTGCTGCCTGATAGAGGCTATCAAGGGTCTCCTGCAGGTGTTCCATTTCCGTTACAGATGCATAGTACCACATGCGCCCATCATAAACCCGCAAAAAAGCCCGCTGTTCTACAGGTGTTTTCAACTCCTCCAGCTGGCCGTCCCGGTAGTGAATTACTGTACGGCTGCGGTTTTCCGTTCGCAAGTCTGTATAATATCCATCTTTGAATTGAATCAATGCGATACATCCCTTTCTGTCTTCGTGTTGTTGACATATGTATGTGTTGCATTATACCACGGATACAGGAAAAACGCAATCTTCTTGTGATATGGATCATCAGTCTGAACAGTCCGGCTCACTGCCAAAGTAGCCCGTAAAAGCACAGCATTTTTATCTCTTTGTATGCGTGCGTGGATTGCTGCCATCCGCTAAAAACAAGTGTGCGTTTACGATTCTTTCCCCTGAATTTTTGAAAGCAGATTCCACCGGCAGCACCGAGGGGCTGCTGCGCATGCAACAGCCCCAATCTAAGATTATATGTCGATTGCCGGGTTCATATAGTATACATTCGTCTGATTCAGTTTTTCCCGGAGCAATTGCATGGCTTCTCCGAACCGCTGGAAATGGACGATCTCCCGCTCCCTCAGAAACCGAATCACATCATTCACATCCGGATCATCACTTAAACGCAAAATATTGTCGTAAGTTGCTCTGGCTTTTTGTTCGGCAGCCAAGTCTTCTGTCAAGTCCGCAATGGGGTCACCTTTCACCGCCATGCTCGCTGCGGACCAGGGGGTACCTGCCGCAGAGTTGGGATATACACCCACAGTGTGGTCTACAAAGTACGGTGCAAAAGACGGATCCCGGTATTGTTCATCTTTCAGGTTTCGTGTAAGCTGATGTACAATAGCTCCAATCATTTCCAGATGCCCAAGTTCTTCTGTGCCAATATCTGTCAAAAGCCCTTTCAGCTCATCAAAGGGCATGGAATAGCGCTGGGACAAATACCGAAGGCTTGCACCCAGCTCCCCGTCTGGGCCGCCATATTGGGTGATGATAATCTTAGCAAGTTCAGGATTTGGGCGGCTGATTTTTACAGGATATTGCAGAATTTTAGAATACTGAAACATGATTATACCCCCTCGTTCCCGGCATATTCCCAAGGCCACGGATCGTTCAGCCACTGGTAAGTTTCCGCATCTGTCGGTGTCAGATGATTCAAAGGCTGCAGGGATTGTTCATGCTGCTTCAGACATTTGGCATAGCCGGTTTGGTATTGCCGATAGAGCTGCAGCGCCTCCATATCCTCCTGATGGGTATCCAGATACAGTGCCAGCTCCTGGATGGCGAAGGCCAGAGCCTGAAGTTGTGTCTGAGGGGTGGATGGCAGATTGGTTTTATTTACCATACCCATAAAGGGAAGATCCAGTCCGGGAAATAAGGTTCCCCGCGCCAGTGCTTTTGGAGTATCGTACCTTGCCGGACTGGCAGTCTGGAAGGGAACATAGGGATTGGCAAGAGGCGCAGGGTTTGGCAGCCGTCCGGTTCCTGCAAACGGCATCTGTTTTGGGGACATCAAAGCAATTCCTCCTAAAAAAGATTCGGAAAATACCTTCCGGGTCATTCTATGCCGGACTGTGTCAAAGGTGACGGAAAAAGATGCTTTGAGCATGCAGACGTTCTCGAAAAAATTAACAGTTGCAGGAAATCGATTCCTTTGCTATAATAAAATAGCTTGTTTATACAGCGAGGTATAAAGAAGGAGGTAACCACATGGAGAAAAAGCTGAACAGGCTGGTTCGTCCCGGAAAGACCGTTTACTTTCTCATTCTTTTCAGCTTCTGCGCCATTTCCTTTGCCACAGGTTTGTATTGGTTGGGACTGGGAGAGATCCTGGTTTCTGTCCTCACTCTGGTCTACTACCTGGTGGACAGAAAACACCGTCGCCATTTGCTGCAGCAGTATATTCAAACCGAACAGAATACCATAGAATCCATCTCCAAAGGCGAGAGTCCTCTTCCGGCGGTTATGGTGCGTATGGAAGATGGAAGCATCGTTTGGGAAAGCTACCGTTTTTCTCAGTTGGCCAACAGCCTGAAAAATGTGGTGGATCAGTCTATCAGTTCCGTATTGCCAGGTATTTCCCTGGACTTTTTGGCTGCGGGTAAGGCAGAGGCACCCCAGGATGTTGTCCTGGATGGGCGGCGTTACCGGGTTTATGGTTCCCTGCTCAGAAGTCCCGGAACACGGCTGGGTGTACTGTATTTGAGTGACCTGACCGAGCTTTATCAGGTTCGGGATGAATACATCCGTTCCCGCCCTGTGGTAGCTATTATCCTGATCGATAATTTTGAGGAAATGACACAGAACCTCAACGAAAGCGCCACATCCAATATCAGCGCCAAGCTCAATGACGAGATCACCCGCTGGACGGAATCCTACCATGGCTTATTGCGCCGTCTGGAAAGAAACAGATTCTTGTTTATTTTCGAAAAAAGAGACCTGGATCGTGCCAAGGCAGATAAATTCTCTTTGCTGGAGAACATTCACCGGATTATCAGTCCTTCCGGTCTGGCTGCATCTATTTCGATTGGCCTGGGCGTAGATGGTGCGGATTTTGAGGAGGCATATAGTTTTGCCGCATTGGGTATTGAAATGGCTCTGAGCCGTGGCGGTGACCAGGCGGTGATCAAGGACCGTTTTAATTTTGATTTTTACGGTGGGCGGAATAAGGAAACAGACTACCGCAGCAAGGTACGCTCCAGAGTAACAGCCAATTCTTTGATGGAATTGATTGCCCAAAGCGACCACGTGTTTATTATGGGACACAAGAATGCGGATTTGGACTCCCTGGGTGCTGCAGTCGGCATCAATTGTCTTTGTCGGAAAAAGGGCAAAAAGGCAAGTATTGTTATTGACATGGAGCACAATGCCGCTTCCCGTTTGCTGGATGAACTGCAGCGGGTACCGGAGTACCGGGATGTTTTTATCTCCGGACAGGATGCCCTGCTTACCTGTGATAATCGCAGCATTTTGATTGTGGTGGATACCAATCGTCCGGATCAGGTGGAATTCAAGCCTCTTTTGGAATCTATTTCCAAGGTGTGTGTGGTGGATCACCACCGTCGTGCGGCGGATTATATCAATCCTGTGGTCGTCAACCTCCACGAGACATATGCTTCCTCTGCCTGTGAGCTGGTAACGGAATTGGTTACCTATGCGGTAGAGAGCAGAGATGTACTGCCTATTGAGGCAAAGAGCCTGATGGCCGGTATTTGTCTGGATACCAAGTTTTTCAATGTTCGCAGCGGCGAACGCACCTTTGAGGCAGCCGCGGTTCTTCGCCGTATGGGTGCGGATACGACGGAAGTAAAACTGCTGCTGCAAAACGATTTCCATGACACCCTTGAAAAGTACCAGATAATCAAATCTGCCAAACTGTACCGGGATGAACTGGCAATCGCTGCTCTGGAAAATACAACAAGCCGGATTCTCGCTGCCCAGGCGGCAGATGAACTGCTGAACATATCCGGTATTACTGCCTCATTCGTGCTGTATCCTGATGGAACACAAACCATCCTTTCTGCCAGAAGCATTGGTTCGGCCAATGTTCAAATGATCCTGGAACCTTTGGGTGGTGGTGGTAATGCTGCTACGGCAGGCGCCCAAATGGCAGATACGGATGTAAAGGACGCTCTGGATAAGTTGATTGCGTCCATCGATGCATTCTATGAAGAATAAAAAACAACGATAATCTTGGGACAATTCCACCGTGAATTGTCATAGGATTTTGTTTAGATCACAAAGGAGTATAAGAAAATGAAAGTTATTTTGCTGCAAGATGTAAAGGGAAAAGGCAAGAAGGGGCAGATGCTGGAAGTATCCGATGGCTATGCCCGGAACTATATGCTGCCCAGAAAGATGGCGATTGAAGCTACGGCAGATGCTGTAAATACCATGCGTATGAACGACAAGGCTACCCAGGAGCGCATTGCCCGTGAAAAGGCGGAAGCGCTGGAAGTTGGCAAAAAGCTGCGGGAAATGACTGTCACCGTTACCGCAAAGGGCGGTGGAAACGGTCGTCTCTTTGGTTCCATTACCAATGCGGAAATTGCTGATGCTCTGGCAAAGCAGGGTGTCAAGCTGGACAAGCGGAAAATCGTGATGAACGAAACTATTAAAAATGTGGGAACCTACACGGTTACCTGCAAGCTGGGCTATGAAATCACGGCACCTCTGAGCGTAAAGATCGAAGAAGCCTGATTGTATTTGGGCGGCAATTATTGAAAACAAGGGCAAGGAGAAACCAACATGGATGAAGAATTGCTTTCCCGGCAGCAGCCTCAGTCCCTGGAAGCGGAGCAGTCGGTTCTTGGCTCGATTCTGATCGATCCTCAGTGTGTGGCAGATGTCATTGGCATTTTAAAGCCGGAGGATTTTTACCTGCAGCAAAATCGGGAGATTTACGAAGCGATTTACACTATGTTCAATTTCTCCCAGTCCATTGACCCGGTCACAGTGCTGGATAAGCTGAAGGAGCTGGGGTATCATCACGATAATTCCCGGGATTATATTCTGCAGCTGATGGAAATTACCCCAACTGCTGCAAATGTAGTGCGCTATGCCAATATTGTTCAGGAAAAGGCGATGCTGCGTGGCTTGGGTACGGCTGCCGGAGAAATATCCGATATGGTTTACGACCAGATGGGTACCCCGGCAGATATTCTGGAATCCGCAGAAAAAAAGATTTATGCTCTGCGGAAAGGGGAGCGCGGAGACAGCCTGGAGCACATTGGCACAACGATGCACCGGGTATTTGACCGGCTGAATGAACTGGCTATGTCCGATTCCCTTATTCCCGGACTTTCCACCGGCCTGCGGGATCTGGATACAAAAATCAATGGCTTAAATAAATCGGACTTGCTGCTCATTGCGGCACGTCCTGCTATGGGTAAGTCTGCATTTGCTTTGAACATCGGTGTGAACGTTGCGAAAACTTACAAAAAAACCGTTGCTATTTTCAACCTGGAAATGTCCCGAGAGCAGCTGGCCATGCGTTTGCTGGCGAATGAAAGTTTTGTGGAGCTGGGAAAGCTTACAACTGGTAAGCTTTCTGATGAAGAATGGAGCAAGGTCTGTATGGCAGGATCCACACTCAGCCAGACAGATATTCGAATTGACGACAATCCTTCGGTCACGGTTGCGGACATCAGTGCCAAATGCCGCAGACTGGATAATTTGGGGCTTGTAATCATCGACTATCTGCAGCTGATGCAAGGCTCCGGCTACGGAAAGAATAACGAAAACCGTGTGGTTGTTGTCGGTGAAATCTCCCGTTCTCTAAAAATCATGGCCAAGGAACTGAATGTTCCTGTTATTTGCCTTAGTCAGTTGTCCCGTGCGGTAGAAAGCCGGACAGATAAACGCCCCATTCTTTCCGACCTTCGGGAATCCGGCGCCATCGAACAGGACGCAGACTCTGTTATGTTCCTGTACCGGGATGAATACTATAATGAGAATACAGAGGATAAGGGTGTGGCCGAATGTATCGTTGCAAAAAACCGTCATGGTGAAACCGGCGCCGTAAAGCTGCAATGGATTGGCCAGTATCAGGTCTTTGCAGACCGGGAGTGGAAACATGCTGAATAAGCTCCGCGCGTTTAATAAGCAGTACGGTCTGATTCTCCCGGGAGACACTGTCACGGTAGCCCTCTCCGGAGGCGCCGATTCCGTAGCGCTGCTGTTTTCTCTGTATCTTTTGAAAGAGGAGTGGGGCTTTTCTCTGGAGGCGGCCCATTTCAATCACCATCTCCGGGAGGCTGAATCTGACCGGGATGCGCAGTTTGCGGAAAGCTTATGTGATCGTTTCTCAATTCCTTTCCACTTTGGCGAGGCTTGGGTTACGGCCGGTGAAAAAGGGCTGGAAGCCGCCGCCAGAGATGCCAGGTATGCATTCTTTTCCACATTGCCTGGGAAGGTTGCTACGGCTCATACAGCAGACGACAATGCGGAGACGGTTCTCATGCGACTTTTGCGGGGAACAGGGTTAAAAGGCCTTTGCGCAATTGCTCCCCAAAACAGGAACTTGATTCGTCCGATGCTTGCCGTTACCCGGGAAGAGGTAGAAGATTTTCTCCGGGAGTACGCTTTACCTCATGTGGAGGACAGTTCCAATGCAGGGGATGCATTCCTGCGCAACCGGATCCGGCACAACATCTTGCCGTTGCTTCGTCAGGAAAACCCAAGAATCGGGGAAAATCTTTCCGCCATGGCGCTGAATCTACAGCAGGATGAAGCATATATTTCCCAACAGGTTCAGGCAGAAACCCTGGGGGTTTCCCAACTGCGGCAGCTTCCTGCGGCAATTCGCAGGCGGTATTTGGAGCGTTTTCTCAAGCAGAGCGGAGTTAAGGAACCGGAGCAGGCTCATATTATGCAGGTGGAATCCCTGGTTTTTCACTGGAATCCTTCCGCATCCATGGATTTTCCGGGAGGTATTGTCATTGCACGCCGGTACGATGCCTTGGTCAGACAGGAAAGAACCGAGACATTTTCTCCGGTCGCTCTGTGTGAGGCAGCTACGGCGCTTCCACAACTCGGCTTGCGTATTATTGTGGAACCAGCAATTGCGCTTTCACAGACTGCTACAACGTTTACCGTCTGCCCACAGGGGACGCTATGGGTTCGTCCACGGAGATCCGGAGACCAAATTGCTCTTTCCGCCGGACACAAAAGCCTGAAAAAGCTTTTTATTGACAGAAAAATCCCAGCCATTCAGCGGGAGAAAATTCCGGTTATAGCAGATGAACAGGGAATTTTGGGCGTCTATGGTATCGGTTCAGACGAAAACCGCCGGGCAAACTCTTTGCCTGCGGTTACAATCCGGTTTGAGAGTTTATAGAAAATTATGAACTACGGAGGTCATAATCATGGAAAAAGATATACTGAAGGTACTGCTTACAGAGGAACAAATTCATCAGCGCATTGAACAGCTTGGTCAGGAACTTACCAGAGATTATGCAGGGAAGGATCCTGTGGTTGTTGGTGTATTGAAAGGCGTTGTGGTGTTTTATGCGGATATGATCCGGAAAATCCGTACCCCTTGCCAAATGGATTTCATGTGGATTTCCTCTTATGCAGGTACAACATCCACCGGCAATATGGAGGTAAAGCGGGATATTGCTACAGACATCCAGGGACGGCATGTGCTGATCCTGGAGGATATATTTGACACCGGTAATTCTCTGGACTTTACTTACCGGCACCTTCTGAGCAAGAACCCTGCATCCATCAAGGTTTGTACTTTTCTGGATAAACCCGAAGGCAGAAAGCCCGGCATCACGTTGAAACCGGATTATGTAGGCTATACTGTCCCCAATGAGTTTGTCGTTGGCTATGGCCTGGACTATAATGAGCATTATCGCAATCTTCCCTACATCGGCGTATTAAAGCCCGAGGCATATCAGGGATAATAACAAGGAGTATATTCATTTTGAGAAACAATCGAATCATCCCGATGGTGGTGTATATGCTGGTTCTGCTGCTGGGGTTCTCCTGGATCAGCGGAATGCTGACCCAGGATGGGAACGCAATTCCTTATTCTCAGGTTGTAGAGCTGTTCCGTAACGAGCAGGTCAGTTCCTTTACTGTGAAAGGGGACACCATCACCATGCAGCTGTCTGCCCCTTATCAGGGAAAGACACAAGTCAGCACAAAGCTTGCCCAGGTGGAAGCCTTCCGGCAGGAAATGAAAGATCTTCTGGAAGAACAGTCTGCCAAAGGTATTTTGATAAACTACGATTTTGTCCCGGAAAAGACCTATACCCCCAGCGATTTGATTCTGCCGATCATTGTTGCCGGTGGTGTGCTTCTTATTTTGTGGACGATACTCATGGGGCGCATGAATGGCAACAACCCCATGGCCAATTTTGGCAAGGCAAGAACGGTTCTGGGCGTGCCGGATAACAAGAAGGTTACCTTTGAGGATGTTGCCGGTGCCGATGAAGAGAAAGAAGAACTGGCAGAAATCGTTGATTTTTTGCGGGATCCTGAAAAATATACCCAAATTGGCGCCAGAATTCCTCACGGTATTTTGCTGGTCGGCCCTCCCGGTACCGGTAAAACCCTCCTGGCAAGAGCAGTTGCCGGAGAGGCGGGGGTACAGTTCCTCTCCATTTCCGGCTCCGATTTTGTAGAATTGTATGTGGGTGTAGGTGCAAGCCGTGTACGGGATTTATTTGAGCAAGCCAAGAAGGTGGCACCCGCTATTATTTTCATTGATGAAATTGATGCGGTAGGTCGCAAACGTGGAACCGGCTTGGGCGGCGGTCACGACGAAAAAGAGCAGACGCTGAACCAGCTTCTGGTGGAAATGGATGGATTTGGGCATACCGAAGGAATCATTGTTCTTGCTGCAACCAACCGTCCGGATATTTTGGATCCCGCTTTGCTCCGTCCCGGCCGTTTTGACCGACAGATTCAGGTCAATGCGCCGGATGTAAAGGGGAGAGAAGATATTCTGCGTGTCCATGCCAAAGGCAAGCGGCTGGATGATTCTGTAAATCTGCGCACGGTTGCAAGGGCAACCTCCGGTTTTACAGGCGCGGATTTAAGCAACCTGCTGAATGAGGCAGCCATTCTGGCAGCCCGGCAAAACCGTCCGGTTTTGAATATGGAAGACATCAACGAATCGTTGATGAAAATTATTGCAGGTCCCGCAAAACACAGCCATGTCCAGTCCCGTCGTGACCTGAAAACAACAGCTATTCATGAGGCAGGTCATGCCGTTGCAATGTACCGTCTTCCCGGGCATGATCCGGTGCGGCAGATTTCCATAGTTCCCCGTGGCAGAAGTCTCGGTGCAACCTGGTATCTGCCCAAAGAGGATTCTTCCAACCTGACACGGAACGAAATGTACCAGCAAATCATTGGTCTTTTGGGCGGACGGGTTGCGGAAGCTCTGTATGTGGGCGATATTTCTGTAGGCGCCTCCAACGATATTGACCGCGCAACAAAGCTGGCCAAGGATATGGTTGCCCGTTACGGTATGTGCGAGAAATTGGGTACTGTCTCGTATCTGGATGACGGAGAAGTGTTTATCGGCCGTGACTACCAGAATACAAAGAGTTATTCTGAAAAAGTAGCCGGTACGATTGACGAAGAAGTAAAGAACCTGATTGATCAGGCTTATGCCGAGTGCGAAAGCATCCTTCGTGCGGATTCTGAAAAGCTGAATCAACTGGTGGAATATCTTTTGGCCCATGAAACCATAACTGGAGTGCAGTTTGCAGACTTGATGGAAGGCCGTGCGCTTTCCGGGATGTCCGCCACCGCTTTGACTGATGGCTATGAGGAAACCGAATGATCTTTAATCAACGGGCTGACGCAGTGCGTCAGCCCGAAAAAACGCCGTCCCGGGGGGAGAACCGGGGCGGCGTTTGGCAGATATGTCGCATTTTCGGGGGAGAAGTTCTGCCGGAATTTAGAATATCAAAAATGCCTGGCGTTTGCTAGGGAAATATGTCGAATCAGTGTAAGCGTCAATTCTAATAGCATATAAAAAGCTCCGGCTCTGAGAATTTGTCT